>NZ_JBMPQA010000003.1:0-381457 GCF_049725055.1 Pseudactinotalea sp. Z1739 | reverse complement strand
ACCTGACACCCGGGGCCGGTGATGGCCAACCCTGGGCAGATCCCATGGCCATCACCGGGCAGATCTCGTGACCGTCAACGGGCAGGCATCACGACCGCCCCTGGGCAGTTCCCACTGTCCCTTGACACCCTGCCGGCGTCTGTTCGTGTCTAGACGCGCTTTCGGGGCACCTACTCGCTAGGTTGAGGGCGAAATTCCTCAGGCGTCCGGGTAGTCCGGACGTTCGCCCTCGAACGGCAGGAGCGACATGCAGAAGGAGTCAGGGCAGGGTCCCGGATCCGATCGCCACCGGCTGCGGAGCGCGAGGCGCAGGGCTGCGGAGTTCATCAAGGAGATCGACTACCCGCACAACATCCACCCGGCGCTGGTGCCGGGGGTCGCCATCGAGGATCAGCGAGTTCGTTACGGGATCGACCGGCCGATCGTGCTGGTCGTCGGGACGTCCATCGTCGGGTTCATCATCTGGGGCATTCTCAACCGGCCAGCGTGAACGAGGTCTCCGGGATCGCCCTGGCGTGGGTCACCCAGAACCTCGGGTGGGTGTTCAACCTACTGGCCACCGGGATGGCGATCTTCCTCCTCTTCCTCGCCTTCTCCCGTTACGGCCGGATCCCGCTGGGCCTCGATGGTGAGAAACAGGAGTACTCCACCGTCTCGTGGGTCGCGATGTTGTTCGCCGCGGGCATCGGGATCGGGATCATCTTCTTCGGGCCCTTCGAGCCGTTGAGCCACTACCTCGACCCCCTCCCCGGACTCTACGAGCCCGCCACCGCAGAGGCCGTCCGGGGTGCGATGGCTCAAGCCGCATTGCACTGGGGAATCAACGCATGGGCGATCTACGCGATCGTGGGACTCTGCGTCGCCTACGTCTCCTACCGCCGCGGCCGGGTGCCGTTGATGAGCTCGGTGCTGACGCCCTTGTGGAACGGTAAAGCAAGCGGTGCCGGCGCTCGGATCATCGACGGCCTGGCCATCTTCGCCACTCTGTTCGGAACGGCTGCGAGCCTGGGGATCGGTGCGCTGCAGATCGCTCGGGGAGTGGAGATCGTCAGTGGCATCGGCACAACCGGGAACACCATCGCGATCGTCATCATCGTGACCCTGACCGCCGGGACGATCGTCTCGGCGGTCTCTGGCATCCAGCGGGGCATTCGCCGGCTGTCCAACGTCAACCTGGTCCTGTCGGTCGGGCTCGCGGTGTTCTTCTTCGTGGTCGGCCCGACGGCGTTCCTCCTCAACGTCATCCCGGGCGTCGTCGTGGAGTACTTCGGCTCGATGCCCGAGATGCTCGGAGCCACCATGTCCGACGGGGAGCCGACCCAGGAGTTCCTCACCGCGTGGACCACCTTCTACTGGGCCTGGTGGGTGAGCTGGGCCCCGTTCGTGGGGGTCTTCGTCGCCAAGATCAGCCGCGGACGAACGATCCGCCAATTCGTCCTCGGGGTCCTGCTCATTCCCTCGTCCATCATCGTCGGGGCGTTCACCCTCCTGGGCGGCACCTCGATCTGGCTGCAACGCGAGCACGGGGAGGTCGCACCCGACGGTACAGCGCAGTCACTGCCGGCACCGGAGGAGATCTTCTACGTCGTCACCGACCAACTGCCGGGCGGCGCGGTCCTGGCCCCGCTGGTGATCGTGATCCTGGCGATCTTCTTCATCACCACCGCCGACTCCGCCTCGCTGGTCAACTCGCAGATGTCGCAGAAGGGAAACCCGGAACCCAAGCGGCCCATCACGGTCTTCTGGGTCGTGTGCATGGCCGGCATCGCGGTGGTCATCCTGCTGGTCGGTGACGAGGACGCCCTCACCGGATTGCAGAACCTGATCACCGTGACGGCCCTGCCGTTCTCCATCATCATTATCGGCATGGCAGCGGCCCTGGTGCGTGAGTTGCGCAACGACCCGCAGGTGATCCGCTACACCTACGAGAACTGGGCACTCGAGAAGGCCGTCGAGCGGGGCGTGGAGGAGCACGGGGACCACTGGGTGCTCAGTCTCGAACCGGTGACCCCGCCCGACGAGTACGCCACCGGCGAGGCCATGGACACCTCGGATGAGGAGTTCACCGCGTGGTACCAGCGCACCGATGAGGAGGGTAACCCCGTCGAGTACGACTATGAGACGGGTGAGTACGCCGACGGAACGGACCCGGCCGGAACGTCCGAGGAGGGCACCGAGGGGCCCGAGCAAGGCCGTTGACCGGCGCGCGTCATCATCCGGCAGCCAGCACGCCATCGATGACGGCCACGACCCCGCCGCCGTAGGCGAGCAGGATGACGGCGATGCGCGCCGCCCTGGCGCTGATCCGGGTGCTGACCCATTCCCCGGCCGCCAGCCCGGTCAGGATCGCCCCGACAATCATCAGCCACAACCACCAGGCATAGGCCGGTAGACCTTCAGGGGCGGCGGCGACCTTGGCGATGAAGGCGACCATGCCGCTGACGACGAAGTAGGGCTGGATGGTGGCGGCGAATGCCCGATGGTCCCACCGGGTCAGCACCGCATGCACGCTCAGCGCCGGTCCGCCCACTCCGGCGGTGGTGTTGGTGAACCCGGAGACCGCTCCACTCAGGAGCGCACTCGGCGTGATCGCCACGGGACGGAAACTGCGCCGCACGATGAGCGAGGCGGTGAGCGCCACGATGAGGATCACCCCCACGATGATCTGCAGGCCCGGGCCGGTGAACAGCACCGAGATGATCGTGCCGGGCACCACCGCGAGGAGGGCCGGGACGGTGAGCAACCGGAACTGCCGCCAGTCGATCAGGTGCCACACCCGGGTGATGATGAGCAGCGCTGCGACCGCGCCGCACAGGTTCACCAGCAGTACGCCGTCGAACGCGCCGAGTAGCAACACCAGCACCGGCGCAGAGATCATCGCGAAGCCCAGACCGGTGGCCCGTTGGGCCAGGGCGCCGATGAACACAGCGAGGATCACCAGCACGTACAGCACCCGGCCATCCTTCCACCAGGCGCCCGGGGGCCCGAACCCTAGCCCTCGGCCGCAGCGGCCTCCCGGGAGGCGACGAACGCCGCGACGCATTCCTCGATGTGCTCGGCGGTGTGCGCGGCGGAGAGCTGCACCCGGATCCGCGCCGCTCCCCGGGGCACCACCGGGAAGGAGAACGCGGTCACGAACACCCCGCGGGCCAGCATCTGCTCGGCGACCTTGGAGGCCAGCACCGCATCGCCGAACATCACCGGGATGATCGGATGCTCCCCCTCCAGCAGGTCGAAGCCTTCCTCGGACATCCGGCGGCGGAAGTGGGCGGCGTTGGCGAACAGTTGCTCGCGCAACTCCCCGGCGTCCGCCACCAGGTCCAGTGCGGTGAGGGTGGCTGCCACGATCGAGGGGGCCAGGGAGTTGGAGAACAGATAGGGCCGGGCCCGCTGGCGCAGGATCGCGACGATCTCCGCCCGCCCGGAGACGTACCCGCCCGAAGCGCCACCAAGGGCCTTGCCGAAGGTACCGGTGTAGATGTCCACCCGGTCGCTCACGCCCGCGTGCTCGGGAGTCCCGGCGCCGGTTGCTCCCATGAAACCGGTGGCGTGGGAGTCGTCAACCATCACCAGTGCGCCGAACTCCTCGGCCAGATCGCAGATCTGGCGTAGCGGTGCCAGGTAGCCGTCCATCGAGAACACGCCGTCGGTGACGACCAGGATCCGGCGAGCCCCGCCGTCGGCCGCTGCTTGAAGCTGCGCGCGCAGGTCGCCCATGTCGCGGTTGGCGTAGCGGAACCGGGAGGCCTTGCACAGCCGGATGCCGTCGATGATCGAGGCGTGGTTCAACTGGTCGGAGATGACGGCGTCGCGGGCGTCGAGGAGGATCTCGAACAGTCCGGTGTTGGCGTCGAAACAGGACGAGAACAGGATCGTGTCCTCGGTGCCCAGGAACTGGCTGACCCGCTGCTCCAGTTCCAGGTGCCGGTCCTGGGTGCCGCAGATGAACCGCACCGAGGCCATCCCGAAGCCGCGTTCGTCCAGGGCGCTCTTGGCCGCGGCGATGATGCGCGGGTCGTCGGCCAGGCCGAGGTAGTTGTTGGCGCAGAAGTTCAGCACCGAAGCCGGCTCCGCGCCCAGGGCTCCGGCCCGGATCTGCGCCGACTGGGGGGTGGTGATGGCCCGTTCGGCCTTGTACAGCCCGGACTCGCGCAACTCCTCCAACTCATGCTGTAGTTCGGTGCGCATCGTGGTGAACATCGGGGGCGTCCTTTCGGGCTGCGGGGCGTGGAATCGCTGAGACCGGTCGAACGGGCGTCAGACCGGTCGTTGCCGAGGCCGGTCTCGCCGCACTCGACCGGTCTCGGCGCCCAGCCTACGGAACCTGCTCAGGAGAGGACGGACCAGTCCAGGCTCAGGAGAGGACGGACCAGTCCAGGCTCAGGAGAGGGTGGACCAGTCCAGGACGACCTTGCCGCTGGTGCCGTTGGCGGCGATCTCGAAGCCGCGCTCCCACTGGGTGGCGGGTAGGACATCGGTGATCACCGAGGAGATGGTCTGGTGCAGCCAGGTGGACGAACTCAGCATCGCGGCCATGGCGTTCCAGGTCTCGAACATCTCCCGCCCGTAGATCCCCTGCAACGTGAGCATGTGGGTCACCACCACCGACCAGTCGATGTCGATGGACTCGGTAGGCAGCCCCAGCAGCGCGATACGGCCCCCGTGGTTCATATCCCGGATCATCTCCGGCAGCGCATCGGGGTGCCCCGACATCTCCAGGCCCACATCGAACCCCTCCTTCAGACCCAGCTCCCCGAAAGCCCACTCGATGCTGGTCTTGGACACATCCACCGTCAGGTCCACCCCCATCCGCTCGGCCAGAGCCAACCGGGGCGCGGACACATCGGTGATCGCGATATACCGGGCACCCACATGACGCACCACCGCCGCGGCCATCAACCCGATCGGCCCGGCACCGGTGATCAACACGTCCTCACCCACCACCGAGAACTTCAACGCGGTATGCACCGCATTGCCGAACGGGTCGAAGATCGCACCCAGTTCGGCAGTGACGGGCTGTTGCCCCTCCCGGAAGTTGTGCACCCACACGTTCTCCTCCGGGATCACCACGAACTCAGCGAAAGCACCATCGCGCTGCACCCCCACCGAGATCGTGCGGATGCACAACTGGCGTTGCCCGGCGCGGCAGTTACGGCAGGTCCCGCACACGATATGACCCTCACCGGAGACCTTGTCACCGACCTTGACGTCCTGCACCAAATCCCCCACGGCCACCACCTCGCCATAGAACTCATGCCCGGGAATATAGGGAGCCCTCACCATCGAGGCCGCCCAGGAGTCCCAATTACGAATATGCAGATCGGTACCGCAGATCCCGGTAGTCAACACCCGGATCTTCACCTCGGCCCGACCAGGCTCAGGCTCGGGACGTTCGACAAGTTCTAGACCAGCACGCGGGCCGGGCTTATAGAGGGCGCGCAACGGGGAGGGCCTTTCGGTTTCGGGCGACGGTGCTTCACGAGTGGATGGTGCGGGCTTGCGGCCATTGAGGGGTGGCGCCGTACAGGGTACCTGGAGGCCCGGCTCCGGGGTCGTGGTGGGGTCTGACGGACTGGCAGCGCGGGAGTAGGCATCGGTCAACAGGGACGTCCGCGCTGGTTGACCCGGTGAGCCGGGTGCAGACCTCCCCGAGAGTAGGCTCGCGGTATGTCTGACCTGGATGATCTCACTGCCGTTGAACTGGCCGCCACCATCGCCAAGGGCGAACTCGGTGCGGTCGAGGTAACCCAGCACGCGCTGGACCGTGCAGCAGAACTCAATGACCGGATCGGCGCGTTCATCACCGTCACCCCCGAACTGGCCCTGGAACAAGCCAGGGCGGTCCAGCGCGCCATCGACGCGGCCGACGACGAGGCTGACCTGCCGCCGCTGGCCGGCGTGCCGCTGCCGATCAAGGACCTGAACCAGGTCGCCGGGGTCCCGATGACCGCCGGTAGCGCGGCGCTGCAGGGCTACGTGCCCGAGGTCGACGACGGCGTGGTGACCCTGCTGCGCCGGGCCGGGACCACCATGATCGGCAAGACCAATACCCCCGAGTTCGGTTTCCCCTGTTACACCGAGCCCGACGTCGCCCCGCCGGCCCGCAATCCATGGGACCTCTCCCGGACCGCAGGCGGCTCATCCGGTGGCGCGGCGGCCGCAGTGGCAGCAGGCATCACCACGATCGCCCACGGCTCAGACGGAGGCGGTTCGATCCGCATCCCCGCCGGGGCTTGTGGCTTGGTGGGCTTGAAGCCCGCACGCGGGCGCATCAGCCCCGGCCCGCACGGCCTGGATGGCCCCGGCCTGTCCACCAACGGCGTCCTCACCCGCACCGTTGCCGACACCGCGATCGCGCTGGACGTCCTGGCCCACGCCTGGCCCGGCGATACCTACAGCGCCCCGCCCGTCGCGACCAGCTTCGCCGAGGCTGCCGCCCGCTCCGCCGCGCCGCTCCGGATCGGGGTGCTCACCGAACCGATCATCGCCGATGCGGGGATCCATCCCCAGGCCCTGGCCGCCGTGGACAAGGCGGCGCGCCTGCTCACCGGCATGGGCCACCACCTCGATACCGCCCCGGTTCCCTTCAATGCCGAGGAGTGGGCCCCGTTCCGTCCGATGTGGGCCGTCCTGGCCACCTCCATCCCGCTGCCGCCCGGGGGTGAGAGCGCCCTGCGCCCGCTCACCCGGTGGCTGCGCGAGGCCGGCAAGGATGTCACCGGGCCGACTTACGCCGAAGCCGTGTTCGGCGGGCAGCGCCTCACCCGCCAGGCCGCACGCCGGTGGGCCGACTTCGACGTGATCCTCACCCCGTCGCTGGCTACCCCACCACCGGCGATCGGCGCGATCCGCAACGATGAGGACCCGGCCGCGGACTTCCAGGCCCAGATGGAGTTCACTCCGTGGACCTCCAGCCTGAACATCATAGGCAAGGCCGCGATCTCCCTCCCGCTGCACCACGCCGAACCCGACGACGGCGAGCCGGCATTGCCCTTCGGCGTCACGCTGGCCTCGGTGGCACCCGGGGGTGAGGACGTGCTGCTGTCCCTGGCCGCGGACCTGGAGCGCGCCGCCCCCTGGGCGCACCGCCGGGCCGTACTCCAGTGACGCTGCCCGGTTTGCGCCGCTCTTGGGGCGCCTTGTCGTTGCGGTGTGGAGTGTCATTGATGTCTGGCGCAAGGGTGCGTCGTGATTCGCTCCGTCTGGGCGCCGGAGTGTGAGCATCGCTCCTGCTCCTGCTCCTGCTCCTGCTCCTGCTCTGCTGCTGCTCTGCTCTGCTGCTGCTCTGCTCCTGCCCTGTTCCACCCCGCCCGCATTCCGGTCTCTGCGCATGCCATGGGCCCGGCGGTGGTGGCCGGGTGTGGGGCGGGGTGTTCAGGTGTGCCAGGTGACTCCGGTGGGTGTGACGGTGGCGGTTAGGTCATTGCTGTGGACGTGGGTGTGGTGGCGTTGGCAGAGCAGGGCTGCGTTGTCCAGGTTGGTGTGTCCGCCGTGGGCCCAGAACTGGACGTGGTGGGCTTGGCACCACTGAGCGGGGATGGTGCAGCCTGGGAATGAGCATCCCTTGTCGCGATGCCACAGGGCTCGTTGTTGGGCGCGGGTGAACAGGCGCTCGTCGCGGCCCTGGTCGAGGATTTCGCCCTCGGTGCCCAGCACTGCGGGGATGATCGAGGCGTCGCAGGCCATGCGCCGCACGGTTTCAGGGGAGAGCACCTGCCCGGTCATCGTGATGCCGGCGCCGTTGGTCTTGGACTGTAGGTCACTTAGGGGGATGGTGACGAACACTTGGGCCTTGGTGGTCTGGGGGGTTCCCTCGGGGGCGGCTACGCCCCGTTGGATGATGGTCACCAGGGCGTCGGCCCGGCGGCGGGGTGCGCTGCGCGGATCGGGCGTGCCGTCCTCGGCCGGCTGCGGTTTGGACAGCGCTGACAAGGTGGCGTCGATGATGGCCGCCCCTTCGGGGTCGAGGAAGACCCGGTACTCGGTCATCCCGCCGGCTGCGGGCAGGGTGTAGAGGGCTCGGCGGATTCGTTGCCCGTTCTCCTCGGCTTCCAAGTCCTTAGGTGGTTTGATGGTTCGCCGTGCCCGGCGCAGCAGGAGCGCCAGCTGCCGGTCGGTCCACCCGCATCGGCGCACCGGTGGCCCGCCAGGTCCTTCGGCGGCATCCCCGTCATCGCCCTGGTCGACCTGGTCGTCCTGGTCGTCCTGGTCGTTCGGGTCGGGAGGTTGGACCTGGTCGGTCGCTCCTTCGTTGATCGTCTTCATCGTGGTGGCAAGCGCCTCGGCCTCGGAGATCGGTTCCACCTCGTGGTGGAACTGAATGATCGCTGAGGCCTTGGAGGTGCTGATCAGTCCGGCATCGAACCCGGCCAGGGTGTTCTCCACACCGGGGGAGGGGTTGTTGATCGTTTCGGCGATGCGCGCGGTGTGGATCGCTTGCCCCCGCGGTGGCGCCGGGGCGTACTGGCTGGCCACCTTGACCAGGTAGTCCACCGCCGTCATTCCCTGGCCTGCGGGCAACCCGCGAGCGATCGCTTCGGCCGCGGCGTGTGCCTCCAGCCGGGCCACCTCGTGACGGATCCGACCCGCCTGCGCCAACGCCTCGCCCAGATCGGACTCACCCACCCGCCACCACCCACCGGCAGCCATCTCCCCAACGACCGAAGCGACCTGAGCCAACGCGGCCGGCGCCTGGATCATCGGTGGGACCTGGGTGATGGACATGAGTCGAACCTACAACCCACCTCCGACAAACGTTCGAATCACTCCGGCGCTGTGGATAGCTACGCGGGTACACCCGGCCTGGGGATAACTGTGCAGTTGAACGCTCGGGTGAGAGACCGGGAGGTCGCCGACGCCCGCCTCAGGGCTCTCGTCATCGGACTCGGCCACCGACCCCCGCCTCAGGGCTCTCGTCATCGGGCTCGGCCACCGACGCCGGACAGGACGCGTGCACCCAGTCGAGCAGGGTTGAGGTAGCCACTCGGGCCACAAGGCCCGGTCCCCCCAGAGGCCGGCCCTTCCTCCATCCTCACAGCACACCGAGTACCGTTCGCTGCACGGGTCGGCTGCCCGCCCGGGCCGGTCACCTACGGCAAGTCAGTGCTGCTCGCCCGCTGCCTGTCGCCGTCGTCGGCTGATGACGAGCCAGAGGCCGGTCCCCACCAGCAGCAGCCCGAACAGCAGCACCGGAACCGGAACCGGTAGGGAGAAGCCGCTGCCTGCGGTGGTGGCGAAGAGCGTGTCATCACCGGGCTCCAGGTCCCAGGAGACGGTGCGGCCCACCAGGGTGCCGTCGTGGTCGGTGACAGCCTCCGGGAACGTCACCGACAAGTCGATCAACCACGGCGTGGCGACCTGATCGTCCCCCTCGGCGCCGTCCGGTGCGGTGAGGTCGAGGTCACCGAACCGCCCGGCCACGATGTGTCCGTCCTCCTCGGCGGCGACGATCAGTGCGCCGGAGGTGGACTCCTCGATCCGCTCGATCGGCACGTCCGTCAGCGTCAACGTGGCCCCGATGTACTCGCCGTCCTCGAACGGCTCCGCGGCGATGCCGGCATCCGGGGCCGCGGCGATCTCCTCGTCCAGGATGCGCTGCAGCGCGTAGGGATCCTGACCATTGGCCTCGGCCCAGGCCTGGCTGACGGCGACCACAACGTCACCGGACAGGGTGTCATCGGTGCTGATGGTCACCCCGCCGTCCAGCCGCACGCAGCCGGTGAGCACCACGAGCGCGAGCAGGACTGCGCCTACCGGGCGCCAGATCCGCGAAGTCATTCCTCGAGTGTGCCATCGTGCGGCGACGGCTCAGCCGTGGTCCGCGCCGGTATCGGTCGCAGCCGCTTGGGCGTTCGAGCCGGAGACGGTGCCCGAGTCGGCCGCGTCCGGCCACACCCAGTCGGCTACCTCGGGGATGTCCACACCGTGGTCGCGGGTGTACTGCCGGGCCTTCAGGCGGGCATCGCCCATCTCCTGGCGCAATCCGGCGTACCGGCTGCCCAACTGCGGCACCCGGTCGATCACGTCCATCACCAGGTGGTAGCGGTCCAAGTCGTTGAGCATCACCATGTCGAACGGTGTCGTGGTGGTGCCCTCCTCCTTGTATCCGCGCACGTGCAGGTTCGGGTGGTTCGTGCGCCGGTAGGTCAGTCGATGGATCAGCCACGGGTAGCCGTGGTAGGCGAAGAGGATCGGCTTGTCCTTGGTGAACACCGTGTCGAAGTCGCGGTCGGACATCCCGTGCGAGTGCTCCCGGTCATCCTGCAGGCGCATCAGGTCCACCACGTTCACCACCCGCACCTTCAGGTCCGGCAGGTACTCGCGCAGCAGGCCGGCCGCAGCCAGGGTCTCGATGGTGGGAATGTCCCCGGCGCAGGCCAGCACCACGTCCGGGTCCTGCCCTTCCACCTCGGAGCCGGCCCAGTCCCACACGCCCACGCCGCGGGCGCAGTGGGCGATCGCGGCCTCCATGTCCAGCCACTGCGGACCGGGTTGCTTGCCGGCCACCACCACGTTGACGAAGTCCCGGGTGCCCAGGATCCGGTCGTAGACGCTCAGCAACGTGTTCGCGTCCGGTGGCAGGTACACCCGTACCACCTCCGCCTTCTTGTTCATCACATGGTCGATGAAGCCGGGGTCCTGGTGGGAGAAGCCGTTGTGGTCCTGGCGCCACACGTGCGAGGACAGCAGGTAGTTCAGCGACGGTATCGGTGCCCGCCACGGGATCTCCTGGGTGACCTTGAGCCACTTGGCGTGTTGGTTGAACATCGAGTCGACGATGTGGATGAACGCCTCGTAGGAGTTCAGCATCCCGTGCCGGCCGCTCAGCAGGTAGCCCTCCAGCCATCCCTGGCACATGTGCTCCGACAGCATCTCCACCACCCGGCCGCTGGGTGCCAGATCATCGTCCTCATCGATGTCGCGGTACTCGGCGTTCCACTGCTTCGCGGTGACGTCGTAGACCCCCGACAACCGGTTCGAGGCCGTCTCGTCCGGGCCGAAGATGCGGAAGTTGTCCGGGTTGGCCCGGATCACCTCGGTCAGCCACCGTCCCAGCACCTTGGTGGGCTCATCGATGCGCGCGCCGGGGGCGGGAACGTCGACGGCGAAATCGCGGTGATCGGGCAGGCGCAGGTCGCGTAGCAGGAGCCCGCCGTTGGCATGGGGGTTGCCGCTCATCCGTCGTCGCCCCTGCGGGCAGAGGCCGGTGATGTCCGACGACGGAGCACCGTCATCGTCGAACAGGTCGCCCGGGTGGTACGAACGCAGCCATTCCTCGAGCAGACGCAGGTGCTCGTCGTCGTCGCGGGCCTTCGCCAGGGGCACCTGGTGGGAACGCCAGGATCCCTCGACCACGTTGCCGTCGACCGTGACCGGTCCGGTCCATCCCTTGGGCGTGCGCAGAATGATCATCGGCCACGCGGGCCGGGCCTCATCACCGTCGGCGGCGCGGGCCTTGATGTCGGCGATCTCATCGAGCACGCCGTCGAGGAGTTCGGCGTAGCGGCGGTGCGTGTCGGCGACCGGTTCGTCATCGAACCCGGCGGTGAACAGGTGCGGGTTGTGTCCGTATCCGCGCATCAGCTCCAACAGTTCGGTCTCCCCGATGCGGTCCAGCACGGTCGGGTTGGCGATCTTGAAACCGTTGAGGTGCAGGATCGGCAGCACCACCCCGTCGGTGCGCGGGTTGAGGAACTTGTTGCCGTGCCAACTGGTGGCCAGTGGTCCGGTCTCGGCCTCACCGTCGCCGACGACGGTGACCACCAGCAGATCGGGGTTGTCGAATGCGGCGCCGTAGGCATGGGAGAGCGAATAGCCCAACTCGCCGCCCTCGTTGATCGACCCGGGAACATCGGCAGCGACGTGACTGGGCACCCCGCCGGGGAAGGAGAACTGCTTGAACAACCGGCGCATGCCCTCGGTGTCCTGGGTGACGTCGGAGTAGGCCTCGGTCCAGGTGCCCTCCAGGTAGGAGGCGGACACCAGAGCAGGCCCGCCGTGACCGGGACCGGTGACGTAGATGGCGTCCAGGGCCCGGTCGATGATGGCGCGGTTCATGTGCGCGTAGGTGAACGTCAGGCCCGGGGTGGTGCCCCAGTGGCCGAGCAGCCGCGGCTTGATGTGCTCGGGTTGCAACGGCTCGTCCAGGAGCGGGTTGGCCATCAGGTAGATCTGTCCGACCGAGAGGTAGTTGGCTGCCCGCCACCACCGGTGCAGGGTGTTCAGACTGTCCTCGTTCGCCTCCGTGGTGCTGCGGGGCCAGGCCGGAGCGGCAGGAGGTCGCGAGGTCTCAGCAGTGGTACCCATCTGTCCAGCGTGCACCGTGGCGCGCGGACGCGCCAGGGGGCGGCAGTACCCGGGGCCCTTGCAGCGTCTTGCGACGCCAGGGGGCGGAGGAACGCCGGGCCGTGGGATGCCGGGAGCGATCACTGGGCCCTAGCCGGTTCCGTACCCCTGCATCGCCGACACCGTCAGGCCGTCGCGACGGGTGTCGGTGCGCACCACCTGGGCGACCACCGGATGCTCGGTGCGCACGATCAACCCGTAGGGGACCCCCAGCGGAACCGGCGCCGGGTCGAACAGGTCGTTGATCCGCACATGTCGCACCCGCCGCGCGCCGACCGCCAGGGTGAACGGCCCCAAGGGGTCCCCATCGGCCCGCAGCACGTCGATCTCGGCGGTGACGTCCTGCGGCCCGGGGTTGAGCAGGCACAGTTCCTCACGGCTGGTGAACTCCGGTTCCGTCCCGGTGCCGGTGGCCGGGATGCATCCAGACGGGAAGACCCAGATGCGATGCCCCAGCTGCTCGGTCATGACTGGCCCCCGTTCGCGCCGTCCTGGTCCTGCTCCAGCAACGAACGCAGGTAGTCGTTCATCAGCACCCCGTCCGGGTCGTGCCGGCGCCGGATCGGCTGGAAGTGTTGCCACTGCGGGTACATCGGTGCCAGGTGGGCGGCCGTGCGGGAGTGCTTCTTGCCCCAGTGCGGGCGACCGCCGTAATCCAGCAGCAACGGTTCCATGTCCGCGAAGTAGGGGTCCTCGGGCAACTCGGCGTTGTGCAGCAGGGCGATGCTCATCGAGTCGTGCCCGGTGGCATTGGACAGCATCAGGTCATCGGCCGCGATGGTGCGCACCAGGACCCGCCAGGCCACGTGGTGACGGTGGCGGGGCTTGATGCGTTCCCGCACCGCCTGGAACGCGTCCATGCCGACCTCCAACGGGAACAGGTACTCCATCTCATCGAAGCGCAACGGGGGAACGGTCGGGATGATCTCGTGGCTGGGGCCGGTCTGTTCGGCGACCACGTGCGCGTCTGCAGGCATCACGGAGGCGGTGTGCCCGGGCAGGTTCAGCGTGCGCACCTTGACCTCGTCCCTGCGGGGGGTACGAGTAGATGTCGGCGTTGCGGTTGGTCAGGGACAACTCCAGGAAGTGGTCGATGGCCCACTCCGCACCCGCGCTCCACTCCAGGCGGCGCAGGTCGTACTCGGGGGTGGCGCGGATGGTCACCGCCGTCATCACCCCGATCGTGCCCAGCGACACCCCGATCGCCCGCAGCAGCGCATCCTCGGTGCGACCCGCGCCGGCCCCTGCCCTGGCGATGCCGTCGTCACCGCCGACCGGGCGGCTGCCCGGCGGTGGCGCGGTGGCCGGGGACGCGTCATCGTCGATCCCGAAGTCGAGCACCTCCCCGGTCCCGGTGACCATCCGCCCGCCGGCCAGGAGGGTGGACAGGTTGATACGCTATCCAGCGACACCAGGACGTCATCGGAGGCGATCAGCGGTGTGGAGGAATGCCCGCACCTGCCGGTGCCACGTGCGCCGGTGGCTTCAGGACGATGCCTGCCGGCCACCTTGAGCGGAATAGACTCAACTTCGCTGGAGTTGTCCCTTATGGACCCTGATACTGCTCGCGGAGGAAGCGAACTTTGGACACTCAACTCACCACCAAGTCCCAGGAGGCGCTGTCGGTAGCCGTCCGCAACGCCTCGGCCGCCGGTCACGCCCAGGTCGAGCCCGCCCACGTGCTGGCCGCCCTGCTCGCCCAGGAGGACGGGATCGCCGTCGCGCTGCTGAACGCCCTGGGGGTCGCTCCGGCCATGGTCGCCGGGCGCACCGAAGGTGTGCTCACGGGCATGCCCGCCGCCTCGGGATCCTCGGTCAACCAGCCCCAGGTGTCTCGCGGCCTGGCCACGGTGATGAAGACCGCCGGCGAGGAGGCCAAGGCGCTGGGGGATGAGTTCGTCTCCACCGAGCACCTGCTCATGGCCCTGGCGACCGACTCCGGCAACGCCGGTGAGGTGCTGCGTTCCATGGGTGCCAACCGCGACGCGCTGGCGGCCACGCTGCCGAACGTGCGGGGTTCGGCCCGGGTCACCACAGCAGACCCCGAGGGCACCTTCCAGGCCCTGGAGAAGTACGGCACCGACCTGACCGCCGCCGCTCAGGAGGGGCGGATCGACCCGATCATCGGGCGCGACACCGAGATCCGCCGGGTGGTGCAGGTGCTCAGCCGGCGCACGAAGAACAACCCCGTCCTCATCGGGGAGGCCGGCGTCGGGAAGACCGCCGTGGTGGAGGGCCTGGCCCAGCGGATGGTCGACGGCGACGTGCCCGCCTCCCTGCAGGGCAAGCGACTGATCTCCCTGGACCTGGGAGCGATGGTGGCCGGGGCGAAGTACCGCGGGGAGTTCGAGGAGCGCCTCAAGGCGGTGCTCGATGAGATCAAGGACTCCGACGGCGAGATCATCACGTTCATCGACGAGCTGCACACCGTGGTCGGTGCCGGCGCCACGGGTGGAGACTCCACCCTGGACGCGGGCAACATGCTCAAGCCGATGCTCGCCCGCGGAGAGTTGCGCATGGTCGGGGCCACCACGCTGGATGAGTACCGCGAGTCCATCGAGAAGGACGCCGCCCTGGAGCGCCGGTTCCAGCAGGTGTTCGTCGATGAGCCCTCGGTGCCGGACACGGTGGCGATCCTGCGCGGCATCGCGCCCAAGTACGAAGCCCACCACAAGGTGGAGATCGCCGATGGTGCCCTGGTGGCTGCGGCGTCGCTCTCGCACCGGTACATCACCGGACGGCAGCTGCCGGACAAGGCCATCGACCTGGTCGATGAGGCCGCCTCCCAACTCCGGATGGAACTGGACTCCTCCCCGATGGAGATCGATGAACTCCAGCGGGCCGTGACCCGCCTGGAGATGGAGGAGTCCTACCTCTCCGACGCCGACAACGACGAGGCCTCCGCCGAGCGACTCGCGCAGTTGCGCGCCGATCTGGCCGACCGCCGGGAGGAACTGGTGGCACTGACCACCCGGTGGGAGGCGGAGAAGGCCGGCCGCAACCGGGCCGGTGATCTGCGCGAGCGGCTGGATACGCTGCGCACCGAGGCGGCCCGCGCCGAGCGCGAGGGAGACCTGGAGACCGCCTCCCGGCTGCGTTACGGAGAGATCCCGGGCGTGGAACGCGAGATCGCCGAGGCCGAGGCCGAAGAGGCCGGCACCACCGAGCAGGCCCCGATGATCGCCGAGCGGGTGGGTCCCCAGGAGATCGCCGAGGTGGTCGCGGCCTGGACCGGGATCCCCACCGGCAAGCTGCTGGAGGGGGAGACCGAGAAACTGCTGCACATGGAGGAGGTCATCGGCCAGCGTCTGGTGGGCCAGCGCGACGCCATCGGAGCCGTCTCCGATGCGGTGCGCCGTTCCCGCGCTGGGGTGGCCGACCCCGACCGGCCCACCGGCTCGTTCCTGTTCCTCGGACCCACAGGTGTGGGTAAGACCGAACTGGCCAAGTCCCTGGCGGACTTCCTCTTCGACGACGAGCGCGCCATCGTGCGCATCGACATGAGCGAGTACTCCGAGAAGCACTCCGTGGCCCGCCTGGTCGGTGCCCCGCCCGGGTACGTGGGCTATGAGGAGGGTGGTCAGCTCACCGAGGCGGTGCGGCGCCGGCCCTACTCGGTGGTGCTGCTCGATGAGGTGGAGAAGGCCCACCCGGAGGTCTTCGACATCCTGCTGCAGGTGCTCGACGACGGGCGCCTGACCGACGGTCAGGGCCGCACCGTGGACTTCCGCAACACCATCCTGGTGCTCACCTCCAACCTGGGATCGCAGTTCCTGGTGGACCCGTCCCTGGACCCGGCGGCGAAGAAGGACTCGGTGATGACCGCCGTGCGGGCCTCGTTCAAGCCCGAGTTCCTCAACCGTCTCGATGAGATCGTCGTCTTCGACGCCCTGACCATCGATGAACTCGGCACCATCGTGGACCTGCAGGTGCGTCACCTGGCGGACCGTTTGGCCGACCGCCGGCTGCAGTTGGAGGTGACCCCCGCGGCGCGGGAGTGGCTGGCCCTGGAGGGCTACGATCCCGCCTACGGGGCCCGGCCGCTGCGCCGGCTCATTCAGCGTGAGATCGGCGACCCCCTGGCGAAGTTGCTGCTGGCCGGGGAGACGGTGGACGGGGATCGCGTCACGGTCGATCGCGCGCAGGAGACGAGCGCGGGCCTGGTGCTCACCAGCGACTGACCACGGCGGGCGATCGGTCGGACCTCACAGCGCTTGGGTGTGTAATTCCACGTCCCCGGCCGTGAAACTGCCGGTCAGGTGATGGTCCGGCTCAACCGTGAGCAGGCACCGCATCATGCGATCCCCCTCCTCCCAGGAATCGGAGGTGGGGGAGACGGTGTGGGTGCGCAGCGCCGCGGTGTCGACCTCCTCCGGGACCACCTGGTAGGAGACCGGCAGGCAGTGCTCCTCGGCCTGCCGGGCGTAAGCGTAGCGACTGTCGAACTCCGCGTCGGTGATCTCCTCGGTGGCCACCACCTCGGCCTGGTGCGGCGCCGCGCACGGGACCTGGCGCAACAGATCGTCGTGCACGTACTCCAACGACTCCAGGCACGCCCCCAGGGCTAACCGCGTCGCGGGCACATCGACCGCGGTATCGGTGTCACCGGGCGCGAGTTCGTCCTGCCCGCTGCGGGAGATCATGATGCCGGCGACCGCCGCCAGGGCGAGCACCGCCACGACCGCCACGACCGCCGCGGCGATCCGCGCTCGACGTCGTCCCTCGGTGCGCCCGGGTGCGTGCGACGGCGTGCTCATGGTCACGCACCCTATCGGCCGGTGCTGCCACGGCGGCAGCGCGGCGTCATCCCCGCGGCCGCGGGGACGGGGCGATGGAATGGGTGCCCACGCGGGTTAAGGTGTGCTGGTCCGTCTCCCGGAGGTTGCTGGCATGTCCGATCGACTCATGGGCAGAAGCGCCTATGAGGTGCTCGGGGTGTCCGCGCAGGCCTCCGATGCCGAACTCAAGCGCGCCTACCGCCGCATGATGCGCCAGTCCCATCCTGATCTGGGCGGGGACCCTGAGGTTTTCGCGGCCGTGCAGGCGGCCTGGGCGCAGGTGAGCAGCCCGCGGTTGCGCGCCGCGCATGACCAACGACGGCGGAGCTCACCCGCTGCCGGGCCGGAACCGGAGCAGCGGGTCTGGGCCGCCGGTACTGCGGGGCGATCCTCGGCCTCGCGTTCGGCACCGGCGCGGGCCCGATCCCACGGGCACCCCGGGGGGTGGTCCCGCCAGCAGTACCTGACGCTCGTCCGCGAATGGGTCGGGCGCGGCGTGGACCTGACCGACCCCTACGAGCCCGCCCTGGTGCGGCGCGCACCCCGGGAGATCCGCCACCTGCTGGCCGATGCGGTCGCCGAGGAGGCCACCGCCAAAGCGCTGGCCGACCTGGGCTCGGCGTTCACCGTCTGGCATGACGTGGCCACGACCAGAAGCCCCCGTTCGGCCGGCGCGGCCGGGCACAGCAAGATCGATCACATCGCGCTGGGGCCCACCGGGTTGTTCGCGATCCAGTCCGAGGACTGGGGCGCTCCGGTGCGGATGGGCACCCGCGACCTGCACAGCGAAGGGCTGGCCGAGCGGGAGCGGCCGATGAAGGACCTGGCCGGCCGGCTCCGGGCAGCGCGCTCCTGGGGGCTGCACTTCACCGCGCTGGTGGTGGTGCTGCCCGATGAGCACCTGGAGGCCGACATCGCGGTGGTGGGGCGCTCGTGGCGGCTGCGGCGGATGGTGGTGCGCAGCAGCGCGATCGCCGCACTGCTGCGCACCGGGGTACCGGGGGTGCCCGGGCTGGAGGCGGACGTGCTCTTCGACTGGCGCACGCGGCTGCACCGGTCGATCCACTTCGTCTGAGCCAGGACGGTCAGTTCACCAGGTCGCCCTCGAACGGCCCGGTGGCACCACGGGCAAGACACATCAGCTGGGTGTTGCCCTCTTGCCAACCCTCGCCGCTGGGAATCAGGTACCACGGCATCACCTGGACCTCGTCGGTGGGCAACGCCTCGACCTGGTCGGTGCAGACCTGGTCGGCCTGGGTCTCCAACTCCTCCTGCCCGGGAAAGTCACCGTCCAGGGTGTGGACCGAGATCACCTGGGCGATGTGGGTCTGCGCGCAGGGCACCACCCGCACATCACCCACCGGGCGGGCCGGGGGCAGCGTGAGTATGCAGTTGCCTTCGGCCAGGGTGGCCGAGGCGATCGTGCGCGGGGTGTCGGTGTCACCGGCCTGGGGGGTCTCGGTGAGGCGGTCGAACGTGCCGGTGAGTGCCAAGGTGATCACGGTCAGGATCCATCCGACCGTGAACAGCGCCCCCAGCACGATGGCGCTCATTGCCAGCGCCGGGCTGCGTCGTCGTCCGCCCTTGACGCGGGGGCGGGCCAGCAGGCCCAGCACCAGTCCGGGCAGGCCCAGCACCGAGGTGATCAGGCCGAGCACGGCGCGCGGCTCCAACTTCGCCTTGGGCATCTGCGGGAAGGTGAAGTGGCCGTAGTTGCCACTGGACTCCTGCATCGGCGGAGGTGCGGATCGCTGACCGTAGGGGCTCTGGCCGGGCGGGGCGGCGGGTTCGGCGGGGGGTGAGCCGGCCGGACCCCTGGGCACCGTGGGCACCGGCGGTGCTCCCGGGGGTGCTTCCCAGCGCTTCTGCCGCCGCTGGGCGCGGGACGGCTTGCCCGGTGGCGGCTGGGGCGGCTCGGTCATGGAGACACCCTAAACGCCGGTCGCGCCCGCTGGCTCACGCGGTGTGCCTGTCCGGGGGAGGTCGGTCAGGCATCCACCTCGATGATCACCGGCACATGGTCCGAGGCGCCCTTGCCCTTGCGTTCATCGCGGTCGATGGCGGCGCCCAGCACCCTCTCGGCCAGGGCGGGAGAGGCCAGGGCGAAGTCGATGCGCATGCCCTCGTTGCGGGGAAAGCGCAGGCGCTGGTAGTCCCAGTAGGTGTAGGCGCCGGGGGTGTGGCCGCGGGTGACCTCGACGAACCCGGCCTCCTGCAGTGATGCGAAGGCGTCCCGCTCCGGTGGGGAGACGTGGGTGGCGCCCTCGAAGACGGCGGTGTCCCAGACGTCCTCGTCCAGCGGTGCGACGTTGAAGTCCCCCAGGAGTGCGATCCGCGCGTCGCCATCCTGTTCCAGCCAGGTGGCGGCCTGGTGCCGAAGTGCCGCGAGCCAGTCCAGTTTGTACAGGTAGTGCGGGTCCACCAGGGTGCGCCCGTTGGGCACGTACAGGCTCCAGACGCGCACGCCGCCGCAGGTGGCGCCGAGCGCCCGGGCCTCGGCGGCCGGGGGGTCGCCCCAGGTGGGCTGCTCGGCGAAGTGGGTCTGCACGTCCGCCAGGCCCACCCGAGAGGCGATCGCGACGCCGTTCCACTGGTTCAGGCCGTGGAAGGCCACCTCGTAGCCGATCGCCTCGAAGTCCATCACCGGGAACTTCGCGTCGGCGACCTTGGTCTCCTGCATCGCCAGCACGTCAGCGCCGGTGCGTTGCAGCCAGGCGGTGACCCGGTCGAGCCGGGACCGGATGGAGTTGACGTTCCAGGTGGCGATTCTCATGCCGATCACCGTATCGCCAGGGCCGATACCCTGGATCGCGTGAACGACTCTCCCCTGGACCGACTGATCGAACTCGTGGCGGACCTGGCAGTGGTCCACGGTGAGGTCACGCTCAGCAGCGGCAAGAAGGCCGACTACTACGTGGACATGCGCCGGGCGACCCTGCATCACGAAGCCGCCCCGCTGATCGGGCACCTGCTGCTGGACCGGTTGGAGGAGGCCGGGATGGGTGTGGCTGAGGTGGACGCCGTGGGCGGGCCCACGATGGGCGCTGACCCGGTGGTTTCGGCCGTGCAGCACGCCGCGGCCAGCCGGGGCCTGTCCCTGGATGCGTTCCTGGTGCGTAAGGAAGCCAAGGAGCATGGAATGCGCAGGCAGGTGGAGGGGCCCGATGTCGGGGGCCGGCGGGTGGTGATCCTGGAGGACACCTCCACCACCGGGAACTCGCCGTTGTTCGCCGCTCGGGTAGCCCGTGAGCACGGCGCGCAGGTGGTCGGCGTGGCGACCGTGGTGGACCGGGACACCGGGGCTCGGGAGGCGATGGAGCGGGCCGGGCTGCCGTACGTCTGGCTGCTCTCGGCCGAGGATCTCGGATTGACCACCCGTTAGACTCGATCCCGGTTCGCGCCCTCGGGTGACGGACCGGAAGGGGTGGGGGAACCGTTTCTCCACTCGGGACACCCAGGAGGTGGGCCACGGTGGAAGTCGTACTCGTGCTACTGCTCGTGATCGTCGTCGTTCTGGTGATCTGGGCGATCACGATGTACAACCGGCTGGTGCGCCTGCGGAACCTGGTGCAGGAGGCATGGCGCCAGATCGACGTCGAACTGCACCGGCGTTATGACCTCATCCCCAACCTGGTGGAGACGGTCAAGGGCTACGCCGTGCACGAGCGATCGGTGTTCGAGGAAGTCACCCAGGCTCGCGCGCAGGCCGCCACACCGGGAGCCTCCCCGGGCCAGCAGGCCGCGCAGGAGGACATCCTGTCCAACGCCCTGGGCCGCCTGTTCGCGGTGGCGGAGAACTACCCGCAACTGCGTGCCGCGGAGAACTTCCTGCAGTTGCAGAACGAACTGACCAACACCGAGGACCGGATCGCCGCCGGGCGCCGCTTCTACAACGCCAACGTGCGCACGCTGAACACCAAGGTGGAGGTGTTCCCCTCCAACATCATCGCCGGGATGTTCAACTTCGTGCGCGCTGAGTACTTCGAGGCCAACAACCCCGCGGTGCGGGCGGTACCGAACGTCTCGTTCTCCGATTCCCAGGGCAACCTGGGTGGCTACGGGCAGGGCCAGGCGTCCCAGCAGCAGGGTGGCCTGGCACAGCCCTCTCACGGCGGTCAGCCCGGAGCATTCCAGCCCGGTCAGGGCGGTGGCCGGCCCGGCTACTTCCAGCAAGGTCAGCAAGCGCCGCCCCCGCACCCGGGTCAGCCGGGTCAGCACGGTGGGCACAGTCAGGCGCCCGGACAGCCGCCGCAGCCGGGCCAGCCGACGCAGCCGGGCCAGCCGACGCAGCCGGGCCAGCCGCCGCAGCCGGGTCAACCCCCGCAGCCCGGCGGGCAGCACCCGGACCAGGGCCAGCCCGGTTCGGGTGGCTACCCGAACTCACCGCCCCCAACCCAGGGCTGACCTGACCTGCGCTGCGGGGTTGACCTGCACTGCGGGTTGACCTGCACGGCGGACTGAAGGCGGACCGCGCCGGCTGACGACGGTGCCCCGCGAGCCGGGTGACCGAGGGTATGCGAGGCTGGGTTACCCGAGCCGTTCCAGTAGCGCCGCGATGTCGTCGTGCACCTCGCTGGGCCGGTAGGGGAAGCGTCCGATCTCCTCGGGCCGAGTGGAGCCGGACAGCACCAGGAAGGTGCGCAGACCGGCCTCCATCCCCGCCACGATGTCGGTATCCATCCGGTCCCCGATCATCGCGGTGTGCTCGGAGTGGGCATCGATCCGGTTCAGCGCGGTCCGGATCATCACCGGGTTCGGCTTGCCCACGAAGTAGGGCTCGCGCCCGGTGGCCGCGGTGATCATCGCCGCCACCGATCCGGTGGCCGGGATCGGTCCCTGCCCGGAGGGTCCGGTCACGTCGGGGTTCGTGGCGATGAACCGTGACCCGGAGCTGACCAGCCGGATCGCCCGCGTGATCGCCTCGAAGGAGTAGGTGCGCGTCTCCCCGAGCACCACGAAGTCCGGGTCGGTGTCGGTGAGGGTGTAGCCCTTCTCGTACAGCGCCGTGGTCAGCCCGGCCTCACCGATGGCGTAGGCGCTGCCCTCGGGGATCTGGTCGGCCAGGAACGTGGCGGTGGCCAGCGCCGAGGTCCAGATGTGGGTCTCCTCCACCTCGATCCCGGTGGCGCGCAGCCGCGCGGCCAGATCCCGCGGGGTGAAGATCGAGTTGTTGGTGAGGATCTGGAACGGAATGTCCTTGTCCCGCAGCGCGGCGATGAACTCCGCGGCACCGGGAAGAGCGTGCTCCTCATGGACCAGCACGCCGTCCATGTCGGTCAACCAGTTCGCAATCCGTTCACCCACCGCGCTCGCCTCTCAGATCGGGCCGGCCAGGTCCTCGCTGCGCGCTGAGCGACCGCTTCCGGCTTCTTGCCCCAGCCTAGCCAGCCCGCCCCGGCGCGCGATGCGCACGCGCGCACGCCTCCGCCCACCCCCGCTCCCGCTCGCCCGCGCATGCCCGCCCGGTTGCCCTCGGCCCCGCCGCGCCCGCGCCGCGCTTCCGCCCGCCCCCGCGACTTCGCCCGCCCCCGCCCCCGCGCCACAACCATCCAATCGGTCGGTTGTAGCGGCTGAACGAGCCCACCGGTCGCCCTAACCGACCAATGGGATGGTTACGGCGCGTTGGATGGCGGGGAGGTGACCGGGGCGGGGGAGGTGACCGGGGCGGGGCGCGAAGGGAGGTCGGGGAGCGGGGATACTGGGGCGGTGGAGCAGGACCAGGACCAGGGGTATGGGCCGACCGATGCAGGCGGCCCCGGACGTGTGCCCGTGACCGATGCCGAGCCGGGACGCGAGCCCGAGTCGCAGCCGGAGCGCCGTCTCGAGGGGGAGCGCCCGGCGGAGCCGGAGCAGCCCGACGCCGAGTCGGGGGCGCCGGTCGAACAGGGCGTCGGGCCGTGGCCGGGAGGACCCGATGCCTGGCCGGAGGGGGACCACTACGACCCCGACCTGCTCGCCCGCGGGGACCGGCGCAACGTCGTCGATGCCTACCGGTACTGGCGCCTGGAGGCGATCGTGGCGGACCTGGACACCACCCGCCACGGCTTCCACGTGGCCATCGAGAACTGGGGCCGGGACTTCAACATCGGCTCGGTGGTGCGCAGTGCGAACGCCTTCGGGGCCGCCGCCGTCCATATCGTGGGTCGACGACGGTGGAACCGTCGCGGCGCCATGGTGACCGACCGGTACCAGCACGTCCACCATCACCCCGACATCGAGCACCTGGTGGCCTGGGCCGCCGAACGGACTCTGCCCGTCATCGGCATCGACAACCTGCCCGGCTCGGTGCCGCTGGAGCACCGGAGGCTCCCGCGGGAGTGCGTGCTGCTGTTCGGTGAGGAACAGGCCGGCCTGAGTCCGGCCGCGCAACAGGCCAGCACCGAGATCGTGCACATCACCCAGTACGGCTCCACCCGCTCCATCAACGCCGGCGCCGCAGCCGCGGTGGCGATGTACCACTGGGCCCTGCAGCACGCCCGGGTGCCCGAGCCCCAGTAGTAGACGCCGCCGGAGCGCTCCGAGGCTTACTACCGCGCCTCCGTCCGGCACACCCCGGCCGCGCCGCCGACGTCGCGTTACTCCCGGCGCCGCACCGCCGCCCTGCCCCGTCCAGCACCCAGCGTCTGAGGTCGCATTGCGCCCGGCGGTTGCGTCGTCGTCGGCCCTCAGCCCGGCCACGGCCGGCCCTCGTCTTCATCCCGAATCCGGCATCGGGGCCGATCCGTGGAAGACTGGAGCGGCTGGTGCTTCGCCCGGCGCAGACGCGCGTCCCCCCGGGGCGCCCAGATGAGAATCGCAGACGAACAGGAGATAGCAATGGGTATTGCCACCCCTGAGGTGTACGCGGAGATGATCGACCGCGCCAAGGCGGGCTCGTTCGCCTACCCCGCGGTGAACGTGACCTCCTCCCAGACCCTGACCGCGGCCCTGCGTGGGTTCGCCGAGGCAGAGAGCGACGGCATCATCCAGGTGTCGGTGGGCGGTGCCGAGTACGCCTCCGGATCCACCATCAAGGACAGGGTGGCCGGTTCGCTGGCGATGGCCGCCTACGCCCACGAGGTCGCCAAGAACTACCCGGTCACCATCGCCCTGCACACCGACCACTGCGCCAAGGAGAACCTGGACTCCTGGGTTCGCCCGCTGATGGAGATCGAGGCCAAGCAGGTTGCCGATGGTGGCCTGCCCTCCTTCCAGTCGCACATGTGGGACGGCTCGGCGGTGCCGCTGGATGAGAACCTGCAGATCGCCTCCGAGCTCCTGGAGAAGGCGCAGGCGGCGAACATCATCCTGGAGATCGAGGTCGGCGTGGTCGGCGGCGAGGAGGACGGCGTCGCCCACGAGATCAACGAGAAGCTCTACACCACCGTGGAGGACGGCCTGGCCACCGTGCGGGCGCTGGGGACCGGGGAGAAGGGTCGCTACATGACCGCCCTGACCTTCGGTAACGTGCACGGGGTGTACAAGCCCGGCCACGTCAAACTACGTCCGGAACTCCTCGGTGAGATCCAGCAGGCGGTTGGCGCCGAGGTCGGTCGGGACAAGCCGTTCGACCTGGTGTTCCACGGCGGCTCGGGCTCGACCGCCGAGGAGATCGCCACCGCGGTGGACCACGGGGTGATCAAGATGAACATCGACACCGACACCCAGTACGCCTTCACCCGTCCGGTGGTGACGCACATGTTCCACAACTACGACGGTGTGCTGAAGGTCGACGGCGACGTGGGTAACAAGAAGGCCTACGACCCGCGCGCCTGGGGCAAGCTCGCCGAGGCCGGTATGGCCGATCGGATCGTGCAGGCCTGCCAGGAGTTGCGTTCGGCGGGCCAGAAGCTCAACTGAGCCGGCGCGTCATGACGGCGCGGTGTGCCGGGGCCATACCCGGGGCGCCGCGCCGTTGCGCTGTGCGGAGCGACGGGACGCCGGCGGGCGGCGGTCAGGCGATGGCATCCGGTGGGTCGTCGTCGGGCCTGCGGGGCAACGGGATGGCGCCGCCGTGATCGTCCCCACTGGTGTCGACCACCTCGACCAACTCCCCGATCCGGGTGACCTCCAGCAGGAACGTCAGCACTTCCGGGGGGTTGAGGATCTGCACCCGGCCCGGAGTGCGGCTGGCCAGGCGGGCCAGCAGCGCGACCCCGGAGGAGTCGATGAAGGTCACGTGCTTGGCATCCACCTGGGTGGGCACTCCGGCCGCCTCGGCCTCGGCGACGGCGTCGGTCAGTTCGGCGCTGACGGAGACATCGACCTCACCGCTGAGCACGATGCGGGTACGGTCGGACTCGAGCAGCGTGTGCACACTGCCGCGCTCACCGCGCGGGTGCTCCTCGCCACTGTTAACGTCGGCCAAGGTCAGCCTCCAGGTGCGGTTCGGTCGAACGGGTGCGGAACGGACGCGATCGGTGCGTACTACGGATCAGACCATGTCGTGACATGCGAGACAAGGAGCCCTCCCACGATGGGACCCGATGCAACCTCCGAGGCTACCGAATCTGTCGAGATGGTGCAGGCCACGGCTCGGGAGGACGCCGTCCGGGCCCTGCTGGAGGACGATTTCGCTATCGGTATCTGGGACCGGCACGGAGGCGCGTTCCGAGCGGTCTGGGTGAACGAGGCATTCACCGAGGTGACCGGGTACACCCTGCAGCGAGCGCAGGCACTCGGGGAGGGCATCCTGCGCCCGGGCTACCGTGCCGTGATCGCCGAGCAGGTTGAGGAAGTAGGCCCGCAGTCGGACCCCTTGCACACGTCCCTACCGATCCGCACCATGGGCGGGGAGGATCTGGACGTGCCGGTCACGCTCACGGTCCGTCATGACCCGGAGACCGGGGAGGCGCGGCGGCTGATCTGCGTGCAGCGCCAGGCCGCCACCACTGCTGAGCAGTTGCTCCCCGAGCACCACTCCCGCCGGGCGCTGGAGGTGGTGGCCAAGATCTCGGAGATCCTGGTCGACTTCGACGAACCGATGGTCCTGAGTGCCATCGCCAGGATGATCGGGCGCCGGATGCACATCTGGTGCGGTTTCGTCGTCGACGACGGCCTGTTGCGGATGTCGGAGGACATCACCGAGCACGTGCGGGTACGACACGTGGGGGTCGCCCGCGGGCGTACCAGCGCCGACTTGGCCGACCCGGTGGCACGGCTGCTGTCGCGGGAGCGGATCGAGTCGCTGAACCTCCCGCTGGACGGGCGGCACCCCTCTGGGTCGGCGACCGCCCAACTGATCGATCTGGTCCGCCGGCAGTTACCCGAGGACGCGCGCGATGGCCGGGTGCACGTCTTCCCGCTGCTGGGCCGGGGCCGCACATTGGGTTTGATGACGGCGGTGCCGCACGGCGAGGTCGAGCACAGCGAGGAGTTGCAGACCGTGCTCTACCTGTGCGCCCGGCGGGTGGGGATGGCCCTGGACAACGCCGAGTTGCACCAGGGCGAACACCAACTGGTCGAGACCCTGCAGCGGGCGATGCTGCCCGAGTCCGACCCGATCAGTGCCCTGGACGTGTGGACCTACTACGCCCCCAGTTCCGAGCACGCCCAGGTCGGCGGCGACTGGTATGACGTGATGAGCCTGCCCGATGACGCGGTGGTGCTGGTGATCGGAGACGTGGCCGGGCACGATATCGAGGCCGCCGCGGCGATGGGGCAGTTGCGTTCGGTGGTGCGGGCTTTCGCCGCGGACCTGCATGACCCCGGTGAGGTGCTCTCCCGGGTGGACCGGATCGTGGACTCGATGCGCATCGGCCGGGTGGCCTCGCTGACCTACTCCATCCTCACCCCGATCGAGGGCAGCGGCGACTGGGAGTTGCGGTACAGCCGTGCCGGGCACCTACCGGGCTTGCTGATCAGCGACGGTGAGGTGCGGCAACTCGATGGGGCCGGCGGCAGGCTGGTCGGCTTCGGGGCCACCACGCGCCAGAGCGCGACCGAGCGCCTGCGGCCCGGGGACGTGCTGGTGCTCTATACCGACGGCCTTGTCGAGCGTCGCGACCGTCCGCTGCCCCAGGGCCTGGGTGTACTGACCGAGGTGCTCGATCGGGCCGAGGCGCGCGATGCGGCGATGGTCGGGGAACTTCTCGTTCGCGAACTCGCCGAATCCCCCGAGGATGATGTGGCCGTGGTGGTGATGCGCGTTCCGGAACCGGTGGAGGAGAGCCCTGCTCCGGTCCGGGAGCGGCATTGGCGGTTCCCCGGGGTGAAGGAGTCGGTCCGACTGGCCCGCAAGGCTGCTCAGAAGACCTGCCAGGCGTGGGACCTGGCGGTGGCCGATTCGGTGGAACTGGTGGTCTCCGAACTCGTCGCCAACGCGGTGCTGCACGGCAGCGGGCCGGTGAAGGTGAACCTGGTGGACACCGGTGAGGGCGTGCGGGTGGAGGTCGCCGATGAGAACCCGATGCCGCCGGTCCCGCTGGAGGTGCACCCGGCCCGGGTGGGCGGGTACGGGATGCACATCGTCGCCCGCCTCGCCGACTGGGGCTGGCGGCCCTCCGGTGCCGGAAAGGTGGTGTGGGCCCGGATCGACCCGGCCCCGGAGCAGCGGGGGCTGTAGCCGGCCGCACCGGCCACGCCCGCTCAGCGTTGCTGCGCGCCCCGGCCGTCGACCGGTCGGCGAGCCGCACCGCGACACCCCTGACCGGCGTTGCCGTCGTCGTCTCAGCACCGCTTCTTGACCAGGTCGAAGAGGCCCAACCCGCCACGCACATCGAGCAGGAACATGTCCCTGGAGGAAGCGTTGCGCAACTGGATCCGCCCGGCCCGCCGGCGCACCGCGTGCGCCAGTTTCAACAGCGTGCTCACGCCGGTGGAGTCCATGAACTCCAGATCGGCCAGGTCCACGATCACATCATCGGCTCCGTCGGCCTGAAGCCGCTCGAGGACGGCTTCGGCCTCGGCGCGGCAGCGCAGATCCAGATCCCCGCTCACGGTGAGGACCGTGGTGCCGTGATCGGCACGTACCGTCAGGTGCTCGGAGGGCGGTGCCATAATGGTTTCAGAGTAGGTCCGAGCGCGACCGCCTGCATCCGGAGCCGGGGTGATGGGAGACTGATCCCATGCGTGAGAATCTGCTCGGTGGGCCCGAGCCCACTTACCTGTCCCAGGACCACCCCGATGTGCCCGCCCGCGCGGCCGTGGCTGCCGGCGCCCCGCCGGGGCAAGTCGCCGCGGAGTACCCGGCGGCCTCCTACCCCTGGGCACTGCTGGCTCGCGAGGCCCTGGCAGCCGGTGAGACGGTCGCCGCCTACGCCTTCGCCCGCACCGGCTACCACCGCGGCCTGGATGCGCTGCGCCGGGCCGGATGGCGCGGGCACGGGCCGATCCCGGCCACCCACGAACCCAACCAGGGCTTCCTGATGGCGCTGGTGGCGCTGGCCACCGCCGCTGAGCGGATCGGGGAGGACGAGGAGGCACAGCGGTGCCGCACCTTCGCCACCGACTCCGACCCGGCTGCACTGGAACTGTGAACCACTAGCCTGCTACCCGCCGCACCTCGCGGAACCGGTCCAGCGACCGGCTCGGCGGCCGGAACATGAACGAAAGGGACAACCGATGCCCGCAGTGGTGGTGCTCGGCGCTCAATGGGGCGACGAGGGTAAGGGGAAGGCGACCGACCAGCTCGGTTCGCGCGTGGACTACGTGGTGAAGTTCAACGGCGGCAACAACGCCGGGCACACCGTCGTGGTCGGTGAGGAGAAGTACGCGCTGCACCTGCTGCCCTCGGGCATCCTGTCACCGGGGTGCACCCCGGTGATCGGGAACGGCGTCGTGGTGGACCTGGAGGTCCTGTTCGATGAACTCGAGGGACTGAACGCCCGCGGTGTGGACACCTCCAAGCTGCTGGTCTCCTCCTCGGCGCACGTCATCCCCTCCTACAACCGCACCATGGACAAAGTCACCGAACGTTTCCTGGGCAAGCGCCAGATCGGCACCACCGGACGCGGCATCGGGCCGACCTACGCCGACAAGATGAACCGCGTGGGCATCCGTGTCTCCGACCTGTTCGACGCCAAGATCCTGCGCGAGAAGGTCGAGGGCGCCCTGGACCAGAAGAACCAGATCCTGGTGAAGATCTACAACCGTCGAGCCGCGGAGATCGACGAGGTGGTCGATGAACTCCTCGCCCACGCCGAGCGGGTGCGCCCGATGGTGGCCGACACCTCCCTGGTACTGAACCAGGCCCTGGACGCCGGCCGGACGGTGGCGTTCGAGGCCGGGCAGGCCACCATGCTGGACGTGGACCACGGCACCTACCCGTTCGTGACCTCCTCCTCGGCCACCGCCGGCGGGGTGTGCACCGGCGCCGGTATCGGCCCCACCCGCATCGACCGGATCGTCGGGGTCATCAAGGCCTACACCACCCGAGTGGGCGAGGGCCCTTTCCCCACCGAACTGCACGACGACGACGGGGAGTACCTGCGCAAGACCGGCGGTGAGTTCGGGGTAACCACGGGCCGCCCGCGACGCACCGGCTGGTACGACGCGGTCATCGCCCGGTACTCCTCCCGCGTCAACGGGTTGACCGACCTGGTGCTGACCAAACTCGACGTGCTGACCGGCCTGGAGAAGGTGCCGGTCTGCGTGGCCTACGACGTCGACGGGGTGCGGCACACCGAGATGCCGGTGAACCAGTCCGACTTCCACCACGCCACTCCGGTGTATGAGGAACTGGACGGCTGGATCGAGGACATCAGCGCCGCCCGCACCTTCGCCGAACTACCGGAGAACGCCCAGCGCTACGTGCTGGCCCTGGAGGAGATGTCGGGCACCCGTATCTCCGCCGTTGGGGTGGGACCGGACCGGGAGGCCACCATCGTGCGCCACGACCTCCTGGGCTGAGCCCCGCCCTGCACGCCGTGCACCGCCCGGTCCCACGGCCCGTTGCGTTCAGAACTCCGGCCGGTCGGCGCCGCGCCGTCGCCCGAACCGGCGGCTACGAGGCGCGTTCACCAGACCTTCCTCGAGCAGCGTCTCGGAGACCTCCTGGGCGAGTTCGCGGCGCACCATGCGGCGCTGCACGCGCAGCGTCTGCTCCCGCTGGGCCCGGAACTCCCGCACGATCGAGAACACCATCAGGATCATCACCACCGAGAAGGGCAGCGCGATGATGATCGCCACGTCCTGCAACGCCCCGAGTGCCGACTCCTCGAGTTCGGGATCACCTGCGGCCGCCGCCAGCCCCGCCAGCAGCAGCGCCATGGCCACGATCCCCTCGATCACCGACCACAGCACCCGGCTCCAGCTGGGCGGCTCCACCATGCCCCCGGAGGCGAGCATGTCCACCACGAGGGAGCCGGAGTCGGAGGAGGTGATGAAGAACAGCGTGATCAGCAGGATGACCAGGCCCGCTACCACCGTGCCACCGGGGAAGCCCTGCAGGAAGGTGAAGAGCACCCCTTCGGTGTCCACCGCCCCGTCGGTGACCAGACCGCCCTCGAGCCGTTCCCGCAGCACCGCCCCGCCGCCGAGCACCGTGAACCAGAGGATGGAGAACAGCGCGGGGACAAGCAGCACCCCGAGCACGAACTCGCGCACGGTTCGGCCACGGGAGATGCGGGCGATGAAGACCCCCACGAAGGGCGCCCAGGAGATCCACCAGCCCCAGTAGAAGGCGGTCCACCAGCCTTGCCACTCCAGGGCCGCGGGCCCGATGGACGCGGCGGTGTTGAAACTCAGATCGATGAACGAGGCGACGTAGGCGCCGATACCCTCGATGTACTGGCGCAGGAAGAACAGCGTGGGCCCGAACACGAACACGAAGGTCAGCAGGCCCAGGGCCATCCCCATGTTGATGCGGGAGAGCCACTTGATGCCCTTCTTCACCCCGGTGACCACAGAGACGATCGCAGCGGCGGTGATGATCCCGATCAGCACCACGTAGACCAGCGCGAGTGAGGAATCGGCGTCGAGTACGTCCAGGAAAGTCAGGCCCGCGGCGATCTGCATCACGCCCAGGCCCAGGGACGTTGCCACCCCGAAGATCGTGCCGACGACGGCGATCACGTCGATCGCATCACCCGTCCAGCCCCGGACCCGGTCACCCAGCAAGGGCTGCAAGGTCCACCGCAACGAGATCGGGCGGCGCTTGACGTGCACCGCGTAGGCCACCGCGAGACCGACGACGACGTAGATCGCCCAGGGGTGCAGGCCCCAGTGCAGGAACGTGACCGCCAGGGAGGCCTCGGCCGCCTCGGCGGGATTGTCCTCGGGCGCACCGAAGATCGGATAGCTGGCGGTGTCGGCGAAGTGGTTGAGGGGTTCTGCCACGCCCCAGAACACCAGCCCGATGCCCATACCGGCGGCGAACAGCATCGCCAGCCAGGTGGGCAGGGTGAACTCGGCCTTCTCGTCGTCGCGCCCGAGTTTGATGTCCCCGTAGTGGCTCAATCCCACCCACAGCGAGAACACCACGAACGCCGTCACGACCAGGGCGTAGTACCAACCCACTCCCTGGATGACCACTTCCCGGACGTTGCCGAGCGTCTCCCCGGCGCTCAGCGGGGCCAGGACGGCCCAGAGCACGAACGCCAGGATGATGCCCATCGCGGGGAGGAACACCCGGGGTTGCACGGAGGTGTACCACGGTCGGTCCGGGTCGTGAACCGGCGCCTGGATCTCCGGTTCGCCGCCGACCGTGGATGGGGGCGAGGTTGACATCGTTGTGCCCTTCTGTCGCCTGCATCGGTCCGTCACTGACCGTATCGGGTTCGTCCAGGACTGCCAGCCCAGGGAGCGCGGGCGCGGGCCGGACAGGTGCGGGACGACCCGGGTCAGGACGGGTAGTCTTGACGACCGTGAAGATTCTGCTCATCGGCGCCGGTGCCCGCGAACATGCTCTCGGCCGCGCGTTGCGCGAGGACCCGTCGGTGTCCGAGGTGTTCGCCGCCCCGGGCAATCCGGGGATCGCGCAGGTGGCCACCACCTTCGAGGTGGATATGCTCGACGGCACTGCGGTGGCGCAACTGGCCACGGACCTCGGTGTGGACCTGGTGGCCATCGGGCCGGAGGCCCCGCTGGTGGCCGGCGTCGCCGATGCGGTGCGCGAAGCCGGGATCGCCGTGTTCGGCCCCAGCAAGGAGGCGGCACGGCTGGAGGGGTCGAAGGCGTTCGCCAAACAGATCATGGCCGACGCCGGGGTGCCCACCGCGATGGCACACGTGTGCACGACCGCCGCCGAGGTGGAGACCGCGATGGCGGACTTCGGCGCTCCGCACGTGATCAAGGACGACGGACTGGCTGCCGGCAAGGGGGTGGTGGTCACCGGTGACCGTCTCGCGGCGCTCGCCCACGCGCAGGGTTGCCTGGGCAAGCCGGGAGGGGCGATCGTGGTGGAGGAGTTCCTGGACGGTCCGGAGATCTCCCTGTTCTGCCTGTCCGACGGCAGGACCGTGGTGCCGCTTGCGCCCGCGCAGGACTTCAAGCGGCTGGGCGACGGCGACGCCGGGCCGAACACCGGCGGCATGGGGGCCTACTCCCCGCTGCCTTGGGCGCCCGCGGACCTGGTGGAGCAGGTGGTGGAGCGGGTCGCCCAGCCCACGGTCGATGAACTGGCGCGCCGCGGCACCCCCTTCGTCGGCTTGCTCTACTGCGGCCTGGCGATGACCTCGCGCGGGATCCGCGTGATCGAGTTCAACGCCCGCTTCGGTGACCCCGAGACCCAGGTGGTCCTGGCCCGGCTGGACTCCCCGCTGGCCACGGTGCTGCACGCCACCGCGACCGGCACCCTGGACCGGATCCCGCCGCTGCGCTGGTCCGAGGAGGCCGCTGTCACGGTGGTGCTGGCCTGCCCGGGTTACCCGGAGGGGCCCACCCTCGGTTCGGCGATCAACGGCGTGGCCGAGGCCGAACAGGTTCCGGGCGTGCACGTGCTGCACGCCGGTACCGTGACCGACGACGCCGGCGCGCTGGTCTCCGCGGGGGGCCGGGTGCTGTCCGTGGTGGGGACCGGTGCGGACCTGGCCGTGGCGCGCCAGAGGGCATATGAGGCCATGACCCGGATCGATCTGGAGGGGTGTCTGTTCCGCACCGACATCGCCGCCCCGGAGCGACTGCCGGTGGGCTGAGCCCACTCAGTCGACCGGCTGGACCTGCAGTAGCACCCCGGTGCGGACCAGGTCCCGCAACCCCTGGTGGCGGGCGCCCTCGACGCGGAAGCGGATCCCACCGCCGGGCTGATCGAACCAGGGCGGCACGATCTCGGCCTGGGCCTCTACCGGCGCAGCGGCCATCAGGACCACCTGGCCGGCGCCGGGCCCGTTGGCACTCTCCGGCAGGGACCGGAGCGGCCAGGGCGTCTGCCAGGGAAAGAAGTAGAGCCCGTCCAGCACCCCGATCCGGTCGAACGGCACGCCGGCGGCCAGGTTGGTGATGATCCCACCCGGCCCGGCGCGCTCCAGCCGACGGAGCAGGTCGGCGTAGGCGGGCTGGGCGGCCTGGGCGCGCCGGGCAAGATCGGCCCGGGGAAGCGGTGTGGGCGCCGGAAGCGGCTGGTGCACGTAGTCCCACACCGCCCGGCAGCCCAGTTCCTCGGTGGAGTACTCGGCGATGAACTCGTGCTGGCCGTAGTCGATGATCTGCAACGAGTAGTGCGCGCTGGAGTGACGCACCAGCGTCACGGTGCCCTCGAAGGGCGCCACGTCACTGCCGGGCAGGGCCACCCCGCCGGCGGGGAAACCCGCCCGATCCAGGGCCTGGCGCAACCGGGCGGTCTCATCGCCGGCGACCACCTGCACGGCCAGCCACGGCAGCAGGTGGTTGCGATCGCGGGGGTAGCGGCGCAGGTCCGCGACCCAGCGTGCCTCATCCGGTACCGGCGCGCCGTCGGGACGCTCCAGCATGGAGCCACCGGGGGAGTTCCAGTACGGGCGCTGGGTGTAGTTGAAATACAGCGACGGTTGCCCCCCGGTGAGGCGCACCACCGCCGACAGCCACGTTCCGGTGCCGGGCCTCGCCATCAGAGCCCGCAACTGTGCCATCTGCACCGTGACCGACTCGGGGACCGGCACCCGGGCCGCGCTCTGCTCGGTGCCCACCAGGAGCCGGCCGCTGTGGTGGGTGCCTGCCTGGGACCACTCCAGGTGCACCACCGTACGGGGGGAGGCCCCGTCGTCGTCGGCCTGTCCGCCCTCGGTATGCGCAGCCGCACCCACGCCCCCCGCGTGCTCGGCGGCAACCCGCAGGTGCCCGATGACCGACTCCGCGAGCTCGCGTTCGCCGTCGGGCAGGTCTGCAGGGGTCATCACCGCATTATCACCGGCCGTGACCTGTCGATGCACACCTGGGGGTGATTGACTAAAGGGGTGCACACCAACGCCCCTGACCTGCCCGGCTGGCGCCACGTCTACTCCGGCAAGGTCCGAGACCTGTATGAACCCATCTCCGGGCCCCCCGACCGGGTGCTGGTGGTGGCCAGTGACCGGATCAGCGCCTATGACCACGTGCTGACCTCGACGATCCCGGACAAGGGGGCGGTGCTGACGGCGCTGAGCCTGTGGTGGTTCGAGCGGCTGGCCACGCTGGTGCCGAACCACGTGATCTCGGTGGAGGTGCCGGCCGCGGTAGCGGGCCGGGCGATGATCTGCCGGCGCCTGCAGATGTTCCCGGTGGAGTGCGTGGCCCGGGGCTACCTGACCGGTTCGGGCCTGGCCGAGTACACCCGCGACGGCACCGTGTGCGGTATCGAGCTTCCCGACGGGTTGGTGGACGGTTCGAAGCTCCCCGAGCCGATCTTCACCCCGGCCACCAAGGCCCGGGTCGGGGAGCACGATGAGAACGTCACCTTCGCCCAGGTCGCCCGCCTCATCGGCGACGACGACGCCGCACGGCTGCGCGACGTCACCCTGGCGGTGTACACCCACGCCGAGGAGATCGCCGCCGGGCGCGGGGTGATCCTGGCCGACACCAAACTGGAGTTCGGGCGGGACCCCGGCAGCGGTGCCCTGGTGCTCGGCGATGAGGTGCTCACCCCCGACTCCTCCCGGTACTGGCCCGCCGAGCACCACGACCCTGGGCGCCCCCAGCCCAGTTTCGACAAGCAATACGTGCGCGACTGGCTCACCTCCCCCGAATCCGGCTGGGACCGGGCCGGCACCGAGGCCCCGCCGCCGCTGCCCGAGGACGTCGTCGAACGCACCCGCCGGCGGTACCTGCAGGCCTACGAGCGCATCACCGGGCAGGCCTTCACCGCGGGATAGGATCGACCCCGGAGCCCACACGCAAGGAGTTGCATTCATGGCACGTGTCGTCGTCGAGGTCATGCCCAAACCGGAGATCCTGGACCCGCAGGGCAAGGCCGTGGCCGGGGCGTTGTCCCGGGTCGGCATCGACGGCTTCAGCAGCGTGCGCCAGGGCAAGCGGTTCGAACTCGAGGTGGACGGTGAGGTCACCGAGGACATCCTGGCCCGGGCCCGCACCGCTGCCACCGACATGTTGTCCAACCCGGTGATCGAGGACGTGGTCTCGGTGCACGTGCTGGAGCAGGACTGATGGGCCGCATCGGCGTCGTCACCTTCCCGGGAAGCCTCGATGATCGCGACGCCGCCCGGGCGGTCCGCCTGGCCGGCGGGGAGCCGGTGCGGTTGTGGCACGGCGACGACGACCTGGCCGGGGTGGACGCGGTGGTGCTGCCCGGCGGGTTCTCCTACGGTGACTACCTACGCGCCGGGGCGATCTCCCGGTTCGCGCCCTTGATGGGTTCGGTGATCGACGGGGCCCGGGCCGGGCTGCCGGTGCTGGGCATCTGCAACGGCTTCCAGATCCTGTGCGAGGCGCACCTGTTGGCCGGGGCGATGGTGAAGAACACCGACCTGACGTTCCTGTGCCGGGATCAGCGGCTGCGGGTGGAGAACACCAACACCGCGTGGACCTCCGCGTTCAGCCCGGGCGCGGAGATCACCGTGCCGCTGAAGAACCAGGACGGACAGTTCATCGCCGACGAGGCCACCCTGGATGAGCTCGAGGGCGAGGGCCGGGTGGTGTTCCGCTACCTCGGCAACCCGAACGGGTCCCGGCGCGACATCGCCGGCATCACCAACGCCCGCGGGAACGTGGTGGGCCTGATGCCCCACCCCGAGCACGCGGTGGAGGATGGGTTCGGGCCGGGCACCGACGGGCTGGGGTTGTTCACCTCCGCGCTGTCGGGGCTGCTGGAGACTGCCTGAGTGGGGCACGCGCAGACCACCGGTGCGCCCGGTGACGGCTTCGGCGATGACTCCGGCGGTGCCGACCTGCCCGAGGTGCACATGTGGACCGACGGGGCGTGCAAGGGCAACCCCGGCATCGGCGGGTGGGGCGTGCTGATGCGCTCCGGACCGCACTCGAGGGAGCTCCGGGGCAGCGAGCCGGTGACCACCAACAACCAGATGGAACTGACCGCGGTGATCGAGGGACTCTCGGCGCTGAAGACCAAGTGCCGGGTGCACCTGCACGTCGACTCGGTCTACGTGATGAAGGGCATGCAGGAGTGGATCGCCGGTTGGAAGCGCAACGGCTGGCGGACCGCGGCGAAGAAGCCGGTGAAGAACTCCGAGTTGTGGCGCGCCCTGGATGAGCAGGTGGCCCGCCACCAGGTGCGCTGGATCTGGGTGAAGGGCCACTCCGGCGACCCGGGCAACGAACGCGCCGACGAGTTGGCGAACCTGGCGATCGAGGACCTGCGCGCACAGTCCGGCGCCTGACCGCCGGCAGCCGACCGCCCCGTCCGGACGCGCGCCGGACTCAGGGTCTGATGCTCGCTCGATGGCTGTCGGCCGCGAGCCAGATCGTCCGGGCGGCGACCATGCCCAGGTCGGTCCGCTCCGCCGGCTTGTCGTCCCCGCCCGCCGCGCGGAGCGGCTCAGCCACGATCCGCACCACCCCGGCGCCCTCCTGCCGGTCGTGCACCCGCAGGTGGGTGCCGACCTCGATGCCGTGCCCGGTCAGGTAGCGCAGTACCGCCGGGTCGTCGTCGCTGATGCGCGCGATCGTTCCGCATGCGCCGGACTCCACCTCCGAGAGCATCCGGGCGCTGGTCGCCACCATCACCCCGTCCCGGTCCGGGATCGCGTCCCCGTGCGGATCGTGGGTGGGAAAGCCCAGGTCCTCCTCGATGCGTTCGATGAAGGTGTCCGAGGCGGCGTGCTCCAGGTGTTCGGCCTCGTCGTGCACCTCGTCCCAGGAGTAGCCCAGCCGCTCCACCAGGAACGTCTCCAGCAGTCGGTGCCGGCGGGCCATCTGCACCGCGGCGCGGCGCCCCGCCGGGGTCAACTCCACCCCGCCGTAGGGTTTGTGCGCCACCAGTCCGTCGGCTACGAGTTTGCGCACGTTCCCCGAGGCGGTGGAGGCGGCCACCCCCATCCGCTCGGCGAGTTCGTTCACCGCCACCGGCCCGGGATGCCATTCCTGCACCTTGAAGATGGTGCGCAGGTAGTCCTGCGCCATCCTGGTCAGGGAGTCGATATGCACGGCGGCCCGCTGTCCCAGCGTTCCTCAGCGCACCGACAGTGCCGTGTCCAGGCCCGCCCAGTCCACATCCCCGGGCACCCGTTCGGCCACCGCGGCCAGCAACTCCAAGCGAGCCTGGCGCAGGTCCTCCTGCGGTGCCATCACCAGGATCGCGTCGAAGAAGGTGTTCACCGACGCGACCAGGTCGGCAGAGTCGTCGGTGAACCCGGTCAGGGATGACGAGGGCGGGAGCGCGTCCAGCGTGTCCCGCAGCGCGAGCTCGGCCTTCTCGGTGAGCAGGTCCGAGGCCGGTCGGGCCGCTGTGCCCGGCGGCACGATCCGGTTGATGCGCTGCACCACCGCCACCAGGGCGGCGAAGTCGGCCCGGTCCAGCAGGTCGTCCAACTCCGCCAGCGTCTGATCCACCCGGGCCGGGCGGTCCATCGCCGGCCCGACGGCGGTGACCAGCTCGGCGCGGATGCCTTCGTCGCGCAGCAACTGGGCGAAGCGGGACTCGGCGAACTCCGCGGCGGCCTGCACCTGCTCGGGGCCGGCGGCGACGTCCTGCGCGCGCAACCGGTCGGCCGCAGCCTGCAGCACGGTGCGCAAGGTCAGGGCCTCGACGAAGGGCGCCTGCTGCAGGGAGCGCAGGATCCGTACGATGCCCAGTGCGGCCCGGCGCAACCCGAACGGGTCGGAGGATCCGGTGGCCTTGGCGCCGGTGGCCAGCAGACCCACCAACAGATCCGCTCGGTCGGCGAGCGCCAGTAGCACCCCGGGCACGGTTTTCGGGGTGGCGTCGGCGCTGGTGCGCGGCTGCTCGGTCTCGACCAGTGCGGTGGCCACCGCCTCGGACTCCCCGGTGCGCCGGGCGTACTCCCCGGCAACGAACCCGGCCAGGGAACTCATCTCGATCACCATCTGGGTGGCCAGGTCGAACTTGATGAGTTCACCGGCTCGGTTCAGCGTGGTCCGGTCCGCATCGGTCACGTGCACGAGCTGCCCCAGCACCGTGGCCACGTCGGCGATCCGGCGGGCGCGCAGGCCCACCGAGCCGAGACCGTCGGCGAAGGTGAGTTTGTCGAGCCCGGGGACGAAGGCGTCCAGGTCGCCCGACTCCAGATCGGCGTTCCAGAAGAACAGGGCGTCCTCGTAGCGGGCGCGCAGCACCGACTCGTTCCCGCGGGCCACTGCGGCCTCATCGCAGGCGCCGTTGGCCATGGTGATGAAGTGTGGCAGCAGCGCTCCGTCGGCGTCGCGCACCGGTAGGTACCGCTGGTGGGTCGCCATCACGGTGGTGAGTACCTGCTCGGGCAACTCCAGGTAGCGGGCCGCGAAGTCCCCTCGGATCCCCACCGGGGTCTCCACCAGGTTCGCGATCTCGGCGACCAGTCCCGCCGTCGCCTCGGCGTCGATGCGCCCACCGACCTCGGCAGCCAATTCCTGGGCCCGGCCGAGCACCTGCTCGCGCCGCCGGGTCACCGAGAGCTCGATGCCGCGCTCGGCCAGCGCTGGGCGCAACTCCTCGGCGCTCGCGACATCGACGGTGGGATGGTCATCGAGCCGGTGCACGTGCGTGGTGCGCCCGGCCACCAGGCGCGAGGCCGCGGCCGGCACCACCACGGGCCCCCACAGCGCCACCAGCCAGCGGATCGCGCGGGAGTAACTCAGTTCCGGGTCGGACCAGCGCATGTTCTTGTCCGCCCGCAGCCCGGTGACCACCTGGGTGACCAGCGGCCCGAGCACGTCCAGCACCCCGCGTCCGGGCACGTTCACCCGCACCGCGGCGTGGGTGTTCCCCCCGATCTCGGCCTCCTGCACGTCGGCCGGCTCCACCCCCTGGCCGCGCATGAATCCTTGCAGCGCCTTGGACGGGGCGCCGGAGTCATCGAAGGCGGCGTCCCACTTGGGCCCCTTACGCCACTGCACGGCGTCGGCCTCACGGGCAGCGACGTCGTCGACCGTCACCACGATCCGGCGCGGGGTGGCATCCACGTGCACGTCCCCGTGCTCCAGGCGGGTGGCGCCCAGCGCCTCCCGCACCGCGGCTCCGACCGCCTCGACCGATTCATCCACCACGTGCGGGGGCAACTCCTCGACCCCGATCTCGAGGGCGAACACCTGCGCCTGTGCGGGCAGTGCGTCCTGGTCGACGGCCGGCAGTCGTACCGGCTCGGCCGGGGTGTCCTTCAGCAGCGGGAAGCCCAACTCCTCACGCCGGTCCACCCACAGTGCCGAGATCTCCCGGGCCAGGCGGCGCATGGTGCCGAAGGCCTTGGCGCGCTCGGTGGTGGAGATCGCTCCGCGCGCGTCCAACACGTTGAAGGCGTGGGAGGACTTCAGCAGGTAGGTGTGCCCGGGCACCGGCAGGCGCGCCTCGATCATCCGCTTGGCCTCGGACACGTAGTGCTCGTACAGCGACTGGTTCGTGGCCACGTCGGCGTCGTCGAGGTAGTACCGGGACATCTCGTACTCGGTCTGCCCGAACGCCTCGCCGTAGGTGATGCCGGGGGCGTAGGCGAGGTCGGCGAAGTGGTCCACGCCCTGCACCGCCATCAGGATCCGCTCCAGCCCGTAGGTCAGTTCCACCGGTACCGGGTCCAGGTTCTGCCCGCCGACCTGCTGGAAGTAGGTGAACTGGGTGATCTCCAGTCCGTCCAACCACACCTCCCAGCCCAGTCCCCAGGCGCCGATCGCGGGCTGTTGCCAGTTGTCCTCCACGAACCGCACGTCGTGGGCGCGCAGGTCGATGCCCAGCGCCTCCAAGGAGCCGAGGTAGAGCTCCTGGGGGTTGGCCGGCTCCGGCTTGAGGATCACCTGGAACTGGGTATGGGTCTGCAACCGGTTCGGGTTCTGCCCGTACCGGGAATCATCCGGGCGAACCGACGGCTCGACGTACGCCACGTTCCACGGCTCGGGACCCAGCACCCGCAGCACGGTGGCCGGGTTCATCGTCCCCGCCCCGACCTCGGTGTTGTACGGCTGCGTGATCAGGCAGCCGTGGGAGGTCCAGTACTCGGTGAGCGCGCGGATCGCGTCTTGCATGGTCAGCACCGCTCTAGGCTACCGAGTCCGCGACCAGGCGCGCCGACGCCGCGGTCGGGAAGGGGGGCTCAGAGACGCATCCGCAGGTTCACGATCGCATCGGACACCGCGTGTAGCGAGGTGTGTTGGGCGCGGGCGTGCCGGCGGATTCGCTGGAACGCCTCCTCCACGTCGATGTCATGGGTCTGCGCGATGATGCCCTTGGCCTGCTCGATCACCACCCGGGATCTGAATGCCTCCTGCAATTGATCGTTCAGGCGGCGCTGGTGCGCGTGGTCGGTGGAGTTGATCAGGTAGACCGAGGCGGCGTCGGCGAAGAGCGTGGCGATGGTCAGATCCTGTCGGGACCACTCCCGGCGTTCCGCGCTGTAGAGGTTGAGGGCTCCGATGGTCCGTTCCTCGACCTTCATCGGGATGCCGGCCACCGAGGTGATTCCACTGCCGGTAGCCAGGGAGCAGTAGCGTGGCCAACGGTCGGTCACCGCGGCGATGTCGTCGATCGCGACGACCTCACCGGTGCGGAACGCCTCCACGCAGGGGCCACCGGGTCCGTCGCGCTGTTCCTTCTCCAACTCCGCGAGTGAGGCAGGTACCGCGGTGATGAACTCCAGCGTGCCGTCCCGGGTGAGGCTCACCCCGGCGCCGTGCAGGTCGAGCAATTCCTGGACCCTGGCGGCCAGGTCCTGCAGGACGGTCAACACGTCGTAGGGCGCGAGCAAGGTCCGGAGAAACTCCGAGATCTCCGCCAGCACAGTGCCGTTCCCCTCCGACTGGCCGGGTGTGGGAACGTGAGGTCCAGCGCTGGGTGGCGCGCCGTTACGCATCACTCACCTTAGCACCCGTGAACACCGGCTCCGTGGCCTCCCGCACCCCCAGCATGGCTTCCGTGCGGCCCGGGGTCAACGGTGAAGACCTCCTTCAGACCGGTGACCTGCAGCAGGAAGCGCATGATCGCAGGGGGTTGGATCAGGACCGGCTTCCGGCCCGAACTGGTGGCGAGCGCGGTGATGGCGCTCAGGCCGCTGGCGTCAACGAACGTCACCGCGCTGGCGTCGACGTAGGCCACCGTCGCGGCTTCGCGGACCGGCCCGATCAGCTCCCGCGCCCGGGCGGTGATCATGCAGTCGAGTTCCCCGGAAATGACGATGTGCAGTCGTGCCGTGCTGACATCGAGGATCTCGATGGCGCCGCCCACACTCGGGCTCACGGCCCGGTCGCCGGGCTCGGGAGCAGCGCTTCGGTTCTGCGGACCAGGTCCTTGGGCCCCTCGCCCGGCGCTGCCACGCTCAGGGCAACCTCAACCTGGAAGGACGCGGCCCCCTCCATCCAGCGCAGGCGATCGAGGCACAGTCGTGCGCGGTCGGCGTATTCGACCAGGTCCAGGATGGTGCCGCGGGCCAGCATCCGGACCTGCCCGCCCACGGTATAGACCGAGGAACACTCCGGGACCGTGCGGCGGAGGTGGGACTGGGCATCGTCCATCACCACCTCGACCAAGGGCTCGGGACACTCGCATCCGAACCGCAGGTCGGCATAGACAAGGCCGATGCGATCGGCCCGGCGAGCATGAAACTCCAAGCGGAGCAATTCGAGGAACTCCGCTCCATCACCGGCTGACTCCACACGTACTGCGGCCACCATGGCACTCCAAGGTCACAGGAACGAACTGCAGTACTGGGCAGTTCCCATCACCGGGAGTCTGGGGTGATCCGGCGTCCACAGCCTTGTCGGAGCGCCAGGAACAGATTGTATCGCCGGCTCTGTCCTGCGACAACGTGTCGTATCCCACAGTCGCACCCTCGCGGCGCAGCGCGCGAGCATCAGCACCGCCCGGGGGTGGGTGAGGCAGCGGGAGGAGCCCCGTCTGCACATGCGCGACCGCCCCAACTGCGGTAGGAACGAAGCGATGAGCACGCCCCTTGAGCACTACGCCCTCCTGTCGGATCTGCGCACCGGACCGCTGGTGTCCCGGGACGGCAGCATCGACTGGCTGTGCCTGCCCAGGTTCGACTCCCCGGCGGTGTTCTCGGCCATCCTGGGCGATGCCGAGGACGGTCGCTGGAAGCTCTCGGTGCCGGACGGGGAGGTGGTCGAGCGGCGATACCTGCCGCAGACGTTCGTCCTGGAGACCGTGTGGCGCAGCCGGACCGGGCGTGTCCGGATCACCGACTTCCTCCCGCCCAGCACCTCCCAGGGTGACCTGGTGCGCCGGGTGGAGTGTCTGGAGGGGCACGCCCGGGTGGAGCACGACCTGCGCCTGCGGTTCGACTACGCCCGCGCCACGCCCTGGACCAGGGAGATCGAGCGGGACGGTCAGGAGCGTTGCCTGCTGGCCCTGGCAGGGCCGGACGCGATCCTGATCACCGGCCCGCTGCTGCACTGGCCCGGCAACGGCGACGGCGGCGGGGAGGACGACGACGGCACTGCCGCGTCGGTGGCGGAGCACCCCGGCACGCAGCCGGCGGAAGGCCGGCGCGCCCCACGACTGGTCGGATCGTTCAACCTGGACGCCGGGGACGTACTGGACTGGGACCTGACCTGGTTCAGTTCCTATCGGGACGTGCCGGAGCCACCCGATGCGGACCGGGCCCTGGCCAGCACCGTGCGGTTCTGGACCGACTGGGCCAGCCATTTGCAGGTGGACACCGACCACCAGGACCTGGTGCTGCGCTCGCTGCTGGTGCTGCGGGCGCTGACCCACCTGGACACCGGGGGGATTGTCGCGGCCCCCACCGCCTCGTTGCCGGAGTACTTCGGTGGCGGGCGCAATTGGGACTACCGCTACACCTGGTTGCGCGACGCCGCCCTGACCATCGAGGTCGCGATCGCGCACGGCTTGACCCGAGGTGCCACGTTGTGGCGGGACTGGTTGCTGCGCGCGGTCGCCGGGGACGCCGATGAGGTCAAGATCATGTACGGGCTGGGCGGGGAGCGTGAGCTGACCGAGACCGAGTTGGAGCACCTGGCCGGATACGAGAACTCCCGCCCGGTACGCGTGGGTAACGGAGCCGCGGACCAGTACCAGGCGGACGTGGTGGGCGAGGTGATGATCGCACTGCACGAACTGCGCGAAGCCGGCGTGGCCGAGAATGAGTACACCTGGGGCCTGCAGAAGAGCCTGCTGGCCTATTCCGAGGCCAACTTCGACCGGCAGGACCACGGCATCTGGGAGATGCGCGGGGACACCCACTACTTCACTCACGGGCGCGCGATGATGTGGGCGGCTTTCGACCGTGGCGTGCGCGCGGTGGAGGAGCACGGGTACGACGGGCCCGCCGAGCGGTGGCGCGAACTGCGCGATCGGTTGGCGGATGAGATCGAGGAGTACGGCTTCAACGCCGACTTGAACTCCTACACCCAGACCTATGACAACACCGAGGTGGATGCCTCCCTGCTGCAGTTGCCCCACACCGGGTACATCGCCTACGACGACCCACGCATGCTCGGCACGGTCGAGCGGATCGAACAGGATCTGGTCACCTCCGACGGCCTGGTGTACCGGTACCGGATCGAGGCGGGGATGGACGGGCTCGAGGGCGAGGAGTACCCGTTCGTGATGTGCACCTTCTGGTTGGTGGAGCAGTACGCCAACTCCGGGAGGCTGGACCGCGCTCGGGAGGTGATGGACCACATGGTGGCCCAGGCCAGCGACCTGGGTCTGCTCGCCGAGCAGTACGACCCCGAAACCGGGCGCCAGGCCGGCAACTTCCCCCAGGCATTCAGCCATATGGGCCTGATCCGGGCAGCCGACGCGATCCAGGCCGCCGCGGAGGACAGATGACGACCGCGTACGGATTCCACGCCTCGCACGAGCAGATCTCCCCGGCCCAGTTGCTCCGGGACGTGCAGCAGGCCGAGCGGGCCGGATTCGAGATGGCGATGTGTTCGGACCACTTCGCGCCCTGGTCGGTGCGCCAGCACCACTCCGGATTCGCCTGGTCGTGGCTGGGAGCGGCGCTGGCGACCACCGACTTCGACCTCGGCACCGTCTGTGCGCCCGGACAGCGTTACCACCCCGCGATCATCGCCCAGGCCAGCGCCACCCTGGCCCAGATGTTCCCCGGCAGGTTCTGGGTGGCGCTCGGAACCGGCCAGAACATGAACGAGCACATCACCGGCGATGCCTGGCCGGGCAAGGACCAGCGCCAGCAGCGGCTGGAAGAGTGCGTCGGCGTCATCCGGGCCCTGCACGAAGGTGAGGAGGTCACCCACACCGGGCACGTCGTCGTCGATCGTGCGCGAATCTACTCCCTGCCCGGCACCCCGCCGGAACTGATCGCCCCGGCGCTCAGCCCCGGCACCGCCGCGCGCGGGGCCGGCTGGGCCGATGGGCTCATCACGATCAATGACGACGCCGACTCGGTGCGGCAGATCGTCGACGCCTACCGCGGTGCCGGTGGCCGGGGGCCGTTGTCGGTGCAGGTGCACGTGTGTATCGCTGAGTCCATGGTGCAAGCCCGCCGGATCGCCCGGGACCAGTGGCGCAATCACGCGATACCGGCGCCGTTGCAGCATGACCTGCCCACCCCGGAGTACCTCGACATGGCCGGGGAGCACGTTCCGGATGAGGAGATCGCCAGTGGCGTGATCATCACCGACTCGGTACCGGACCTGGTGACGCGCCTGCGCACCTACGAGGACCTGGGCTTCGACCGGATCTATCTGCACCACGTGGCCCAGGACCAGCAACCGTTCCTGGAACTGGCCGAACAGGAGTTGCTGCCGGCACTGCGGAGCCGCTGAGGCACTGTGCCCACGACGTGCTCTTGCGGGCGGTGACGCCGCGGCCGGGAAGTGGGCGATACTGGCGGAGGTATGTCAGAGGCGTCCTTGCACCGCCCCCGGCTGCCCAGGGAGATCTGGGTCCTGGCCGGCGCGGCGCTGCTCATTGCGTTGGGCTACGGCCTGGTGGCCCCGGTGCTGCCACAATTCGCCCGGTCCTTCGATGTGTCCGTGGCTGCGGCGTCCTTCGTGGTCAGCGTGTTCTCCCTGGCCCGGTTGCTGTTCGCCCCTGCCGGCGGCGCGCTCATCACGAAGTTGGGGGAACGGCGTATCTACATGGCCGGGCTGGTCATCGTGGCGATCTCCAGCCTGCTGACCGCCTTCGCGCAGAACTACACCCAGTTGCTCATCTTCCGTGGCCTGGGTGGCATCGGCTCCACGATGTTCACCGTCTCGGCGATGGGGTTGATCGTGCGGCTGGCCCCGCCCACCGCACGCGGACGTGCCTCCTCCACCTACGCCACGGCCTTCCTGCTCGGCAATATCGGGGGCCCGGTGATCGGCGGCTTCCTCGCCGAGTTCGGGCTGCGCGTGCCGTTCGTGGTGTACGCGGTGATGCTGATGTTCGCGGTGGCCGTGGTGTGGCGGCTGCTCCCGGCCACCGGGACCGGCTCGGCCCGCTCCCGCGATGCCAGCCCGCCGATGCAGTTCGGCGAGGCGATCCGGGACAGCGCCTACCGGGCCGCGCTCGCCTCCGGATTCGCCAACGGCTGGGCGAACTTCGGGGTGCGGGTGGCGCTGCTGCCGCTGTTCGCCGCCGCCGCCCTGGAGGCCGGGCCCTGGGCAGCCGGGCTGGCGCTGGCGGTGTTCGCGGCCGGGAACGCGGTGGCGCTGAACATCGCCGGCAGGCAGGCCGACGTTCGGGGCCGCAAACCCCTGATCCTCATCGGTATCGCCGTGAGCGGGGCATTCACCGCGGTGCTGGGGCTCTCGGACAACCTCTTGGTGGTGCTCGCCGTCTCGGCACTGGCCGGAGTGGGCTCCGGCCTGCTCAATCCGGCCCAGCAGGCCGCGATCGCCGACATCATCGGGAACCAGCGGTCCGGAGGCAAGGTGCTGGCGGGCTTCCAGATGGCCATGGACACCGGCGCGATCATCGGGCCGGTGCTGGCCGGGGCGCTCGCGGACCAGTTCGGCTTCGGTGCGGCGTTCGGTGTCTCCGGGATGATCATGCTGCTGGCCGGCCTGGGCTGGTTGTTCGCCCGCGAGACCCTGGAACACCCGGAAGGAGACAAGCCATCCGACGGCCCGGACCGCGGGGGCCCGGACCACGGGGGCCCGGACCACGGGGGCCCGGACCACGACGGCCCGGATCCGGGGCCGCGGTAGGAGACCCGGACACTCGGACTCGGACACTCAGCGCGCCAGGTCCGCCATCACCGTGGCCAGGTCCGACTTGCCCTCGAAACCGATGCCGGGCAATTCCGGCAAGGTGACATGACCGTCGGCGACCTCGATCCCGTCGGGGAATCCGCCGAAGGGTTGAAAGAGGTCGGGGTAGGCCTCGTTCCCGCCCAGCCCGAGCCCGGCCGCGATGTTCAGGGACATCTGGTGCCCCCCGTGGGGGATGCACCGGGACGGCGACCAGCCGTGCTCGCCCAGCATGTCCAGGATGCGCAGGTACTCCACCAGTCCGTAGGACAGCGCGCAGTCGAACTGCAGCCAGTCCCGGTCGGGTCGCATCCCGCCGTATCGGATCAGGTTCCGGGCGTCCTGCACGGAAAAGAGGTTCTCGCCGGTGGCCAGTGGGCCGGAGTAGTCCTTCGCCAACTCCGACTGCAGTGCGTAGTCCAACGGGTCGCCGGCTTCCTCGAACCAGAACAGGTCGAAGTCGGCCATTGCCCGTCCGTAGGCCAAGGCGGTGCGAGTGTCGAAGCGTCCGTTGGCATCGACGGCCAGTCGTTGCCCGGGGCCCAGCACCTCGCTCGCAGCCTCGATGCGGCGCAGGTCCTCATCCAGGCTCGCGCCACCGATCTTCATCTTCACCACGGTGTAGCCACGGTCGAGGTAGGAGCGCATCTCCTCGGCCAGGGCGGTGGTGTCCTTGCCCGGGTAGTAGTAGCCGCCCGCGGCGTAGACGAATACCTCCCGGTCGGCGGTGCCGTTGCCGTAGCGCTGGGCGAGCAGGTCGTACAGCGGCCGTTCGGCGATCTTGGCCACGGCGTCCCAGACGGCCATGTCCAGGGTGCCCACCGCAACGGAGCGTTCGCCGTGCCCGCCGGGCTTCTCGTTGGCCAGCAGGATGTTCCAGATCTTGTGCGGATCGAGGTTCGTCCCTGCCTCATCCACCAGATCGACTGGGTCGGCGGCCTGCAACCGGGGGATGAATCGCTCGCCCAGAAGGGCGCCCTGGCCGTAGCGGCCGTTGGAGTTGAAGCCGAAGCCCACCACCGGTTTGCCCTCGCGCATCACATCGGTGATGACCGCGACCAGACTCAACGTCATCGTGGAGAAGTCGATGAAGGCGTTGCGGATCGGTGAGGAGATCGGAAAGGTCCGCTCGCGGACGTCGACGATTCGCACGGGGCTCCTTGTCGCTGGCTGGCTCAGGTCCACCTATTCTCGCCTGCGGTCCGGCCGGCAGCGGCCGGGTTGCCGTCGCTTGCTTCTTGGCTCCGGCCATCCGCCGCTCCGCGACCCCGGGCATCCACTACTCCGCGATCGCGGGCATCGGCTGCTCCGTAACCCCGGAAGTCCGCGCAGTGGTCCGCGCCGAGAAGAGGGTCAGACGCGCTCGAACCGGAGTTCGGTGTCCGGCCCGGTCAGAACCAACTCACCGCCATCGGCCTGCACGTCCTGGATCTGCCGCATGGCGGTCAGGAGCTGTGACTCCTGGTCCATCACCTCGGGCGGATCGCACGCCATCATGGTGCTGACGAACTCGGTGGGCCACTGATCGGGCTGCTGGTCCTCCTCGCCCTCGGCGGTGGCTGTTCCGAAGTGGTTGCAGCCGCCGTGGCCGGAGACCTCGAAGCCGTCGACGGTCAGCGTGGGTTCGTGGCCGGTGACCAACTCGATCTCACCGTCGGGTCCGTGACCGGAGACCAAGATCCAGTCGCCGTCGGCCGCGGGGTCGGGGCCCGCCGCCCCACCTGCGGTGTCGCAGGCGGTCAGGGTGAGCGCGACGAGCGCGAACAGTGCCGCGACGGCGCGGCCGGGAAAGCGGTGCATCGGTGGCCCTTCCGTTTCAGGAACAGTGGTCGATGCCTTGCCTATGTTACGTCCCGCCCGGGTGTTGCAGCGGGGCCCGGATGCGGCAACCGGGCCCCGGTGTGTCAGCTGGGCCCGGGTGGCAGCGGGGAGCGGGAGGACCTGCCCGATCCGCTGCCGGGGGCCCTCAGGGAAGCGGCCGCACCGATCCGGTGAAGTGGACCCGGTCGGTGCCGGCCTTCCAGCCGGCGTAGGTGTAGGTACCGGAATCGGTTCGGGCCTGCCCGAAGGAGACCGTCGAGGGCAGCAGCACCGGCTTGGCGAAGTCGATCTGCCAGGTGAACGCCGGCCCGCGGGACGGGCCGACCGCCGCCAGTGCCCGCGCCGCGGTGTACATCCCGTGCGCGATGGCCCGCGGGAAACCGAAGGCCCTGGCGCTCAGGGCGGACATGTGGATCGGGTTGCGGTCCCCGGAGACCGCGGCATAGCGCCGCCCGGTCCTGGGCGTCAGGCGCCATACCGCGGTGGCCTCGGGCAGCACGCCCCCACCACCGGCGTCGTTCCCACCGGCACCACCACGGGAGGGTCCGCTGCCAGCGGCGCCGGAGTCGCCGTCGTCGACTGCGTCGCCAGAGCCGGTGGAGCCACCCTGGCCGGCCTTCACCGGTTCGGCCAGCGCCAGACCGGGCAACGTGGTGCCCTTGGCCAGGTAGGTCGAGACCCCGCGCCAGGCCACTTCCGGGCCCTCCTGCGCAGCCACCTCCACCACCAGGTCCACCTGGGTGCCGGAGCGGTGCGCGCGCAACCCCTGCGCGCGGGCCTGCACCCGCAGCGTGTCGGTGGCGCTCAGCGGGTGGAACTGCTCCACCCTGTTGGCCACGTGCACCATGCCCAATACCGGCAGCGGGAAGTCCGCGCGCACCATCAGGTTCATCGCGAGCGGGAAGCCGAGCACGTGCACGTATCCGGCCGGCAACTCGTCGGTGCCTGCCTCCCCGAGCAGGTACTGGTACTCGGCCAGGTGTGCGTGGTCCACCGGCACCCGCGGCACCGTGTAGCAGACCTGGGGCAGCGTGGTGGGCGAGGGACCGCCGGAGAGCATTCCCGGCGCCGCGGCCCGGGCGGTACGCCCCAGCGCACGGGCGTACAACGACCCCAGCGAGGGCACCTGATCCAGCACCTGCTCGCGCATCAGGCCCCCATCAGGTGCTGTCCGCACACCCGCAGCGTCTGGCCGTTGATGCCGGCGGACTGGGGCGAGGCCAGGAAGGACACGGCCTCGGCCACGTCGACCGGCTTGCCGCCCTGTTGCAGGGAGTTCAACCGTCTGGCGACCTGGCGCTGCAGCGCGGGGATGCGCGCGGTCATCTCGGTCTCGATGAAGCCCGGGGCCACCGCGTTGGCGGTGCCGGAGTGCTCGGCCAGCAGCGGAGCCAGGGACCGGGTCATCCCGATCACCCCGGCCTTGGTGAAGGCGTAGTTGCTCTGCCCACGGTTGCCGGCGATCCCGGAGGTGGAGGCCAGGGAGATGATCCGCAGGCCATCGGGTGACAGGTGCGGGGTGGCAAGCAGGGCCTCGTTCATCTGCACCTGGGCGCGCAGGTTCACCGCCACCACCGACCGCCAGCGGTCCGGGGTCATGTTCGCCAGCAGTTTGTCCCGGGTGATGCCGGCGTTGTGCACCAGCACGTCCAGGCGTCCGTAGCGCTCACGTACCCGCTCGATCAGCCGGGCCGGGGTGGTCTCGTCGGTGATGTCGGCCTGGATGGCGGTGCCCCCGACCTCGTTCATCACCGACGCCAGGCTCTCCCCGGCGGCGGGGACGTCCACCCCGACCACCTGGGCGCCCTCACGGTGCAGTACCCGGGCGATCTGCGCCCCGATCCCGCGTGCCGCGCCGGTGACCACCGCGACCTTGCCGGCCAGCGGCTTCGTCCAGTCGGCCGGGAGTGTCCCGGCGTCGCTGCCCACCTGGAGGCCCTGGCCGGAGACGAACGCCGAGCGCGCCGAGAGCAGGAACCGCACCGCTCCGAGCGCGGCGGGTGCGTCCACACCCACCCCATCGCGCAGCACGACGGCGTTGGCGGTGGCTCCGTAGCGCACTTCCTTGGCCACCGAGCGCCACAGACCCTCGACCCCGGCCAGGGCGGCCGCGCGGGCGGGGGAGTCCTGCTCGGTGGCTGCCCGCGTGAGCACCAGCACCCGGCCCGAGGGCCCCAGGACTTTCATCAGCGGACCAGCCTGGTCCACCACCTCAGCGGCGTCCTCGGGTGCGGTCAGTTCGGTCAACACCAACACCAGGGCCCCGACCCGGCCACCGCGCATGGTCCGGCGCACATCCAGTTCCCAGTCCAGCAGGGTGGTGGCCAGGGTGTCGGCGTCGGCTCCGGTGCCCAGCACCACCACCGGTCCGGAGACCAGCGGGGCGTCGATCGAGTCCGGGTCGGTGCGACGCAACCGGGCCGGGCGGGGCAGGCCGAGCTGCTTGGCGATCTTCTTGGTCAGGCCGGAGTTCACCAGGTTCAGGTAGGTGTCGCTCACGCTGCCTCCAGGATCATCGCCATGGCCTGCCCGCCGGCGGCGCAGACCGAGATCAGGCCGCGAGCCGGCGGGGGCTCGGGGTTGGCCTCGCGGTGCTGGGCGAGCAGGGCGGCCAGGGTGCCCACAATCCGGGCGCCGGTGGCGGCGAACGGGTGTCCGGCGGCGAGGGAGGAGCCGGTCACGTTCAACGTGGCCGGATCCACCTGGCCGGGGCTGGGCACCCCGACCTTGGAGGTGCAGAAGTCCTCATCGGCCCAAGCGGCGCTGGTGGTGGCCACCACGGAGGCGAAGGCCTCGTGGATCTCCACGAAGGCGAAGTCCGCCAAACTCAGCCCGTTGCGGTGCAGCAGGCGCGGTACCGCGTAGGCACCGCCCATCAGCAGCCCGTCCTCGCCGTGGGCGAAGTCCACACTGGCCGTCTCGGCGTCGATCACGTGCGCCAGCACCGGCAGGCCGCGCTCGGCGGCCCACTCCGGAGTGCCGAGCAGCACCGCGGCGGCGCCGTCAGACAGCGGGGTGGAGTTGCCGGCGGTCATCGAGGCCTCGGCGGCGTGCTCACCCTTGGTGCCGAACACGGGCTTGAGGGTGGCGAGCTTGTCCGCGGAGGTGTCCGCGCGCAGCGACTGGTCGCGTACCAGGCCGCGGTAGGGGGTGATCAGGTCGTCGAAGAAGCCCTCCTCGTACGCCTTGGCCAGGTTCTGGTGGGAGGCCAGCGCGATCGCGTCCTGGGCCTCCCGGGTGATCTTCCACTGGCGGGTGGTGATCGCCTGGTGCTCGCCCATGGACAGCCCGGTGCGCGGTTCGTTCACGTTCGGCGCCACCGGGGCCAGGTCGCTCGGGCGGAGTTGTCCCACGAGTTTGAGCCGCTGCGGCACCGTTTTGGCCCGCGACAGCCGCAGCAGCGTCTTGCGCAGGCGGTCGCTGACCACGATCGGGGCGTCGGAGGTGGAGTCCACGCCCGCTGCGATGCCGGAGGTGATCTGACCCAGGGTGATCTTGTTCGCGATCGCGGCGACCGCCTCCACGGACGTGGCGCAGGCCCGCTGCAGGTCGAAGGCAGGGGTCTGGGGGGACAGCGCGGTGCCGAGCACCGCTTCCCGGGTGAGGTTGAAGTCGCGGGAGTGCTTGAGCACCGCGCCCCCGGCTACGTCGCCCAGACGTTCGCCCTGCAAGCGGTACCGGGCCACCAGCCCGTCCAGGGCGGCGGTGAGCATGTCCAGGTTCCCGGCGCTGGCGTAGGCGCCGCCGGCCTTGCCGAACGGGATGCGGTTGGCGCCGATGATCGCTGCGCGGTGATGGGCGACGGCGGGGGCTGCCTCGGCGCTGGAGCCGGCGCCCGGGGAGGTCTGCTGCTGGCCGCGGTTGCTGGTTCGGGGCTTGTCTGCCATGAGTTCCTCTGCGTGGTGGAGTGGACAGAGTCCGGAATGTGTCCGGTACCCACGGTACCTGATACTCTCGGTTGCGTGAGTGACGTCACTGTAACCACCTCTGCGGCCGCCCCGCCAGCGGGCGACGGTCGTTCCACGCGCTGGAACAGCCATCGGGCCCGGCGCCATGATGATCTGTGCTGGTCGGCCCGCCGCGCGGTGCACCATCAGGGTCCGGATCTGTCGATGGATGAGATGGCCGGGGCCATGGGGACCTCCAAGTCCATCGTGTACCGCTACTTCAAGGACAAGGCGGGCCTGCAGGCCGCGGTCGGCGAGATGGTGCTGGCCGAGATGGCCCAGGCCTTCGGTGCGGCGGCAGAGGGTGGGGGGTCGCCCCGGGAACGGCTGCGGGCGATGATCGAGGTGTATGTGTCGATGCTCGCCAGGTCGCCGAACGTGTACCGGTTCGTCACCCAGATCGAGCAGGCCGGCACGATCTCCACCTTCATGGCTCAGGTGCAGCGTTATATCGCACGCCTGCTGCGCCAGGTTCTCGCCGAGGCCGGCTCCGACCTGCGGTTCGCCGTGCCGTGGGCGGCCGGGGTGGTGGGCTTCGTGCGCGGCACCGGGGAGCAGTGGCTCGCAGCGGATGCGGAGCAGCGGTTGGAGCCGCAGGTGCTCATCGATCTCGTCGCCGACTGGATCTGGCTCGGGACCGCCACCGTGCCCGGCGACCCGGCCGACACCAGCGCCCCTAGGCCCAACTAGCCCGCCTACCGTGCACTCGCCTACAGCCCCGCACCCGTTGACCGCCCGTTCAAGCCCCTGACACCCCGCCCGTTCAAGCCCTGACATACCTCTCGCACCGACCCAGACGCCCGGACCGGCGTTGACCCTAGGGAGAATTCGATGCCCCGCACTTCACGCACCAATGGAACCGGCCCCGAGGTGACCATCGATACCGCGGTGCTGGCGGATCTGCTGGATGGACGCTGGAAGACCCAGCGCCGCGCCATCCGGGATCTGTACACCGACGAACGGTTCGCCCGCGTGCCCGGTCTCAGCATGGCCGAGCACCGCGAACGCATTCTGGAGCAGTGCAGAGCGCTGGTGGACATCGGCATGCCCCGACGCGGTTTCCCGGGGGCGGACGGAAGTCAGCCACTGCCCGGGGGCAATGTGGCCGGCTTCGAGGAACTGGCCGTGCACGACCCGTCGTTGCAGATCAAGGCCGGGGTGCAGTGGGGTCTGTTCGGTTCCGCGGTGCTGCACCTGGGCACCGAGTACCACCACGACACGTTCCTGCCGGGCATCGTGGAGCTGGAGGTGCCGGGGTGTTTCGCGATGACCGAGACCGGGCACGGCTCCGACGTCGCCGCGATCAGCACCACAGCCACCTACGACGAGCAGGCGGAGGAGTTCATCATCCACACCCCGTTCGAGGCGGCGTGGAAGAACTACATCGGCAACGCCGCCCTGCACGGGGTGGCCGGCGTGGTGTTCGCACAGTTGATCACCCAGGGCGTCAATCACGGCGTGCACGCCTTCTACGTCCCGTTGCGCACCCGGAACGAGGACGGATCCGCCGGGGAGTTCCTGCCCGGGGTGCGCGGCCGGGACAACGGGCACAAGGGCGGTCTGCTGGGGGTGGACAACGGCATGCTGGCCTTTGACCAGGTGCGCGTTCCGCGCCGGAACCTGTTGAACCGGTACGGCGATGTCGCCGCCGACGGAACCTACACCTCCTCGGTCAGCAGCCCCGGCCGACGGTTCTTCACCATGCTCGGCACCTTGGTGCAGGGGCGGGTCTCGCTGGGCGGTTCGGCGCTGACGGCGGCGAAGATGTCCTTGGCCACCGCGGTGCGGTACGGCAACCAGCGCCGCCAGTTCACCGGGCCGGATGAGCACGACGAAGTGGTGCTCATGGACTACCAGCGCCACCAGCGCCGGCTACTGCCACGACTGGCGAAGGTCTACGCCGCCCAGTTCATGCACCACCAGCTCTCCGACCGTTACCACGGGGTCTTCTCCGGGGAACACGACACCGACGCCGACCGGCAGGATCTGGAGACCCTGGCTGCGGCCTCCAAGCCCTTGGCCACCTGGCTGGCCCTGGACGTGATCCAGACCAGCAGGGAGGCCTGTGGCGGCGCCGGGTACATGGCGGAGAACCGATTCACCGGCCTGCACGCGGATTTCGATGTCTACGTGACATTCGAGGGCGACAACAACGTGCTGCTGCAACTGGTGGGTAAGCGCCTGCTCACCGACTTCGGCCGGGAGATGGCCACGATGGATGTGGCCGGTGCGGTGCGGTACGTGGCCGATCAGGCTGCGGACATGACCTTGCACCGCACGCCGCTGCGCCGGGTGCAGCAGTCCATCCGGGACTGGGGTTCCAAGGCGCGTTCGGCCACCGAACTGCGCGACCCCGATATGCAGCGGGAACTGCTGGAGGATCGCGTGGAGTCACTCGTGGAGCGGGTGGCGATGGAGTTGAAGGATACCCGTGAGGCCGATGCGGCCACCGCGTTCGAACTGTTCAACGCCCACCAGGACGAACTGATCCAGGCCGCCCGTGCCCACGGTGAACTTCTGCAGTGGGAGGCCTTCACTGAGGCGTTGGCCGGGATCGCCGACCCCGGCACGAAGAAGGTGCTGACCTGGTTGCGTGATCTGTTCGGCCTGACGCTGATCGAGGAGAACCTGGACTGGTACCTGCTCAACGGCCGCATCTCCACCCAACGGGCCCGCACCGTGACCTCCTACATCAACCGCCTCCTGCCGCGGTTGCGCGCCTATGCCGGCGACCTGGTGGAGTCGTTCGGGTACAGCCCGGAGATGATCGGCGCCCCGATCGGAACCGATGCCGAGGGCAGGCGTCAGGAGGAGGCACGTGACTACTACCGCGCCCAGCGGGCCAGTGGCTCCGAGCCCACACTGGAGAAGCACGTGCCCCGTGGATCGGTCACCGACAAGGAACTGACCACCGCTTGATGGACGCGCTTGAAACCTGACCCACAGATCGTCCACAGCCGGTTCCGCAAGGCTGTCTGGCCTGCACGCAAGTGCCGTGGTCGTCGGGGGTCTGCCCTGCTGCCACTCAGTCTGACAGCCAGAGGAGATATCGATGACGACGTCCGATTACCGGTCTGCGGCGAACCAGCCCGAGCAGGGTGTATCCCAGCACGGTGTCCCGCCCCAGGGAATACCCCAGCACGAGCACCCGGAACAGGGCGGGTCCCAGGACGGTGCACCCGGGCAGGGCCAGCCGCAGTACGGGGCACCCCAGCAGGGCCAGCCGCAGTACGGGGCACCCCAGCAGGGCCAGCCGCAGTACGGGGCACCCCAGCAGGGCCAGCCGCAGTACGGTGCGCCCCAGGGTGGGCCGCAGTTCGGCGCCGTGCCCCAGGCGGGCGGGCAGGCAGGTGCTGGCGTCGACAGCCTCGACCCGAAGATCGGCGGTCTGCTCGCTTACTTCACCTGGATCGGTGGGCTGATCGTGTACCTGACCCAGCGTCACCGCGAGGTCAGGTTCCACGCTGCCCAGTCGATCCTGTTCAACATCGCGGTCTTCGCGGCCTGGGTGGCGCTGTGGATCGTGGAACTCGCGCTGACGATGATCTTCAGCGCCTTCGGACTGGTGACTCTCGTGCTCTTCCCGCTCCTGGGCCTGGCCGTGCTGGCGGTATGGATCCTGCTCGCGATCCGGGGCTACAACCTGGTGCACTTCAAGCTGCCGATCATCGGTGGCATGGCCGAGAAGTGGGCGGACAAGTAGGCCCATCCGAGACGGTGGCCGCCTCCACTCCCTGACGGGGCGGCGGCCACCGGGCCTCACACCGCCCAGTCCCCGGCGAATTAGGTTAGGGTTGCCTTATCTAATTCCCCGGATGATTGGACGTGTTCTGTGGCGCGCGTGCGACGCCTGACCTATGCCGAGGTTGTTCACAAGGAGCAACTGACCCCCTCGATGGTGCGGGTGGTCCTCAGCGCTCCGGGTGGTGGCGCCCTGCCGGTCGAGTACCCGGGCTACACCGACACCTACATCAAACTCGTGTTGCCTCGCCCGGAATCCGGCCTGGTCTCCCCGTTCCACCCCGATGAGGCCAAGGAGAACCTGGATCCCGCGCTGTGGCCGGTGATGCGCACTTACACCGTCCGCCACTGGGACGCCGGGCGCGGGCACATGACCGTTGACGTCGTGGTGCACGGCGACAAGGGGATCGCCGGCCCCTGGTCCGTGCAGGTCCAACCCGGGGACCAGGTGCAGTTCTTCGGACCCGGCGGCGACTACCGGCCCGACCCCCACGCCGACTGGCACCTGCTCGTCGGCGATGAGAGCGCGCTGCCGGCAATCGCCGCTGCGAGTGAAGAGCTACCGACTCGTGCTCGTGGCTACGCAGTCATCGAGGTGGCCAACGCCGCCGAGGAACAGCGCCTCACGATCCCCGCCGGCGTGCAGGTGCGCTGGATCCACCGGGAGACCTCTGCCCGGGCACCGGGGATCGAGTTGTGCGAGGTGGTGCGGTCCCTGGACTTCCCCGCCGGGCGGGTGCACGCGTTCGTGCACGGCGACGCCACGTTCGTGCGGGAGATCCGCTCCTACCTACGTTTCGAGAAGCATGTGCCCAAGGAGGACCTGTCCGCCTCGGGATACTGGCGCCGCGGGCTGGACGACGAGGCCTGGCGGGCCGCCAAGGCGGAGTGGAAGGCCGCTGTCGAGGCCGATGAGGCGGCCCACGCCGGCGTCGGCGTCGCGTGACCCGGTATCGGCTGCCCGGTGAAGGGCACTACCAGCGGTTGCTGGTGAACTCCGCCCACCCGACCAGGCCGTCGAGGCGATGGCGGCCCCCGTCGTCGTCGGCCGCCCACCCGCGCCAGGTGCCGCACACGCCCGTGGTGGTGGTCGCCACGATGCCCAGGTTGGTCGAGGTCGACCCGTGGTGGAAGGGTTCCAGTGTCGCCTCGACCCGGTCGCCCTCGATCGACCACGTGCCGGTGGGGGAGTCGGCATCGAGGGTCCAGACCGTCTCCTCGGGCAGGTAGTGCACGCGCGAGTCGATGATCAAGGCGTTCTCGGTGGAGCCGGTGCCCTCGGTCCACAACCCGCCAAGGTGCAGCCCGGTGCGCACCCCCGCGACCGAGCCGGAGGCAACCGCGCTGGTGTAAACGGTGGAGTAGGGCCAGCGGCCGCGGCCGTGATCGACATTGGCCCAGGCCTCAGGGCCGACGGTAGTATCGGCGTCGTCGATCTCGAGTCGGCCGCTGACCGGCAGCGCCGAGGACTTCAGCGTGTACTGGAACTGCCGATCGCTCCACGGGATCACCACCCCCAGGGATTCCGGCGGAATGGGCACGTGCAGGTCCAGCCGCACCCGGGGAGTTCTCGCCCGTAGCCGGGTGCTGCCGTCCTCGGTGTCCACCGCGATCGCCAGGTCCCGGGTGAGCGCGCGCACCGGTCCGCCGAAGGCGGTCTCGGGTAGTTCCACGTGGCGAGCCAGCGGTACGATCGCCGACTCCTCGATCACCGTGCCGTCGCTGCGGTCCAGGATCCACACCTGGTGGGCGGCGGCGTAGTTCAGGGAGTTCACTGTCAGGGCGATGAGGAGGTCGGGGGTGTTGATGCCCCAGTGCTCGCGCCGCTTGGTGCGGCTCCAGGTGGCCGCCCGTGAACTCAGTGGCACCGTGCGCAGGTTCGCCCGGTGCAGTGCGCGTCGGCTCCACCCCAGGGCGGCAGGGTTGAGCGCACCTGAGGGAAGGCACAGGTCCACCGGGCGGACGATCTCGGGCAGCACGGGCCCATCATCGCGCCCTTTGTACCCGGGTCGCACCCTGCGCGCCCTGATTCGTCCTTGTTCGCCGTCATGCACGCCCGCGCTCGCTTGGGCGCACGCCTGCGCGACCCGGGCGCCCAACTGCCAGCACGCCTGCGCACGCCGGGCGCACATCTGCCAGCACGCCGTCATCCACGCCCGCGCTCGCTTGGGCGCACGCCTGCGCGACCCTGTTCCCGCACTACGGGGTGGGGCGGCGCCAGACCGAGACGTGCGAGGTGGACTCAGCGGTGAAGGGCGCGCGGTGGAAGTCGGCCACGCGCTCGACCAGTTCCATGCCGGCCAGGCGGGCCATCAGATCCAACTCGGCGGGCCAGGCGTAGCGATGCTCGCTGGGACCGTAGCGATACCTGCCGTCGTCACCTTGGGTGAAGTGATGAGACGTCATCCGCTGGGAGAGCGGGTCGATGGTGTCCAGCCCTACGTGCCCCTCGGTCACCTCGAACGGCACCGCAGCCGCGCCCGGCGGCAGCCACCGCAGCGGTGGGACGCCCAGTTCGATCACGAAGGGACCGCCCGGGACCAGATGCGCCGCGGCATTGCGGAAACAGTCCACCTGCGCCTCCTGGGTGAGCAGGTTGGAGATGGTGTTGTAGACCAGGTAAACCAGGTCGAACTCCCCGGACACCCGGGTGGTGGACATGTCCCCGACGGTCACCGGAATGTCCTGATCGGAGGCCTTGGTGCGCAACCGGGCGATCATCGGCTCGGAGGTGTCGATGCCGTGCACCTCGAGTCCCCGCCGCCACAGCGGGACCGCCACCCGCCCGGTGCCGATGGCGAACTCCAGGGCCCTCCCGCCGCCGGTCCGACCGGCCAAGTCGGCCAGGAAGCCCACGGTGGGATCGAGCACCTCGGCGGAGAACATCGGCGAGTCCGGGTGGTCGTACCCGGCGGCTGCCGCTTCGGTCCAGTACTGGCTGCGCATCGTCACCGAGCATGCCAGGGCGACCGGTCGTCGTCGACGACATTTCACCCGACAGTCCTGCCGAGGACAGGCTGAGGCGGGTGCGTGCGTCGAAGTGACGCTGTGGCTGGGTCGCCCCGGGTACCGTGGCCCGGTGAACACCACCGCCACCACCCCCCTCGAGACGGCCTCGGCATCGCAGCGCCTGGCCGGCGTGGCGGTGCACCTGTTCACCGCCATCGGCGCGCTGCTCGGCTTCGCCATGGTGCACTTCGCCTACGCCGGGCAGGTCCAGCTGGTGCTGTGGCTGTTCCTGGCCGCGATGGTGATCGACGGCACCGACGGGTTCATGGCCAGGCGCCTCCGGGTGGCCCAGGTGCTGCCCAGGTTGGACGGTGCGCTGTTGGACAACATCGTGGACTTCCTCACCTACGCCTTCGCCCCGATGGTGCTGCTCTGGTCGGCCGGCTACCTACCTGGTGGAGCCGCCGGCTGGGCGGTGGTGGCCGTGGTCCTGCTCGCCTCCTGCTACCAGTTCTGCCGCACCGACGCCAAGACGCCCGACCACTACTTCCGCGGCTTCCCCAGTTACTGGAACGTGGTGGCCTTCTACGTCGTGGTGCTCGACCTGAGCGCAGCCGCCACGGCAGCGATCCTGATCACGCTCAGCGTCGCGGCGTTCATCCCGATCTGCTATCTCTACCCCTCCCGCACCCAGGTGTTGTGGCGGGTGACGATGGTGGCCACCGCGATCTGGCTGGGCCTGTACGCGCTGATCGTGGCGACCTACCCCGATCCGTCCGGTTGGGCGGTGGTGGCCTCGGTGGTCTACCTGGGCTACTACGCCGGGTTGAGCGTGGTGCTCACCGTGCTGCGTCGTCGATAGCTGATTCCAGCCTGGCGGCTCAGGAGCCGGCCGTCGCTCCTCGGCGGTGCTGGCCACCCTTTCGTCCGACCGGACAGGGGCGGGGCGTGGCGGGCGAGCGTTGCTGTTCGGCGCTGCCCTGCGGAGCGCCCCGCGGGCCCGGCTGCAGCAGGGCTGGTGGACGCCCTTGACGGCGCAGGATAATCGGCACGTGGGCACATCGGCCTCGCTGCACTACGAACCGGTCGCCGCCCTGGCGCCGGGGGTACTCAGTGCCGTGGGCTACCACCATGCCGGGGTCGAACCCGGGCTCCACGTGGGGATCCCGGCGCCGTCGTTGACGTTCATCTTCTCCACCCGGGGCCCCATCGAGGTCGGCGCGAGTGCGGGGCAGGCCACCGGGCCGGACGCCGAGCGTGCGCAGGTGCTGATCAGCCGGCTGCACACCAACCCCGCCTACGTCGTCGAACCCGGTGAGCAGGCCGGCATCCAGATGGCCGTGCATCCCCTGGCGGCCCGCTCGCTGCTGGGGGTACCGGCCCGGGAACTGGACCGGCTCGCACTCGAAGGCAGCGACGTGCTCGGCCCGGGCGCCGCCCGGACGCTCCGACGGCTCCAGGACATGCCGCTGGGACCGCAGGCCTTCGCCGTCGTGGGCGATTACCTCCGTGAGCAGTTGCAGCAGCGCCGGGCCGAACGGGTGCGCCCGGAGGTGGGCGAAGCCTGGCGGTGGATGTCCCGCACCCGGGGCGCCGGTTCGATGCGCAACCTGGCCGCGCACGTGGCGCTCAGCCAGCGCCAATTGACCACACTCTTCCAGCGGGAGGTGGGCATGGCGCCCAAGGCGATCGCCCGGCTGATCCGGTTCAGCCGGGCGCGGCGGATGGTGGTGCAACACGTGGCGGTGGGCCCGTCGATGACACTCGCGCAGGTGGCGCACGCCTGCGGCTACGCCGATCAATCCCACCTGGTGCGTGACTTCCAGCAGTACACCGGGACCAGTCCCACCCAGTGGCTGCGTCAGGAGCACCAGTATGTCCAAGCCGGGGCACACGTGCGTGCGGAAGGCTGACCGCTATGAACACCACCGAAACCTCTGCCGAATCCACTACCTCGCCGGCCGAGTCCACTACCTCGCCGGCCGAGTCCACTACCTCGCCGGCCGAGTCCACTACCTCGCCGGCCGAGTCCACTACCTCGCCGCCCGAGTCCACTACCTCGCCGGCCGAGTCCACTACCTCGCCGGCATCCCCGCCCGCCCCGAGCGTGTGGCCGACCCTGAAGTGCCACGACGCCCTCAGCCTCATCGACTTCCTGGTCACCACCTTCGGGTTCGAGCGCACCGCGGTCTACGCCGACGGGCCCACCGTGCACCACGCCCAGTTGACCTGGCCCGAGGGCGGCGGCGTGATGCTCGGCAGCGTGATCGCCGGCACCCCCTGGCAGCGCGAACCGGGCACCGCCGGGATCTACCTCGTCACCGACCGCGTCGGGGAGATCCACCAGCGCTGCCAGGAAGCCGGCGCTTCGATCATCGAGCCCCTCACCGACACCGACTACGGTTCACACACCTTCGCCGTCGCCGACCCGGAGGGCAACTACTGGTCCATCGGCACCTACCGCGGCGAACCCAGCGGGGCCTGAGCCGGCCCGGGCCACGCAACCGCACCCGCGGCCGATCCGCCAGGGGGCGTCGAGTTCGAGTCCGGTGGCCGAGGTCGATTGTCCGAACACTCGAGTTGAGCCGCGAGGCTCGAACTCGGGCGGGACAAGGATGCCCGTGGGCGCGGTGTCCGTACCGGGACCTACCGTGGGGGCATGAGGGAACAAGCCACAGCCGCGCTGCGCCAACTCGTCGGTCACCCCGAGGCCGACTTCCGAGAGGGCCAGTACGAGGCCATCGAGGCACTCGTCGATCGGCGCGAGCGGGTGCTGGTGGTCCAGCGCACCGGGTGGGGCAAGTCCGCGGTCTACTTCGTCGCCTCCGCGCTGCGGCGGGCCGACGGTGCCGGGCCCACGGTGATCGTCTCCCCACTGCTGGCGCTGATGCGCGACCAGATCGCCGCTGCGTCGCGCGCCGGCATCAACGCGGTGACCATCAACTCCGCCAACGCCACCGAGTGGGGCCAGGTCCGCGAGCAACTGGATGCCGATGCCGTGGATGTGCTGTTGGTCAGCCCCGAACGGTTGAACAACCCGCGGTTCCGCACCGAGCAACTGCCCGAACTGACAACGCGCTGCGGGCTGCTGGTGGTCGATGAGGCGCACTGCATCAGCGACTGGGGCCACGACTTCCGCCCCGACTACCGCCGCATCCGCACCATGCTCGCCGGGCTCCCGGCCGACACGCCGGTGCTGGCCACCACCGCCACCGCCAATGAGCGCGTGGTGACCGATGTGGTCGAGCAACTGGGCACCGGCGCCGATGGCACGCCCCGGCAGGTCAGCACCATCCGCGGTCCGCTGGCGCGGTCCTCCCTGCGGCTGGGCGTACTCCGCCTGGAGGGCCCGGCGCAGCGAGTGGCGTGGTTGGCCGCACACCTGGACGACCTGCCCGGCAGCGGCATCATCTACACCCTGACCGTCTCGGCCGCGCAGGATCTGACCGAGACCCTGCGCGCGGCCGGGCACCAGGTGCGCCCCTACACCGGCCGCACCGACCCGGCGGAGCGGGAGGAGTTGGAGCAGGCGTTGCGGGACAACCAGGTCAAGGCCCTGGTCGCCACCAGTGCTCTGGGCATGGGGTTCGACAAACCGGATCTGGGGTTCGTGGTGCACCTGGGCGCACCCAGTTCACCAGTGGCCTACTACCAGCAGGTGGGCCGGGCCGGGCGGGCCACCGAACGTGCCGACGTGCTGTTGCTCCCCGGTGCCGAGGACCGCGACATCTGGGCCTACTTCGCCTCCGCCGCGATGCCCCGCCAGGCCCAGGCCGATGCGGTGCTGGCCGAACTGGGTCGCGCCTCGGGCCCGATGTCCACCGTGGCGCTGGAGACCTTGGTGGATGTGCGCCGGACCCGGCTGGAACTGTTGCTGAAGGTCCTCGATGTGGAGGGTGCCGTGGAGCGGGTCCCCGGGGGCTGGGCCGCCACCGGGCAGCCCTGGACCTACGACGCGCAGCGCTATGAGCGGGTGGCCCAGGCCCGTGAGCGCGAGCAGGGCCTGATGGTGGAGTATCTGGCCGGGAACTCCTGCCGGATGGAGTTCCTGCAGCGATCACTCGATGACGCGACTGCGGCCCCGTGCGGCAGGTGTGACGTGTGCGCCGGCCCCTGGTACCCCGTCGAGGTGCCGGCCGAAGCCCTGCAGGCTGCCACCGGGCAGTTGGCCCGGGCGGGGGTGCCGATCGAACCGCGGGCGCAGTGGCCCTCCGGGATGGGCCGGCTCGGGGTGGATGTCAAGGGCAAGATCGACCCGGGCGAGACGATGCAGCGCGGGCGCGTCGTGGCGCGGTTGTCGGACCTGGGCTGGGGGCAGCGGCTGCGGGAGGTCCTGAAGGCCGACGACGGCGCAGCCCCCGACGGCGTCCTGGCGGCAGTGGTGCAGGTGCTCGCCGAGTGGGACTGGGACCGCCGACCGGCCGGTGTGGTGGTGATGCCTTCGCGCACCCGTCCGGTGCTGATCGACTCGGTGGCCCGGCACATCGGCGACCGGGGGCGGTTGCCGGTCCTGGGCACCCTGGAGTTGGTCGACGGCGGGCCTACCGGTGGACCCGGCGGCAACAGCGCCTTCCGGCTCGCGGGGGTCTGGGGCCGGTTCGGTGTCGGGGCTGATCTGCGCGCGCGCCTGGCAGACCTGCACGGACCGGTGCTGCTGGTGGACGACCTGGTCGACTCCCGCTGGACCGTGACGGTGGCGTCCCGCGAACTGCGCCTGGCCGGGGCGGAGGCGGTGCTGCCGCTGGCGCTCGCCGCCGAAGGCTGACGCCGTCGGGCCGGTCCCGGCCCGCATGTGTCCGCACCCCGCCGGCCCCACCGGCCCCACCGGCCCCGCCGGCCCCGCCGGCCCACCGCACCGCCCGGCCCCCAACCACGCCGCCCGGTCTGCACCGCGCCGCCCGGCCCGCACCGGGGACGAGCCCTACGGGCCAAGACGAGCCCTACGGCCCAGGACGAGTCTGGTGAGGCTCGCCCTCGGCCGCCGTGCTCGCCGCCGGCCCGCTGGCGTGCAGTGGCAGCTTCATTCCGAGGTGTGAGGCGACGAAACCGAGGCGCTCGTAGAACCGCACAGCATCGGTGCGGCTGCGGTCGGAGGTGAGTTGCATCAACGTCGCGCCCCGGTCGGCGGCGTAGGTGGCCATCCACCGGAAGAGGGCCTCACCGAGTCCCGCACCGCGGTATCCCGCAGCCACCCGTACCGCCTCCACCTGGGCGCGGAGCGCACCACCACGGGAGAGCCCCGGAATGAACGTCAACTGGGCGGTCGCGGCCATCTCGCCTCCCGCCCGGGCGACCAGCAGGACCTGGTTCGGGTCGGTGTCGATCGCCTCGAACGCCTCGGCATAGCGGGGGTCGGTGGCGGCGTGCTCGCGGCCCTGGCCGAGCACATCGTCGGCCAGCAGCGCCACGATCGCCGGCACGTCCGAAGTAGCCGCGCGAGTGAGGATGACCTCCTGGTCGCCGATGTTGAGGGAGCCCAGGCGGGGCTGCGGTTGTTCGGGCGAGATCTGGTCACTGGTCATCGAAGGCGTGCTCCTGGTCGTTGTCCGACGCCGGGCTGGTCGGTTTGCGTGGTGCGGCCGGGGTGGTCGGTTTGCGTGGTGCGGGCGGGGTGCGTCGTGGGGGCCCGCGTGAGCGCCTCGATCACGTCGGCCACGCCGTCGTCGATGTTGGTGCCGGTGACCTGATCGGCCACGGCCAGGGTTTCCGGTGCGGCGTCGGCCATCGCCACCCCGTGACCGGCCCACGCGAGCATCTCGGCGTCATTGGGGGCATCGCCGAAGGCGAGGACCTCATCCGGCGCGACACCCAGGTGGGTGCACAGCCGGGCCAAGCCCCAGGCCTTCGTGACGCCCTCGGCGAGCACCTCCACGAACGGTGCGCCGGAGTGGGTGACTTCGAAACCGGACAGACCCAGGCCGCGGATGGTGGCGACCAGTTCGTCATTGTCGGTGTCCGGATGGCGCACGATGAACTTCAGGCTGGGCTGGTCCAGCACCTGGTCCACCGTGTGCGCGACCATCGAGTCCGGGTCGCGCTTGTGGTCGTTGAAATCAGCCAGATCCGCGTACCCCTCCTGGGCGACGAACGTCTCACCGCCCTCACGCACACTGACGAACACCGCCTCGGGCAGCCGCTGCAGGAGCGCTTCGGCGAGTTTCCGCTGGGCGGGGACGGAGAGTTGGGCTTCGAACAGGTGTTCCCCGGTACCCAGATGCACCCCGAGCGCCCCGTTCCCGCACAACGCCCACCCGTCGAACCCTGCCTGCTCGGCGATCAGGCGAAGGCCGACGGGCTGGCGAGCCGTCACCGGGACCACCTCGATCCCGGCGGCCCGGGCAGCATCCAGAGCAGTGCGGGTGCGGGCAGTGACCTGCTGCTGGGGATCGAGCAGGGTGCCGTCCAAATCGGTGGCGATCAGGCGGATGGTCACCCGGACACCTTATCCAGGCGCCCGGGCTGCAGAGCGAGAGTGGTGGACCGGGATGGGCACGGTCGATCCGGATGGTCCGGACCGCTGCGTACTCCACGTGGGGGCTCCGTCGGGGCGGGACCTGGCGTGGATGATCACGATCATCGACGTCGACTTCGAGTTTCTCGAGGCCCCCGCCGAACTGGTCACCGCGCTCGCAGGGTTGGCGCAGCGATGTGCCCGGGCGCTGGCGCGGTGAGGGCCGACCCGGTCACGCAACGGGTGCCGCAACGGGTTGAGGGCCCGGTGGGTCAGAACGAGGCGGACCAGGCGACCTCGGGGTCGATCAGGAACACGATCCTGTTACTGCGCTCCGGATAATCCTCCCCGGTGTACTTGCGGGCAATCCGGTCGATGATCGGCCACGCCCGCTCGTCGTCGATCCGCTCCACCACCCGGCCCCGGATGCTGGCCATCTGAAACGGGTTCTCCTGCGGGGTCAGCGACAACGCCACGCGGGGATCGCGCCGGATGTTGCGATCCTTGATCGAGTCGGGGATGGTCAGGACCGCGAGCCGCTCGTCCTCCAGGCCCACCCACAGCGGGACGCTGGTGGGCCGGCCATCGGGCATCACCGTGGCGAAATGAGCGAGGTTCGGCGCCTCCAGGAGTGCGCGAACCTGCTGCGGCAGGGTGTGCTTCACGAATCGGCTCCCGGGGCCAGTTCGGCGAGGACGTCGAGACGACCGCCGTAGCGGAGTTCGGGCCAGTCCCGGAGCAGATCGGCGGCGGCGTCGAAGGAGTCCACCTGCAGCACCGAGATCCCGAACAGATCGCCGTCATACTCGTCGCCGCCGTGCTGGGGGCCGCCTTCATGGTCGGGGGTGCCTTCGCGGTGGGGACCGTCTTCATGGACGGGGCTGCCTTCGTGGTCGGGGGTGCCGTCGTCCCGGCTGAAGGTGCGGCCGCCGCCGAGCACGATCGTCTGCTCGTGTTCGGGGCGGGCCCGGAGACGCCCCACCCACTCCCACAGCGCGCGCTCGTTGGCCTCGGCCTCCTGCTCGGGGACCTGTCCTGCTCGGTACTGGACGACGACTCGCATGGCACCTCCGATTCGTGGGCTGCATTACTTGTGCATTGCAAGTGGGGCTGAAAGTAGTAGCATCACTTGCATAACGCAAGTGAATCGCCGGCGAGGTGTGACGCGGGTGCTGTGGAGGTGTCGCAATGGCTGAGAAACGATCCGGTTGCCCGATCAATATGACCGTGGAATTGCTCGGGGATCGGTGGAGCCTGCTGGTGATCCGCGACGTGATGTTCACCGACCGGCACACATTCGCCGAGTTGCACGCCGGGTCCCAGGAGGGCATCGCCACCAACATCCTCAGCGACCGGCTCAAGCGCCTCGTGGCCGCGGGGGTCTTGCGGCGGACGTCGGTGCCCGGCAGCCGGAACAGGGTGCGGTACGACCTGACCGAGCGCGGCGTCGATCTGGTCCCGGTCCTCACCGCGATCGGGAGGTGGGGGGCGCGGCACCTGGATGTCGACGACGCTCTGTGCCAGGTGGTGCAGGACCTGCACGCCGGTGGGCCCGATGCCCAGGAGCGCGTGCAGCAGCACCTGCGTGAACGCGACCTGACACCCGCCTGACGCGCGCCCAACTGCGCCAAGGATCAACTGCGAGGAGATCGACCATTGCCCAACTACGGCCACGCGGTGCAGTTCGGCGTACTCATCGACGCCGGGTCCACTGCGCAGGAAGCAGCCGACCTGGCCGTGCACGCGGAACAGGCCGGCCTGGACCTGGCGGCCTTCGCCGCAGGCGAGATGAGTGGCGGCGCGGCGGGCGCGGGTAGCGACGACGTGGCCGCGGCGAGTCGGCTGGACGACGACGGAGCCTCGGCCGGGGCAGCACCCGGCGAGACGCCCTCGGCGAGAACGATGGACGACGACGGAGCCTCGGCAGCAGCAGGCCCGGACCCATGGACGCTGGCCACGTGGGCAGCCGCGCGTACCGAGCGCATCGCCTTGGCCGTCACCGGCTTATCGCCCGGGTACCGGCCGCCGTCAGTGCTGGCCCGCGCGGCAGGCAGCCTGAGCCTGCTCTCCGGCGACCGCGCCGCCATGGCGCTCGCAGGTGCTGTGGCGTCTGCCGGAACTTCCGCCGATGCGGCGCCGGTCCAGGTCGTGCCCACCGACGCAGAACCCGCAGGTGTCACGCCCACCGAGGCTGCGACCACGGAGGCGGGCGACACCCCGCTGACCGAGGCGATCGGGGTGCTGCGCGCCATGGCCGACACCAGCACCGATGCCGCCACTTACCTCGGCCGTCACCACACCGTCACCGGCGCCCAGCCCAGCCCCTCCCTGGACCGGGAGGTCCCGGTGTGGTTGACCGGCTCGGATGAGCGCGCGGCACGACTGGCCGGTGCACTCGCCGATGGCTTGGTGCTGGACCTGGAGGCAGCCGGCGGACCAGCCGCTCTGGCGCGCCTGAACGCCATCATCGACGAGGCCGCCGCCAGCCATGACCGGGATCCTCGCGAGATCCGGCGGCTGGTGGTACTGCCCGCCGTGACTGACCAGCCCGCGTTCGTCGACCAGTCCGCGTCTGTCGGCCGGTCTGCGCTCGTCGATGAGTCCGTTCCTGCGGACCGCAGTGACCAGGCCGAACCAGTAGTTCCGGTTCGCCGGACCGTCCACCGCACCAGGATGAGCACCGAGGACCTGGTGCGCCTCGTCGTCGACGAAGGCGTGAGCGGGCTGCTGGTTCGGGCGGGCGGTGCGTCGTCCTCCGCTGACCTCGAGCACTTCTCCACCCACACCGCATCGGCGGTCCGCGCAACCGTCGCCGAGGCCCTGCCGGGCCTGGGCTCCCAGCGGATCCGGCGCGCAGGCGTGCGCGCCAAGCGACACCCGGGCATCGACTACGAGGGCGTGCCAGAGTCACTGGTGCACACCGCCGTCGAACCGGGCGATGCCGCCTACGGCCGGCTGAAGTCGAACTACCTGCGCGGCGGCAGCCCGGGCCTGATTCTGCGCCCGGAGACCATCGAGCAGGTGAGCGACGCCGTGGCCTACGCCCGGCGCAACCCGCACCTGGAACTGGGTATCCGCAGCGGCGGGCACGGCATCTCGGGGCGGTCCACGAACAACGGCGGCCTGGTGCTCGACGTGGGACGGATGAACGCGGTCGAGGTGGTCGATGAGGCCAGCAGGCTGGTGCGCCTGGGACCTGGCGCCCGGTGGCGGGATGTGGCCAGCGCGCTGCAACCCTATGGCTGGTCGATCGGTTCGGGTGACTACGGCGGCGTGGGCGTGGGCGGGCTGGTCACCGCCGGCGGCCTGGGTTTCCTCTCCCGCCACCACGGCCTGACGATCGACAACCTACGCGCGGCGGATCTGATCGTGGCCGACGGCACCCGGCTCCGGGCGAGCGAGGAGGAGAACCCCGAGGTGTTCTGGGCCGTGCGCGGCGCCGGGGCCAACCTCGGCATCGTCACCTCGGTGGAGATCACCGCCTCGCCGGTCGATCAGGTCGGCTGGGCCCAACTGGGCTTTGCCGCGGGTGACGTGGCGCAGTTCCTGCAGGCTTTCGCCGACGCGGCCACCAGCGCCCCACGGCAGACCACCGCGTTCCTCCTCATGGGCCCGCCCCGGGGCGGCAGCGCCACCGCGCAGGTGATGGCGATGGTCGACTCCGACGATCCCGATGTGGTGATCGAACATCTGCAACCCTTCGCCCAGATTCCCACCATGATCCAGCAGCAGGTCGTCATCGCCCCCTATGCCGCGGTGATGAACATGTTCCCCGAGGCGCCCCACCAGGGCCGCGGCGACCCGGTGTCCAGGTCCGGGCTGCTGAACCAGGTCACTCCTGATTTCACCAAGGCTGCTGCGCGGTTGCTGGACTCCGGCACGATCGGCTGGTTCCAGTTGCGCACCATGGGTGGTGCGATCGGGGACATGCCCGCCGAGGCCACGGCGTTCGTACACCGGGACGCCGTGATGCATCTGACCGTGATGGGCAGCAACGCCCAACGGGTGGATAGGCACTGGGAGGACCTGCGCGAGCACCTGTCGGGGTTGTACCTCAGTTTCGAAACCGACCGGAGTTCGCAGCGACTGGTGGACGCGTTCGGGGAGCAGGGGCTGGCCAGGCTGCGTAGGTTGAAGGCGGAACTGGATCCCCACCAAGTGTTCCGCGACAACTTCGCGGTCCCACCCGCTGACGCGGTTCCACCCGCTGAGGCGACCCCATCCGCTGAGGCGACCCCATCCGCTGACGCGGTCCCATCTGCTGACGCGGTCCCATCCGCTCACGCGACCCCATCCGCTCGCGCGACCCCCACCAATCACGCCCATCGAGCAGGAGGCGCTCATGACTGACTACGGCCACGACCTACTCTTCGGCACCTTCGTCACTCCCACGAACTCACCGCCCCAGCATCCGGTGGAGCAGGCGATCGTGGCCGACCGCGCGGGATTGGACCTGGTGAGTTTCCAGGACCACCCCTACCAGGGTCGATTCCACGACACCTCCACCCTGCTCGCCTACGCGGCGGCCAAGACCGAACGGGTGCACCTGACGGCGAACGTGACGAACCTGCCGCTGCGTCCGCCGGCGGTCCTGGCCCGGGCGATCGCGACCCTGGACCAACTCTCCGGTGGCCGGATCGAACTGGGTCTGGGTGCCGGCGGGTTCTGGGACGCGATCGAGGCCATGGGCGGCCCACGACGAAGCCCGGGGGAGTCCATCGAGGCCCTGGAGGAGGCCATCGAGATCATCCGTGGCATCTGGAACACCTCCGAACGCGGGCGGTTCGTGGTCGAGGGCAAGCACTACCAGGTCGATGGCGCCAAGCGTGGCCCGGCCCCCGCTCATGACGTGGGCATCTGGATCGGGGCGTACGGCCCACGGATCCTGCGGATGACCGGCCGGGTGGCCGACGGGTGGATCCCCTCGTGGCAGTACCTCAAGAACGGCACCGACGACCTGGTCCGGATGAACAAGAACATCGACGACGGCGCCGCGGCAGCCGGGCGCGAACCGGCAGCGGTCCGGAGGTTCTTGAACATCGGGGGCAGGTTCGCCGCCCAGTCGGGCGGATTCCTGCAGGGTCGGCCGGATCAGTGGGCCAAGGAGCTGGCCGAGATGACCCTGAGCCACGGCATCACCGGGTACTTCCTGGCTTCAGATGATTCGGCCACCACCGAGACGTTCGCTCACGAGGTGGCCCCGGCGGTGCGGGAATTGGTGGCTGCGGAGCGCTGACCGCCCGCCTCCGCCGGATCCCACGCGGCTCGCACGCGACCTCGCGTGCGCCCCGGTCCCGGTGCACGTGCTACAGCCCGGCGACAGGGGCGTCGGAGCGGCCCCGCGGGGGCGGCCGCGAATCTTTGCCGGACTGTCGATTTCTGCTGTCCTCGCGCGACATGATGGTGACGGCACCATCGCCGTCACCATCGAAAGGAGCAATGATGAAGTACCTCGTGATGCTGATCGGCGACGGTGACGTGCCCGCGTGGGACACCTTGAGCCCGGAGGAGCAGGGCGCGTTGATGGGCAGGTTCGGCGAGTTCGACGAGGCGTGTGGCGCCCGCGAGGGCGTGGAGATCCTCGCCGGGGAGGCCCTCTCCGACGGCCAAGCCGACGCCACCGTGATGCGCACCCGAGCCGGCGCCGTCACGCTCACCGAGGGCCCCTATGCCGAGGCCCTGGAGGGCTTGGGCGGGTTCTTCCTGATCGAGGCACCGGACCTGGATGTCCTGGTGGAACTGCTCGGCCACCTCCCGCCGTATGACATCCAGATCTCACCGGTCGTGGACCCGTACTGACCCGTGCCGCAGCGCGTCCTCGACGAACTCTGGCACAGCCATTGGGGCCTGCTGCTGGGTCACCTGATGGCGCGATTCAATCGCGCCGACCTCGTCGAGGACGCGCTCGCAGAGGCCTTCGCCCAGGCCGCCGCCCAGTGGCCCGCAGCCGGTGTGCCGCACAACCCGCCCGGGTGGCTCCGTACCGCCGCCCATCGCCGGGTGCTCGATGCGCTGCGGCATGAGCGCACCATCCGGAGCAAAGCCCACCTGATAGCCGACGACGACGTGCAGCCCGGCCCGGAGGATGCGGCCGCTCCGGGCGGGGCCACGTCGTCGGCCCCGGTCGCTTCGGCCGTCGATGAGCGCCTGCCGCTGCTGTTCATGGCTACCCACCCAGCCCTGGCCGAGGAGGTCCGCCCGGCGCTCGCGCTCCGGTTCGTCCTTGGTGTGCCGACTGCCGACATCGCACGGTTGTTCCTGGTCCCGGCAGCCACGATGGCGGCACGGCTGACCCGGGCGAAGAAGCGCCTGGCCGGTAGCGGGATCCCGTTCTCGATCCCCGACCGAAACGCCTGGCCGGACCGGCTTGATGACGTGGCCCGGGCGATCTACCTGGCGTTCACCGCCGGATATGCGCCCGGAGGAGGCCACGACGTTGTCCGTGCGCAGCAGGCAGGGGAGGCGGTACGGCTCGCCGATCTGGCTACTGCCCTGGTGCCCGGCCGTCCAGTGCTGGAAGCCCTGGTCGCGCTCCTGCGGTTGCAGCACGCCCGCCGCGATGCGCGGGTCAGTCCGGAGGGTGTCCTGGTGCGCTTGGCTGATCAGGACCGGTCCCGGTGGCACGGTGCCGAGATCGCGGCGGGCTTGGACCATCTCACCTCACTGTCGCCGACTGAGGGTCTCGCGGAGGAGTTGCGCCTGCAGGCCCTGATCGCGGCCTTCCACGCGACGGCCACCCGCGCTGCTGACACCGACTGGGCGGGAATCGTGCGCGCCTACACCCGACTGGAGGCACTCACCGGATCACCGATCGTGCGGCTCAACCGTGCTGTCGCCGTGGGCGAGGCATCGGGGGCGATGGCCGGCCTGGCTATTCTGCGTGCCGCCGCCGACGAACTGCCCGGGCATCATCGTGTGGCGCTCGTACGCGCCGAGTTGCTGCACCGCGGTGGACAGGCCGAGGCCGCTCGTCAGGCATACCTTGAGGCGATCGAGGCCTGTCCCGACGGCGCCGAGCGAGACCACATCCGGGCCCGGCTAGCCCTGGTGAGCAGAGCATGACGTGCCACTACGCATGGTGCGCCTAGTGGCGCATGATGAATGCGTACTCGCCGGCGGGAGTTCGGGTGTGGTGGTAGTTGTCGTCGTGTGCCATTCGGTGGTGGCGGTGGCACAGGGGGACGGCATTGTCGAGGTTGGTGGGTCCGTGCTCGGACCAGGGGATGGCGTGGTGGAGTTCGCACCAGGCGTAGGGCCGTTGGCATCCGTACGCGGCACACGCGGTGTGCTGGGTGGCTAGGGCGGTGCGTTGGCTTTCGGTGAAGAGTCGGTTGCCGCGCCCGAGGTCCAGTGGCTGGGATTGACCGCCCAGCACGAGGGGCACCAGGCCGGAGTTGCAGGCCAGTTGCCGCGCGTGGGCGGCGGAGATCTTCTCTCCGGTGTCCAGTCCGGCTGCAGCGATGCGTCCGCGGAGCACCTGCTCGTCGAGGGTGACGACGATCGTGGCGGCGGTCTTCGGGCTGAGGTGGTCGGTGGGTAGGTGTTCGATCAGTTCTGCCAGGGCCAGGCCGTGGGCGTTGGCCCAGTCGGTGCGCCGGCCCTGGGCCACCCGGCCCGGATCGGGAAGCCCGGACAGATCCTCTACGACGCTGCCGGCCTCGCCGCTGCTCTGGGAACCACTCGCGTCTGCGCCTTTACTCCCCCCAAAGTGGCCGGCAGCACCGCCAGCACCGCCAGCACCGCCAGCACCGCCGGTACCGTTGGTGTCGTTGCGGCTCGTGCGGCGTGGTGCGGTCATCGTGTGGATGATCTTGCGCAACAGGTGGCCGTGGAAGACCGGCAGGGTGAAGTGGCCAGTGACGGTGCCGTCGTGGTTGTCCCGGATGGTCAACCGGGTGTGAGCGCGGGCCTGTTGCTCTTCATCGGCGATCTGGCCCTCTTCGTGGGCATCGATGCTCTCCCGGTCCTTCTTCAGCGCTTCCAACTGTCGCCGGGCTCGCTGGCGCAACACCGAAGGCGGCATGTGCTTGGCTTTGTCGACCAGGTCTTCTTCGACCCGGGCCCGTTCGGTGGTGGTCAGCCCGTCGGGGAGTCTTTCGCCTGCTCCCACGATGATCTCGGCGTGATCGGGGGAGATGTCCCCGTCGTCGAGTGCTCGTTGGGTGGGGCCGCGGTCGCTGAGACGGGTGGCGAGTTTGGTCTGGCGGCTGGTGTCCCGACCGTCGTCGTTGGTGTGCTTGGCCGCCCAGGAGGCGGTATCGGCATGACCGGACTTGCGCGCGGTGTTGGCCTTCTCCGCCGCGTTGAGCACTTTGAGTTTGTAGGCCCGCACCCGCGACTCGATCCGCTTCAGGTCCACCAGCAACTGGCTCTGCCCGTCCGGGCTGAGCCCGCCCGGATCCAGCCGCGACAACCCATCCAGCGCGGCGTGCACCTCCTGGGTCGGGGAGATGCTCGGGAGCGGGTGTACGGCCATGAATCCACACTACCTAGAACGGACGTTCGAGTCAACGGTTTGCCCCAATTCGTGTCACATTGCACAGCCTGTCTCCGTTAGATGTCGGAGCATGACGATGGGAGACTGCAGGCGTGATGGTGGGCCTGTAAGCGGGTGCGTTGAGCGACGGCAGGTCGTGCCGGTGGGGGCCCGCAGGCGGCCCGCGACGTGAACGTCTGCAGGGCGTGGCAGTGAGCGCCCGCTACCCGGCGCGCCCGTGGGAGACTCGAATCATGCCCAATTCGACGAATCCTCCGCCCTCCGGCGCCGAGATCGACCAGCGCGCACCGGCGCGCCCGCAGGGGGGTGTGCGATGACTCGGGTCGGCGCGATATTCAACCCCCACCACAATCCACCCGAGGCGCTGCGAGGGGCGGTCGAGGCCGCCGAAGCCGCCGGCGTTCCCGAGCTCTGGCTCTGGGAGGACTGCTTCCGTGAGTCGGCCTACGCCTCGGTCGCCGCCGCCCTGGCGTGGACCGAGCGCCTGCGGATCGGCCTGGGGATCGCACCGATCCCGCTGCGCAACGTGGCGGTGACCGCGATGGAGATCGCGACGATCGAGCGGACCTTTCCCGGCCGGTTCTACCCCGGCCTGGGCCACGGCGTGCTCCCGTGGATGAAACAGGCCGGCGCGCAGGCCGCCTCCCCACTGACGCTCATGCGCGAGTACCTCACGGTGCTGCGGTCGTTGCTGGCCGGGGAGGAGGTGACCGTGGCCGGCCGCTACGTCACCCTCGACAAGGTGCGGCTCGAGTGGCCGTTGGAGGCCGCACCACCCGTCTACGCCGCAGGCGTGGGACCCAAGACGTTGGCACTGACCGGGGAGGTCGCCGACGGTGCGGTCCTCGTCTCCGGACTCTCCGTCGCCGAGGTGGGTGAGCGGGCCCGCCTGATTGCCGACGGGCGCACCGCCGCCGGACGTGACGGCGATGCGGTGGTGGTGGCCTACGTCGACACCGCCTTCGGCGACGGCGCCCGGGAGCGGGTTGCCGCCGCGCTGGGCGAGGCCGGCACCGACGACAACCGGGGCGTGTGGGGCGAGCCCGACGACGTGGCGGCCGCGGTGCGACGCTTCGCCGAAGCCGGTGCCGACGCGGTCATCCTCTCGCCCGTGGACGGTGAGCCCGACCTGCACGCGTTCCTCCGTGCCACCGGCGAGGTGGCCCGCCTCATCGACTGAGCGGGCCCAGTCGACTGAGTGGGCCTAGTCAACTGAGCGGGCCCAGTCAACTGAGCGGGGCCAGTCGACTCACCGAGGCCACAGCCGGAGAACGGGCGGTGCGCTCGTGCCTGCTGAGCGGCTCTAGTCCGGGCGCAACTCCATCAGCGCGCCACCGTCGGTGGCGAGCCAGATCGCGCCATCGGGAGCCTCGGCCAGGGCGCGGATCCGATCACCCATCTCCCACTCATCCACCTGCTCGGCGTTCTCGCCGTCCAACTCCACACGCCCCAGGTTCTCCCCCGAGAGGCCACCCAGCAGCGCGCTGTCGGCCCATCCGGTGAACAGGTCGCCGGCATAGATCATCAGGTTCCCGGGCGAGATCGCCGGCACCCAGTAGGCCTTCGGTGCCTCGAAGCCATCGCCCTCGGCGTGATCGGGGATCGCGGTTCCGTCGTAGTGCTCACCCATCGACACCTCCGGCCAGCCATAGTTGGCGCCCTCGACGATCAGGTTCAGTTCATCGCCGCCGGCCGGCCCCATCTCCGAGGACCAGAGGTTGCCCTGAGAGTCCAGGTCGATGCCCAGCGGGTTGCGGTGCCCGGTGGTCCAGAACTGCGCCGCGACGCCGCCGTCGTCGGCGAAGGGGTTGCCGGGGGCAGGATCACCCTCCAGCGTCAGGCGCACGATGGTGCCGAGGTTGGTGCCCATGTCCTGGGCCGGTTGCAGCTCCTGCCGGTCCCCGGAGGTGATGTAGAGGGAGTCGTCGAGGACCACCATCCGGAGCGCGAAGTGGCCGTTGCCGGACGCCGGGTCCTGTTCCCAGATCACCTCGAGATCCTCCAGGGCGGCGCGGTCAGCGTCGAGGTGTGCCCGTCCGACCACCCCCTGGCTACCGCCGTCGGCGGCGCGCACCCAGCTGAGGTAGATGATCTGGTCCCGCTCGAAGTCCGGGCCGGCGATGACGTCGTGCATACCGCCCTGCCCCGCGGGGACGACCTCGGGCACGCCGCTGACCGGCCTGACCTCACCGGACTCCTGATCTCGTATCTGCACGGCGCCGGTGCGCTCGGTGACGAGCAGCAGGTCGGTGCCCGGCAGGAACTCCAGCGCCCACGGGTTCTCGAACTGATCGTGCTCCACGGCCTCGAACTCCGCCACCGCTGCTTCGTCGTCGTCGCGGGCATCCTCCGCCCCCGGTGACTCCTCGCCGTCGGCCGGCTCCTCGCCGTCGGCCGGGTCCTCGTCGGCTTGCTCCTCAGTGGTCTGCGGCTCCGCAGTGGTGGCCGGATCCTCAGGCGTGTCCGGATCGTCCGCAGCGCACCCGGCGAGCAGCAGTGCCGCTCCCGTGACCATGAGTGCGCAGCGCATACTTCTCGACGCTAACAGTGCCTGTTCGCACCGCAACAGAAGCCACGAGGTTCGGGCGATCGCAGTCGCGCGGGTCGCCACCGTTACTCAGCCCGGGTGTGGGTGGTCGGCGCTACCGTACCCGTATGGACCACGCGCGCCCGGACAAGCACCTGACCGCCCGGGCGCTGAACCGGGCGACCCTGGCCCGCCAGCTGCTGCTGCGCCGGGCACCCCTGGACGTGGCCGAGGGAGTCCGCGCCATCACCGCGATCCAGTCCCAATCGGCCCCCTCGCCCTACCTCGCCCTGTGGAACCGGTTGGCTGACTTCGACCCCGCGGATCTCGACACCGCCTTCACCTCGCACCGCATCGTCAAGGCCACGCTGATGCGCATCACGCTGCACGCGGTGCACGCCGAGGACTACCCGTTGCTGCACCGCGCGATGCAACCGACCTTGCGCGGGGCGCGGCTGGGCGATGCGCGGTTCACCGGCGAGGGGCTCACCCCGCAGATGGCCGACGACGTCGTCCCTCACCTGGGCGCGTTGCTCGCCGAGCCGCGCACCGGGGAGCAGGTGACCGCCGACCTCGCCCACCCGCAACTGTGGTGGGCGCTACGCCATTACGCCCCGATCGTGCACGCCCCTACCGGAGGGCCGTGGTCGTTCGGCGCCAGGCCGGCCTACGTGGCCAGCCCCCATCCGTCGTCATCGGCCGATCCGGATGAGGCCGCCCAGCATCTGGTGCGCCGCTACCTGCAGTCCTTCGGTCCGGCGCGGGTGCATGACGTAGCGCAGTACGCGCTGATCCAGGTGACACGGGCGCGGCGGGTGGTCGAGACGATGAGGGATGAACTCATCGGGCGCCAGGGCCCGGACGGGGTGGAGTTGCTGGACGTGGAGGGCGCGCCACTGCCCGAGGAGGACACGCCCGCCCCGCCACGACTGCTGCCGATGTGGGACTCGGTGCTACTGGCCTACTCCGACCGCTCACGCATCATCCCGCCCGAGTACCGCGGGCATGTGATCCGCCGCAACGGCGACACGCTGCCGGCTGTGCTGGTGGACGGACAGGTGGCGGGGGTGTGGCGCGCGGTGGACGGCGCCGTGGAGGTCACGACGTTCCGCCCCCTGTCCGAGGCCGACTGGGCCGGCATCGAACAGGAGGCGGTTGCGCTCGCGGACTTCGTCGCTGACCGCGATCCGGTGGTCTACGGCCGCTACCGGAACTGGTGGGCGAAACTGCCCGCGGAGCAGGTGCGGGTCTTCGGCGAGTGAACCCCCGGGCGGGCTGCTCGCTCGCCGCGCCCGGTCAGTCCACGTCGCCGCGCCAGCTACCGGTGGCGGTGCCGCGCTTCTCGATGAACTCCTTGAACCGCTTCGCGTCGGCCTTGACCTGACGGTCGTCGGCCCCGACAGCAGCGCCAGCCTTCTCCTTGGCGTCCTGCGGCTTCCACTCGAGCTGGATCATCACCCGGGTGGTGGTCTCGCTCAACTTGTGGAACGTGACGACACCGGCGTGGTAGGGCTCGCTGTCCACCGTGCGCCAGGCGATCCGCTCGTCCGGGTGCTGCTCGGTGATCTCGGTGTCGAACTCCCGCGTGGTCCCACCAACGGTGACGACCCAGTGGTTCTTGGTGTCGGTGACCTGGGTGATCGAGTCGACCCCATCCATGAAGTGGGGGAAGTCCTCGAACTGGGTCCACTGGTTGTACGCGACAGAGACCGGTACGTCGACCTCGATGGACTCTTCGATGGTGCTCATCTCGTCCTCCTAGTTGTGTGCGGTGCTTCCTTTCATAACAACGCGGGAGGGGCACCGCCACTTGGCGGACCGCTGGTGGTCACCAGATCCGCACCCGCTCCTCGGGTGGCAGGTAGAGCGCGTCCCCGGGTTGGACGTCGAAGGCCCGGGCGAAGGTGTCCAGGTTGCGTACCACGCCGTTGCAGCGGAACTCGTTGGGGGAGTGCGGGTCGATCGACAGCAGCCGGATGACTTCGGCATCGCGGGCCTTCTGCTGCCAGATCCGGCCCCAGGAGTAGAACACGCGCTGCAGACCGGTCAGCCCGTCGATCACCGGTGCATCGTCGAGACCGGAGCGGTCCGCCTTGCGCAGCGCGATCTCGTAGGCCTTGATCGCGATCGACAATCCGCCCAGGTCACCTATGTTCTCCCCGACCGTCAGAGCCCCGTTCACGTGGTGAGTGCCGTCCAGTTGCGCCGGGGAGAACTCGTCGTACTGGGAGATGAGTGCCCGGGTGCGCTTGTCGAACTCGGTGCGGTCCTGCTCCGTCCACCAGTTCCGCAGCCGGCCGGTGCCGTCGTACTTGCTGCCCTGGTCGTCGAAACCGTGCCCGATCTCATGGCCGATCACCGCGCCGATGCCGCCGTAGTTCCAGGCGATGTCGGCCTCGGGATCGAAGAACGGTGGCTGCAGGATCGCGGCCGGGAAGACGATCTCGTTCCTGGTCGGGTGGTAGTAGGCGTTGACCATCTGCGGCGGCATGAACCACTCGTCGCGGTCGACCGGCTTGCCGAGCTTCGCCGTGTTGCGATCGGTTTCGAAGCGCTGCGCGCGCCGCACGTTGCCGAGCAGGTCGGTCGGGTCGATCTCCAGCCGGGCGTAGTCGCGCCAGGAGTCCGGGTAGCCGATCTTCGGGGTGAAGCCGTCCAGCTTCTCCAGGGCCCGCGCCTTGGTCTCCTCGCTCATCCAGTCCAACTCGGCGATGGACTGTCGGTAGGCCTCGATCAGGTTCGCCACCAGCTCCTGCATCGCAGCCTTGTGCGCGGGCGGGAAGTGACGCTCGACGTACACCTTGCCCACGGCCTCACCCATCGCGCCCTCGACCAGCGCCACGCCCCGCTTCCAGCGTTCGCGGAGCTCCTCGGCGCCGGTGAGGGTACGACCGTAGAAGTCGAAGTTCTCCTCCACGAAGGCGGCAGGCAGGTAGGGAGCCCGGCTGGAGACGACGTGCCACAGCAGCCACAGGCGCAGGGAAGTGACGTCGGTCTCCTCCCACACCGTGCCCAGGTGGGTGAGGTAGGACGGCATCCCGACGATGGTCTCGGCAAGGGCATCCTCGGGAAAGCCCAGGGCGGTTCGCCACGTCTCCCACGGGAAGCCGGGGGAGGACTCGACGATCTGGTTCCAGGTGCGCGGGTTGTTCAGCAGGTGAGCCTCCCGCGTCTTGACCCGGTCCCAGTGCCCGGCGGCCAGCCGGGTCTCCACGTCCATCACGCGCTGCGCGGCACCGGCGGCCTCCTCGGCGGTGACCAGCCCGGACAACTCCAGCATGGTGGCCACGTGGGCCACGTAGGCGCTGCGCACCGGTGCGTGGGTTTCCTCGCGGTAGTAGGACTCATCGGGCAGTCCCAGGCCGGCCTGCGACAGCATGACGATGTAGCGGTCCGGGTTGTTGAGGTCGGTGTCGATGCCCAGCCGGATCGCCCCGGTGATGCCGGTGGCCTTGAGTGCACCCATCGCTCGCGCCAGTGCCTCGGAATCGGTGGCGGCGGTGAACAGTTCCAGGTCTGCCCGCAGCGGGGCGGTTCCGAGCGCCTCGATCCGTTCGGTGCTCATGAACGAGGAGTACAGCCCGCCGAACTGGGCGGCCTCACCGGAGGCGGTGTCCTCGGCGGTGTCCTCGCCGGCCTGCGTGTCGGCTGCCGCGGTGATGATCTCGCGCACGCGCGCCTCGGACAGGTCGCGCAGCACCATGAAGGCGCCGTCGCGGGCGCGGTCGGCGGGGATCTCGTGCTCGCGGACATAGGTGCCGTTGATGAAGCCGTACAGGTCGTCCTGCGGTCTCACCGAGGTATCCATCGCGCGCTCGAACGGCGTGGTGGTGGCGGTGGTGTCGAACTGGTTCGTCGTCATGCCTGGACGATACGTGGAGTTGAGGGTTCGGTGACGCCGGATCAGACCCGGTCACGCTGCTCGGGCAGGGGCAGATCGGTCAGCATCTTCATCAGCAGTTCACGCAGTTGCGCGATTTCGGCCGGGTCCAGGCTCTTCCCGATCAGGCTCTCCACCGCCTGAGTGTCCTGCAGGGCTTCCAGCGCCTCCCGGCCCTTCTGCGTCAAGGTCACCAAGCGCCGGCGCCGATCCATCCGGTGTGGTTCCCGGGTGAGATAGCCGTGGCGCTCCAACCCCGGCAGCACGCGGCCCAGCGTTTGTTCGGTGACGTGCATCTGGGCGGCGATCTCACGCTGGGAGAGCGCTCCGCGCATCAGCACGGCCAGCACCGGGACCGAGGCGTGCGTGAGGTGCCAGTGCGCGAGGTACTCATCCCACCGGCGCTCGACCCTGCGGGCCGCAGCGGACAGCAACCGCCCGGTGGGCCACGACTCGGGGGAGGGGTAGGCCGTGGTGTGCTCCGAGGCGCCTGTCGGTGCCGACTCCTGACCGCTCACGTTCCGATCACCTCTGTGCCGCTCACTCGCCTCATGTCTCGATCCTGGCTGGTCCCGGCCCGCCGGCGTCCTGGCGGGCTGGTGATGTGGGCGACGTCACGAAAGGGACTTGTCGCCATGACTTGCACGGTACCTGTCCAGGAACGATATTACTAAGCATGCTTAGTAATCGAACGGGGAGTGCCCGGCATCGGGGCAAAAGTACCCGCTCAGCGGTGCTGCGCGCACTCACTCTCGTCGTCGTCCTCGGCGCCTGGCTCGCCATCGGCGCCTTTGGCGGCATAGCCCAGGGCAACCTGTCCCAGGTCCAGGAGAACGACCAGGCCTCCTTCCTGCCGGAGTCCGCGGAGTCCACCCGCGCCGGCGAACTCGCTACCGAGTTCATCGACAACGAGACCCTCCCGGCGCTGCTTGTAGCGATCCCGGACGACGGCGGCGAGATCACCGAGAAGCAGATGGCCGCCGCCCAGGAACTGGCGGAGGCGATCCCGGAGCGGGAACTGCCCGGCGGGGCGGCCCTGGGTGACTACGTGGATGGACAGGTCGTCGTGGTGCCGGCCGAGGACGGCGAGGCGCTGCTGTTGCCGGTCCCGATCGCCGAGGACGAGGCCGACGAACTGTTCTCCGACTCCGGGGACCGGGTCAGTGAGGTCGTGGTGCAGGAATTGCGCACCATGGCAGCCGAGACCCTGCCGGACGAAGGCCTGCAGGCCTGGGTGACCGGCCCAGCGGGTTTCGTGGTCGACCTTGTGGGTGCCTTCGCCGGGATCGACGGCGTGTTGCTGGTGGTGGCCCTCTTGGTGGTGTTCATCATCCTGGTGCTGGTCTACCGCTCCCCGATCCTTCCCTTCGCCGTGCTGATCACCTCGGTGTTCGCGCTGGCCGGGTCGGCGCTGGTGGTCAAGCCACTGGCCGAGTCCGGCCTGCTGGTGCTGAACGGGCAGAGTCAGGGCATTCTGGCGATCCTGGTGATCGGGGCGGCCACCGACTACGCACTGCTGGTGGTGGCCCGGTACCGGGAGGAACTGACCCGCAATGCCGAGCCGGCAGCGGCGATGCGCATCGCGTGGAAGGCTTCGGTACCCCCGATCGTGGCAAGCGCCGGCACCGTGATCGCCGGGTTGTTGTGTCTGCTGCTGTCCGACCTGAGTTCCAACGCCAGCCTCGGCCCGGTGGGCGCGATCGGGATCGCCGCGGCCATGCTCGGCGCGCTGACCCTGCTGCCGGCCATCCTGCTGATCGGTGGGCGTCGCTCCCGTGGCATCTTCTGGCCGAAGACCCCCGCGTTCGCCCCCGACGCCCTGGCCGCCGTGGACAGTGGTGCAGGGCTGTGGGGCCGGGTGGCGGCACTGGTGTCCCGACGCCCGCGCGTGATCTGGGCCGGCACCGCGGTGGTGCTGCTCGGTCTCGCCGCGTTCCTGCCCACGTTGCAGGCCGAGGGAACCGGGGAGGCGGACGTGTTCCTCGAGGACGTCGAGTCCGTCACCGGCGAGCAGGTGCTGGCCGAGCACTTCGACGCCGGTCAGGTCGATCCCGTTCTCGTCCTCGTCGATCAGGACAACGCCGAGGACGTGCTGGAGCAGGTGCGCTCGGTGGATGGCATCGGTGAAGCCGACGTCCTCACCGACGACGACGGCGACGCGGTGGTGGTGGACGGCCTGGTCCGGATCGAGGCGTCCACGACCGCTACCGCGGAGAGCCAGGAAGCCACCAAGGTGGCGGGCCAGGTGCGCACCGAGGTGCAGCAGGTCGACGAAAGCGCACTGGTGGGAGGGGCGGCCGCGGAACGGCTGGACACCCAGGAGACCGCGTCGCAGGACATCCGCACCATCGTGCCGTTGGTACTGGCTGTGATCTTCGTGATGCTGGTGATGCTGCTGCGTTCGATCGTGGCACCGCTGCTGATCCTGGCCGCGAACGTGCTCTCCTTTGCCGCCACGATGGGTCTCGCCGCGATCTTCTTCAACCACGTCTTCGACTTCCCCGGAGCGGATGCGTCGGTGCCCCTGTACGGGTTCATCTTCCTGGTCGCCCTGAGCATCGACTACTCGATCTTCCTGATGACCCGGGTGCGGGAGGAGTCCCTGACCCACGGCACCAGGGCCGGGGTCCGCCGCGGGCTGACGATGACCGGCGGGGTGATCACCTCCGCCGGCGTGGTGCTCGCGGCCACCTTCAGCGCCCTGGTGGTGATCCCGTTGTTGTTCCTGGTCCAGTTGGCCTTCATCGTCGCGGTGGGTGTCCTGATCGATACGTTCATCGTGCGCAGCCTGTTGGTTTCAGGCATTGTGTATGACGTCGGTCGCGCCACCTGGTGGCCGTGGGGATCCCGGATTCCCCGCGATGAGGCACGGGAGCGCTCGGAGAGGAAGCCGGCCCTGCAGGGGAGTAGCGGATGAGTCGTACCGCCCACGGATCTTCGGCCCATCTGGTGCGCCGGATCGGCGTCACCGTCAGTTACGTGATCTGCCTGGTGGGGTCGATGATCGGGGTCGGAGTCTTCGGTGGCACACCGATCTCCGAGGCTGCCGGCGGGCTGCTGTCCACCGACGCCACCCATCTGGCACCGGCCTCACCGGCCTTCTCGGTGTGGACGTTGATCTACATCGCACTGGGCGCCTACACGCTGTGGCAGTGGTGGGACCGTAGCGATCCGCGTGGGATCGGCTGGTGGGTTGCGCTCTCGTTGCTGCTGAACGCGGCCTGGATCCTGTCCGTCCAGGCAGACCTGATCTGGGTCAGCGTTGCGGTGATCGCGGTCCTGTTGGTGGTGCTGGCCCGGACCTACGCCAAACTGCTCAGCGCCCGCCCGAGGAGCACGGTGGAGGCCGTGGTGGCCGACGGAACCGTGGGTCTCTACCTGGGCTGGGTGAGCGTGGCCACCTGCGCCAACATCGCGGCTGCGCTCGCCGGTGCCGGATTCACCGGGGGCGGCTACCCCGAGGTGTGGGCGGTGGCGGTCCTGGTGGTGGTGGCCGCCATCGGGGTGGTTCTCGCCGTGGTCGGCCGGGACCGGCTCGCCGGGGCGGCGACGTTGACCTGGGGACTGGCCTGGATCGCTGTTGCTCGCACGGACGAGCCGTACTCCATGGGCGTGGCGGTGGTAGCCGGTGTGGCCGCCGCCGTGGTGGCCCTGAGCACTCTCGGCCTGAGGCTGCGGGCGGAACGGGCACCGACATGACCGCCTCGGTGCCGGCCACCGACGTGGACGCCCAGACCGGAGCCGGGTCCGGCCCTGCGGGTGAGCCCGGCGCCGGTCTCCGTCCGGCCGGCGCCGGCGCGCCGAACGAATGCGCCGATGACCAAAGCACCGGCACTGATGCCCACACCGCCCGCACCGCGGACGACGGCGATGTCGCCGCGGCCGCGGCGGCCGCGGGATCGGCGACCAAGATCGCTCTGGCACGGTTCTTCGATGCCGGGGCGCGACACGCCGCCGGGCCGGATCACCAGCAGTTGTGGTCCGCGCTGGCCGACGTGGCCTCCGGTGGGAAGGGGTTGCGACCAGCCCTGTTCCACAGTGTCTATCTGGCCCTGGGCGGCGACGATGAACGCGCCGCCGCCGAGGTCGGCGCTGCCCTGGAGTTGCTGCATACCGCCCTGGTGATCCACGACGACGTCATCGACGGGGACACCGTGCGGCGCGGTCGGCCGAACGTGACGGGGATCTTCGCCGACGACTCCAGGGCGCGTGGGTATGACCATGACCGGGCTACCCATTACGGCGAGACCGCCGCCATCCTCGCCGGCGATCTCGCACTCACCGGGGCGGTCCGGGTGCTGGCGCTCTGCGGTGCATCCCAGCCGACCGTGGCGCGGATGCTGGACCTGCTCGACCGCGCCCTGCACCTGAGTGCTGCCGGTGAACTGACCGACGTGCGGTTGAGTATGGACGCCGATGCCGAGATCGCCGACGCGGTCGACATGGAGTATCAGAAGACGGCGGTGTACTCCTTCGAACTGCCCCTGCAGTTGGCATCCGTCCTCGCCGGGGTCGAAGGGTATGAGCCGCCCTTGGTGGAGTTCGGGCGTCTGCTCGGGGTGACGTACCAGTTGCACGATGACCTCGATGGCATGTTCGGGGACGAGGCCACCATCGGCAAGAGCGTCCTGACGGATCTGCGCGGGGGCAAGTGCACTCCCCTGATCGCCCATGCCCGGACCACCACCTTCTGGCCGAGGATCCGGCCCTACCTGGGGTCAGGGTCCCCCGACGCCGCCGCCCAGGTGCGCGCCCTGCTGGAGCAGTCCGGGTCGCGGGCCTACGTGGAGGAGCTGGCGCAGAACCTGGCGGCCGAAGCCCGTGCGCGAGTGGCCGATCTGCCGATCGCCCCGTTGCTGCAGGGCTGGGTGCGCCTGATCACCGAACGAGCCGCGTAATGGCTCGGACCCGTCCGCGCGCCGCCGCTACCGGCACCTACGACGTGGTGGCCAGTCGCAGCGCTGCGGTGCTGATCCAGTCCTATTCCACCTCGTTCGGGTGGGCCTGCCGGATGCTGCCTCAGCCTGACCGTGAGCATGTGCGCAACATCTACGCCCTGGTGCGGCTCGCCGACGAGATCGTCGATGACCCCGACCCCGACTGGCCCGGTCCCGATCGCCGCGTACTCCTGGACGCACTGGAGGCCGAGACCCGGCGGGCGTGCGGCGGTCCCCGGAGCGCGAACCTGGTCGTGCATGCGTTCGCCCGCACGGCACGGCGGTACGGCATCGGGCCCGAACTGATCACCCCGTTCTTCGCCTCCATGCGCACTGATCTGACCACCAGCGAGCACGATGAGACCAGTTTCGCCGAGTATGTGCACGGATCGGCCGAGGTGGTGGGGTTGATGTGCCTGCGGGTGTTCACCGCCGGGGATGAGGAAGCCTACGCGCGGCTGTCCCCCGGGGCCATCCGCCTCGGCGCGGCATTCCAGAAGGTGAACTTCCTGCGGGACCTGGCCCAGGACCACAGCGACCTGGGCCGCACCTACTTCCCCGGACTGGACCCGGCCGCCTTCGACGACAGCCACCGGGATGAGTTGCTCGACGAGATCGATGCCGACCTGCGCGCGGCCGATGCGGCCCTGCGTCAGTTGCCTGCCGGCAGCAGGCGTGCGGTCCGGGCCGCCCACTCCCTGTTCGCCGAGTTGTCCGGGCGTCTGCGCAGCACCCCGGCCGCGCGGTTGCGCTGCGTCCGGGTGCGCGTCCCCGATCCGGTCAAGGCGCGCCTCGTAGCCCGCGCGGTGCTCAGTGGAGGGCGGCGATGACCGATGCGCTGCCGGCCCCCACCCCACCCACGCCGGATGCGCGGGGCCGCAGCGCCGTCGTCGTCGGTGGTGGTATCGCAGGCCTGGCCACCGCGGCCCTGCTGGCGCGGGACGGGTTCCGGGTGGACCTGCTGGAACAACTGGATCAGGTGGGTGGCCGGGCAGGCAGTTGGCAGGCCGACGGGTTCCGGTTCGACACCGGACCGTCCTGGCTCCTGATGCCGGAGGTGTTCGAGCGCTTCTTCTCCCGGATGGGCACCTCGATGGGTTCGCGGCTGGATGTGGTGCCCCTGGACCCGGCCTACCGGGTGTTCTTCGAGGGGCATGAGCAGCAGGTCGACATCGTCGCCGACGTGGACCGGAATGTGGCGATCTTCGAGGCGATCGAGGCCGGTGCGGGCACCCGGTTGCGCGACTATCTGCGCTCGGCTCAACACACCTACCAGATGGCGTTGGCGCACTTCCTCTACACCAGCTTCACGTCCCGGACCGACCTGCTCAGGGGTGCGGTGCTGAAGCAGGCACACCGGCTCGCGCCGCTGCTGCTGCGGTCCCTGCAGAGCCACATCGCCAGCAGGTTCCAGGACCGGCGGCTGCGCCAGATCCTGGGTTACCCGGCGGTGTTCCTGGGTTCCTCCCCGGACCGGACGCCGAGCATGTACCACCTGATGAGCGCCCTGGACCTGACCGGAGGGGTGCGGTATCCCCAGGGTGGGTTCACCGAACTCATCCGGGTGATCGAGGACCTGGCGCACGAGCAGGGCGCCCGGGTGCACACCGGAGCCACCGTCACCGCCATCAGCACCGAGGCACTGCCCGGTCGCCGGCGCCGCGCACGTGCGACCGGGGTGACCTACCGGGACCGCGAGGGCCGCACCCGGCACCATCGTGCGGACGTGGTGGTGGCCGCCACCGACCTGCACCACGTCGAGCACGCACTGCTCCCGGCGCACCTGCGCGACCACTCGCAGCGGTGGTGGCGTCGTCATGATCCCGGGCCCGGTGGCGTGCTGGTCTACCTCGGGGTGCGCGGCCGGCTGCCGCAACTGACCCACCACACGCTGCTGTTCACCGCGGACTGGGCGCGGAACTTCCGCGACATCCGTACCGGCCGGGTGCCCAGCCCGGCGTCGGCCTACGTGTGCACCCCCTCCCGTACCGACCCCTCGGTGGCACCGCCCGATGGCGAGAACATCTTCATCCTGGTCCCCGTGCCGGCCGACCCGGGCATCGGCCGCGGCGGCCTGGACGGGCAGGGCGACCCGCCGGTGGAGCGGATCGCCGACGAGGCCATCGCCATGCTCGCCGACCACACTGGCATCGCGGACCTGGCCGCGCGCATCGTGGTGCGGCGCACCGCGGGGCCGGGGGACTTCGCCGAGGATCTGAACGCGTGGCGAGGGAGCATGCTCGGTCCGGCCCATACCCTGGGCCAGAGCGCGTTCTTCCGGGCCTCGAACGCCTCGACCCGGGTGCGCGGGCTCTACCTGGCGGGCGCGGGTACCGTTCCCGGGATCGGGCTGCCGATGTGTCTGATCAGCGCCGAGACCGTGGCCGAGCGGATCGCCGGCGAGATGCCGGCTCGCGGGATGGCGCGATGATCGCACTGGCCTATCTCGCCGCCCTGCTCGGGGTGATCGGCTGCATGGCGCTCCTGGACCACCGCTTCCGGCTGGTGTTCTGGGCCGACGCTCGCCGCGGACTGCTCACCCTGGGCATCGGCGCTGGTGTCTTCTTGATCTGGGATGTGGTGGCCATTGCCGCTGGGTTCTACCACAAGGGTGACAGCCCGGCGATGACCGGCATCCTGCTGGCCCCCGAACTGCCCCTGGAGGAACTCTTCTTCATCGTGTTCCTGTGCTACCTCACGCTCGTGGTGCACGCCTTGATCACCCTGGTGCTCCGGCGGCAGGAGCAGCCGTGACCTATCCCGTTCTGGCGATCGCGGTCATGCTGTTCTCCGCGCTCACGGCACTCGTGGCCGGGCGCCGTCGTGGTGGTCGGTGGTGGGCGGCGACGGCGCTGACCGCGGTGGTCCTGATCGCGTTGACCATCGTGTTCGACTCGCTGATGATCTATGCGGACCTGTTCCGCTACGACGAGGCCCACCTGATCGGTGTCTATGTGCTGCTCGCGCCGGTGGAGGACCTGGCGTGGCCGGTCGTCGCCGCACTGCTGCTGCCGGCGGTGTGGTCCCTGCTCGGACCTCGCCGCCGGACCGCACGACCGTCGAACGCGGCGCAGCAGGAGGAGGAGTCGTGACCGTGGCCGGCAGACCCGGCGCCCTGGCCCAGCTCCTCGGTTCCTCCCGCCCGTTGAGTTGGATCAATACCGCCTACCCCTTCGGAGCCGCGTACCTGCTGGCCGGCGGCGGGGTCGATGTGGCGTTCGTGGTGGGCGCGTTGTACTTCCTGATCCCGTACAACCTGGCCATGTACGGCATCAACGACGTGTTCGACTACGAGTCGGACCTGCGCAACCCCCGCAAGGGCGGCGTCGAGGGGGTGGTGCTGGACCGCCGGTGGCACCGCCTGACCATCGGTGCCGCACTGGTGACGAACGTGCCGTTCCTGATCGCGCTGCTGCTGATGGGCACCCTCGCCTCCGCCGCGGTGCTGGCGGTGAGCGTGTTCGCGGTGGTGGCCTACTCGGCGCCACCGATGCGCTCCAAGGAACGCCCGGTGCTGGACTCGATGACCTCCAGCACCCACTTCGTGTCCCCGGCGGTCTTCGGCCTGGTGCTCGCCGGGGGTGACCCGACCAGGACCGCGCTGATAGCGCTGGCGGCGTTCTTCGTCTGGGGCGTGGCCTCCCAGGCCTTCGGGGCGGTGCAGGACGTCACCGCCGACCGGCAGGCGGGGATCGCCTCGATCGCCACCTGGCTGGGTGCCGCGCGCACGGTACGGCTGGCCATGGCGTTGTACGCCGTCAGCGGGTTGTTGCTGCTGGGCGCCGGCTGGCCGGCGATGCTGGCCGGTCTGCTCGCGCTGCCCTACCTGGCGAGCATCGCGCCGTTCCGGTCGCTGCCCGACGAACAGTGCGAGACCGCCAATGCCGGCTGGCGACGATTCCTGGGCCTGAACCTGGTGACCGGGTTCCTGCTCACCCAGTTGCTGATCTGGATCGGGTGGGGTGGCTGAGGTGCCCATCGGACGATCTGCGTCACGTGCCGCGTCGCGGGCCCCGGCCGGGGACCCCGCGACCCGCAAGCCGACGGGAGTGCGGCTGTTGACGGTCCCTGGCAGTCCCACCGGCCGGATAGCCGTTCACCTGGTCGCGGTGCTCGGTGTGACCGGCCTGCTCGTCGCCACCCGCTACGACTGGGTCGGTGTGGCGGTGTTCGCGCTGGTGCTGGGCGGCATGACGGCGATGCGGGTGCTGCAGTTGCCCGCGCCGCTGCAGGTAGCCGCGGCGCTGGCGGCGCAGGGGGCCGCGTGGGCGAGCGTGCTGCACCTGTACGAGCGGATCTGGTGGTTGGACATCCTCGTGCACCTGGTCCTCAACGGGCTGCTCGCCGGCGCCGCGGGGCTGGCGCTGCACCGTGCGCGGATGACGTCCTCGAAGCAGCACGGGCGGGGTCGGTGGGGGCTGGTGATCACCACCACCGGAGTGGGTGCGGTCATGGCGGTGGTGTGGGAGATCGCGGAATGGTTCGGGCACGTCTACGTCGACCAACGGGTGCAGATCGAGCCGGGAGACACCGTGGGCGATCTGGCCGCGGCGCTCCTGGGCTCGGCTCTCGCCGGGATCGCCCTGGCCCGGCGCCGAACGGAGAACGAGAGATGAACCGGCTCCGAACCGTCAGCGTGGTGATCCCCGCGCGTAACGACGCACCCGCCCTGGCCCAGTGCCTGCGGGCGCTGGACCGGCAGAGCATGCCACCGCTGGAGGTCGTGGTGGTCGACAACGCATCCGAGGACCGAACCGCCGAGGTCGCCAGGCAGTACGGGGCCCGGGTGGTGACCGAGCGGTGCGTCGGCATTCCGCAGGCTGCCAGTGCCGGGTACGACGCGGCCCGCGGGGAGATCCTGGCCCGACTGGACGCCGATTCGATCCCCGGGCCGAGGTGGGTGGAGCAGGTGAGCGCACTGATGTCCGGTGCGCGCTGGGACGCGGTCACCGGAGTGGGCCGGTTCTACGAACTGCCCCGGAGCGGTCGGGTGGTGGCCGGGCTCTACCTGGGCGCCTACTACCTGTTGTGCCACGCCGCTCTGGGGCACCGCCCGCTATGGGGCTCGAACATGGCCCTGCACAGCAGTACCTGGCGGCAGGTGCGGGACCGCGTCCATGACGACGACGCCGAGGTGCACGACGATCTCGACCTCGCCTTCGCCCTGGGTCCGGAGCGGACGATCCGCTTGGACCGGTCCCTGGTGATAGGGGTGTCGGCCCGGGCGTTGCGCGGCCGGGCACAGATGCGGCGCCGCTTCGCCCGCGCCTTCCGGACCCTCTCGGTGAACTGGGCCATCGCGCCCCCCTGGCAGCGCTGGGCACGCAGGATCACCCATGTTCTCGGGCCGGGGCGCGGCCGGCCGCCGGCCCCGCACCCCACGGCGCAGCGCGGGCAGGGATTCCATGACTGAGCCGTGGTCGGCCCGCACCGACCTGGTTGCGGCAGTGCGGGCGCAGTTGGCCCGCGCCGCCGACCCCGCGCGGGCCGTCGCTCAGCAGCGGTACATGAAGTCGGCGCTGCCGTTCCACGGGGTGGCGATGGCTCAGGTACGCCGGATCGTGCGCGACCTCGCCGGCGCGCACCCGATCACCACCGCCGCACAGTGGGAGGCCACCGTGCGGGCGCTGTGGGACGGGGCCACCCACCGGGAAGAGCGCTACGCGGCCACCGCCCTGGCCCGCCAGCCCCGCTACCGGGCCTTTCGCACCACGGCGACGCTGCCGCTGCTGCGGCACATGATCGGCACCGGAGCCTGGTGGGATCACGTCGACGAGATCGCCTCCCACCTGCTCGGGGAGGTGCTGCAGCGCGAGCCGCATGTGGTGGCCCCGGTACTGCGGGACTGGGCGGATGACGACGACATGTGGGTGCGTAGGTCGGCGATCCTGGCGCAGTTGCGCGCCAAGGCCGCCACCGACACCGACCTGCTTGCACACTGCCTGGAGGCGAACCTGACCGGGTCCCGGCACGGCGGGGAGTTCTTCGTCCGTAAAGCGGTGGGCTGGGCCCTGCGTGAGTACGCCAAGACCGACGCCGCCTGGGTGCAGGCGTTCCTTGCCGAGCATCGCGACCGGCTCAGTCCACTGAGCGTGCGGGAGGCGAGTAGGCACCTGGCCCGTGCCTGAAGGCACGCGGGCGCGCCGCGAGCCCCCTGGCGAGTCGACTCAGGACTGTTCGGGCCAGGGTGCCTCGAGTTCGGCGGCATCCGGGGGCCGGGCCGGTCGCGGGATCAGCGTCGTCGCCGCGACTGGTGTCCCCGAGGACGTCAGTCACATGGAACGGTCAGAGCGTGGATCTATGGAACTTGGCCGAACGAGTGGCGAGCAACTACGCGCACAACCCGAAGGTGAGCGCCACCGACTACGGTCAGCAACTTCGCCTGCTCCGAGATCGACGCCGTCCTGGGCCGTCGTGGCAAGTACGTCCAGCCGCCACGTTACGCGGCTTTGATTCGTGCCGGCACGCTATCGCGGAGGTGCGCGACCCCGTCCGCGCTCCGGTGCGTGAGCTGGGGCCACGCGGGGTTCACGGGTCGGTCAGCCCAGGGAAGTCGCGCGGGCGCTCGGTCGCGGTCAGCGCCAGCCCAGGCCCGGGGCGACGTGGGTGAGCAGGTTCTCGATGATGCGGGTGTTGTACTCCACGCCCAGTTGGTTGGGGACCGTGATGAGCAGGGTGTCGGCGGCAGCGACGGCCTCGTCCTGGCGAAGTTGCTCGACCAGGGCGTCGGGCTCATCGGCGTAGGACCGACCGAAGATCGCCTGGGTGCTGGCGTCGATCATGCCGACCTGGTCCTTGCTGGAACGTTCGCCGCCGAAGTAGTGGGCGTCGGTACCGTCCACGATCGGGATGATGCTCCGGCTGACCGAGACCCGTGGTTCGAACTCGTGCCCGGCGTGGGCCCAGGAGGCGCGGAAGGCCTCGATCTGCGCGGCCTGCTGGACGTGGAAGGGACGGCCGTCCTCATCGTCCTTCAGGGTGGAACTCATCAGGTTCATTCCGAGTTGGGCGGCCCATTCGGCTGTGGCGTTGGATCCGGCGCCCCACCAGATCCGTTGCCGCAGCCCGGGTGAGTGCGGCTCGATACGCAACAGTCCGGGCGGGTTGGGAAACATCGGCCTGGGGTTCGGTTCGGCAAAGCCCTCACCGGTCAGCACCTGCAGCAGCACCTCGGTGTGCATCCTGGCCATGTCCGCATCGGTCTTACCCTCCGGGGGTTGATATCCGAAGTAGCGCCACCCCTCGATCACCTGCTCCGGGGATCCGCGGCTGATGCCCAGTTGCAGCCGACCGCCGGCGATGAGGTCCGCCGCCCCGGCGTCCTCGGCCATGTACATCGGGTTCTCGTAGCGCATGTTCGTGTTATGGCTCTCGTTTTCTCGGTCCGCGTCCCTCTACAGGTACCGGCAGACCTGGTCTGGGCTGCATGTGTCGGGGTCCGGGTGCGCGGCGTCGTGCCGGAGGTCGGCGATGGTGCCGTGCAGGGCGGTGAGCTGGGCGATCTGCTGCTCGATCTCGGCCAGGCGCGCGTCGAGGAGGTCTCGCACGTGCTCGCAGGGCGCGTGGCCGCTGTCGCGGATGTCGAGGATTTGGCGGATCTGGGCGAGGGTGAGGCCTGCGGCCTGGCCACGGTGAACGAAGTCGATCCGGGCGACGGCGTCGGGCGCGTAGTCGCGGTACCCGGATGGCGTCCGGTCGGCCGGGGGCAGCAGTCCCTGCTCTTCGTAGAACCGGAGCGTCTTCGAGGTGGTGCCCGCGCGTTCGGCGAGTTCTCCGATGCGCATTGCGGCCTCCGATCATTCGGCAGGGGCCACGCTTGACCTTCCCCTGCACTGGAAGGTCCAGTATGGCTGAAACGGAACAGAAGTCCAAGCCTTGACGGGAGCAGCGATGCCTACGAAGTACGATCTCGCCATCATCGGATCGGGCGGCGGAGCGTTCGCCGCCGCGATTCGCGCGACCATGCTCGGGAAGTCGGTGGTGATGATCGAGCGTGGCACGCTCGGCGGCACCTGCGTGAACACGGGCTGCGTGCCGTCGAAGGCCCTCATCGCCGCCGCCGATGCACGGCACGTCGCCGCCGACGCCGCCGACCGGTTCCCGGGGATCGCGACGACGGCAGGCCCAGTGGACATGCCCGCGCTGATCGCCGGGAAGCAGGCGTTGGTCGAGACGATGCGGGGCGAGAAGTACGCCGACGTCGCCGATTCATACGGGTGGCACGTCCGGCGGGGAGACGCCGGGTTCGCGGGCACCCCGGACGCGCCGGTGTTGGAGGTCACCGCCGCAGACGGAGCGGTCGAGACGATCGAGGCCGAGCACTACCTGGTCGCCACCGGTGCGCGGCCGTGGGCTCCGCCGATCGACGGCCTGGACGAGGCCGGGTACCTGACCTCGACCACGGCGATGGACCTGACCGAGGTCCCCGAGTCGATGCTGGTGCTCGGCGGCGGCTACGTTGCCCTGGAGCAGGCGCAGCTGTTCGCCCGCCTCGGCTCCCACGTCACCGTGCTGGTGCGGTCCCGGCTCGCGTCGAAGGAGGAGCCGGAGGTGTCCCGGACACTGCAGGAGGTGTTCGCCGACGAGGGCATCCGGGTGGTCCGCCGCGCGGTGCCGACCCGGGTGTCCCGGGACGCGGCGACCGGGCAGGTCGTGGTTACCGCGGACGTGTCCGGCGGCTCGCAGGAGTTCCGCGCCGACCAGGTGCTCGTCGCCCTCGGACGCCGTCCCGTCACCGACGGCTTGAACCTCGATGCGGTCGGGGTGAAGACCGGGGACTCCGGCGAGGTGGTCGTCTCCGACCATCTGCAGTCGTCGAACCCGCGGATCTGGGCCGCGGGCGACGTGACCGGGCACCCGGAGTTCGTCTACGTCGCGGCCCACCACGGCACCCTCGTTGCCGAGAACGCGTTCGCCGACGCCGACCGGTCCGTCGACTACTCCCATCTGCCGCGGGTGACGTTCACCGGACCGGCGATCGGCGCGGTCGGGATGACCGAGAAGGAGGTCGTCGCCGCGGGGATCCGCTGCGACTGCCGCGTGCTGCCCCTGGAGTATGTGCCCCGGGCGGTGATCAACCGCGACACCCGCGGGTTCATCAAGATCGTCGTGAACGCCGATACGAGCGAGATCCTCGGCCTCACCGCCGTCGCCAAGGACGCCGGGGAACTCGCCGCCGCAGGCGTCCACGTGCTCGGCAAGACCATCGCCGAAGTCGCCGACGCCTGGGCCCCCTACCTGACCATGACCGAAGGCATCCGGATCGCCGCGAAGTCCTTCACCACCGACCCGTCACTGCTCTCGTGCTGCGCATGAACGGCAACGCATGCAATCGGGGAGATCTCATCCGGAAGAGGTGCAGACGATGAGCGCCGATCACGACCGCGACGAACGGCGCGCCGGTCCCATCTCGCTCCACACCCCGGACGGACCCTGGATGCGGATGCAGGCATTCGTCAGGGACATCGGGTTCCGTGCCCGATCGAGGATCGCGTAGTACATCGGCCAGATCCCGTCGGTGGCGGCATAGACGGCCGCGCGGTCACCGAACTCGATGACGTCGTCGGCCTTGCGTGGTTCGAACAGTTCGATCGCCGGATCCTGTGAGCCATGCAGGACGACGTCAGCGTGGTCAGCGATGTGGCAGAGGAACTGCCACTTCGGTTCCGCCAGCCGATAGGGCACCGGATCGGCCGGTCCCCGGCTGAGTGCGTGCTCCCACAGCGCCTCGAACCGCTCCCGGCTGCTGGCAGTGGCCCCCTCCGGCCGGGGCAACCAGAAGTCGGGCAGGCTCTCCATCTCCTAGATCGTGCCATGCCCGCGCGATCGCTCCAGGAGTTTCTCAGCGCGTGCGCCGCGTACGCCGGGTGCGCCGCGTGCCCCGCGGGCGGCGGAGGGTCGCAGGGGACCGCGGTGGCAGGAAGCGCGATGCGGCGGCGGGCCCGCTACCGTAGCCGACATGGACTCACCAGGACTGGCGGACTTCCCGCTCAATGACGGCAACCGACTGCCCGCCGTCGGGTTCGGCACCAGCGGGCTTCGCGGCGAGGACGGCCTGAACGCCTTTCGCAGCGCCTTGGAGGCCGGGTACCGGTACGTGGACACCGCGGTGAACTACGGCAACGAGGCCGAGGTGGGCAAGGCCGTGCGTAGCAGCGACCTGGACCGCGCCGAGGTGCTCGTGGCCACCAAGGTGCCCGGACGTGATCATGCCAAGGACAAGGCCGTGCGGAGCGTGGAGGACTCACTGCGCACCATGGGCCTGGACTACCTGGACGTGGTGCTGATCCACTGGCCCAACCCGAGCCAGGGTTTGTACGTCCAGGCGTGGGAGGCGCTGGTGGAGGTGCGTGAGCGTGAACTCGTGCGCTCCATCGGCGTCTCCAACTTCACCACCGGGCACCTGGATCGGATCATCGACGCCACCGGAGTGACCCCGGCACTGAATCAGATCGAGATGCACCCCTACTTCACCCAGGAGCAGATGCGCACCGATCACGTCGGACGCGGGGTGCTGACTCAGTCCTGGAGCCCGCTGGGCAAGGGCACGGTGCCCTTCGACGCGCCCGCGATCGCCGCAGCCGCTGAGCGTCACGACGTCAGCCCGGGGCAGGTGATCCTGCGATGGCACCTTCACCTGGGCGCACAGCCGCTGCCGAAGTCCGGTGACCCCGGCCGCCAGGCCCAGAACCTGGACCTGGCCGGATTCGCCCTCACCGAGGAGGAGGTCACCGCTATCAGCGCGCTCACCCGTGCCGACGGGCGCCGGTTCGGGGGCGACCCGAACACCCACGAGGAGATGTGACCGGGCAGGATCGGGACGCTGACGCCAGTGCCGGTCTATACGCGTCACACCAGGCATGCTCTTCATCTACTTGATCGTCTGGACGGCCTGGGGGATCGGTGCGCGATGGGCGTTGGGGCCGACGTACGTGCCCTGGTTGCTCAGGATGGTGCGAACGCCCAAGCGTGCCCTCCTGGTGTACGGCACGGTGTTCGCGTTCGCCGTGATCGTTGCGGTGGTACTGGTGCAGATGACCGATCGTGGGGTGGGGGCGCACGTGCGGTTGATGGTGCTCGGAGTGGGAGCGATGTCCCTGGCCCCGCTGGTGCTGGACGCGATACCGGGCAAGGGAAGCCGGCTGGGGGAGTTGCACCACGATTTCGAGCTCTACCGGCGGGACGGGCGGCTGCACGAAGTCGGCGCCCAGGATCTGAGCGTCGGGCGCCAGCGCGCGATCGGTCTCATTACCGCGATTCTGTCGCTGTTCACGCTGGGGCCGCTGATGGGTGGGATGTTCCTGGTGCTGGACCCGTGAGGATCAGCCCGGCACCAGGGAGTCTGCGCGGCGGGTCGGGGCGTGCCAGCGCTCGACGGTCTGGGTCACCCAGAAGGCCATGAACTGCAGGATCAAGGCGGCCTCGAGCACGAACACCCACTGCGGCAGCACCACCCGCACCGGGCCGAGCACCATTCCCACGGTCACGATCATCAGCACGAAGCCGAAGGAGTACCAGTTCGCCCACCGGCGGCGGCGCCCGATCCCGTTGGCCGCGCGCGCACGGGACAACGCCGTGGCGTTGATCCCCACCAGGGCCACCACGCAGATGAACAGGATGATCGCGGCGGCACCGTGACCGTAGGCCAGGAAGGTGTCGCGGGCGAACAGGAACACCCCCGCCAGGCCCAGGTACGCCAGCAGGCCGGCGATCAGCACGATGCGGCCGCCCCGGCTGTGCAGGTGACGCTCCCGCTGCGGCACCACCACGAGCTCCAGGATGAAGGCCACCAGGACCACCGCCAGCACGGCCCAGGTGTTCTGCGTCAGGGCCTGGGTGAGGTCATCGGGCAGGCGGGAGCCGCCCGCGCCCACGGCGTGGGCCGGGCTGGTCGGCACGAACGCGACGATGAAGCTGAGGTAACCGGCGAAGTTCAACAGCACGTCCTCGGTGTCGCTTCGACCGCGGTGGATGATCAGGCAGGTGCCGATCGCGCACAGGCTGGCCACGAAGACGTCCCGGGCGGGGGTGTAGTAGTAGGCACTGACCGAGGCGAGGACCTCGCCGTCGTCCGCCCCGATCTGCAGGGCCACACTCAGCAGCAACAGCGCGGTGAGCAGGATGATGGCCAGGCGCAGGTACCGGTAGGTCGCCTGCATCTCGTGGCGGTGTCCCTGGCGATGGGACGGCGCGGACCGGACGGAGGCCACCTCCCCCTCCTTCCTCCCTGATGCGGCCCAGCCTGGCACAGCCGGCCCCCGTCGTCACGGGTACGCGGCGACAGACCCCGAGCGCGGGCCTCGCGCCCCTCGGAGCGGGGGCCCCACGGCCGATGCGTGGGTACCGTGTGAGCATGCGAGCCTCTACCCGATCAGCCGTTCCCTCCTTCCAGGTCATGATGCTGCTGGACCAGGTGGCCAGGTTGCGCGCTCAGGGCCGGGACGTGATCAACCTGTGCGCCGGGGAACCCTCCGGAGGCGCCCTGCAGGCGGTGCGCGAGCACGCCGCCGTCAGCCCCCAGGACTTCGGTTACACCTCCCCGATGGGATTGCAGGAGCTGCGCCGGGCCATCGCCGGGCACTACCGGCGCTGGTACGGCATGGAGGTCGATGCCGAGCAGGTGGTGGTCACCACCGGCTCCTCCGGTGCGTTCATGCTGACGTTCCTGGCCGCGTTCGACCCAGGTGACGTCGTCGTGCTGGTGCGGCCCGGCTACCCCGCCTACGGGAACATCCTGAGGGTGCTGGGCTGCGACGTGGTGGACCTGGACTGTGGGCCGGAGGTTGGCTTCCAGCCCACCACACAGATGCTCGACGACGTGCTGGCCGCCCACGGCAGGATCGACGGGCTGATGCTTGCCTCCCCGGCCAACCCCACCGGCACCATGATCGACCGGGAGCGGCTGACCGCGCTGGATGCCTGGTGCAGCACCAACGACGTGCGCCTGATCAGCGATGAGATCTACCACGGCATCACCTACTCCGGGGCCGGGGGTCCCGACGCTCACGGCGTGTGCGCCTGGGACGTGAGCCCGCAGCCCACGTCGGTGGTGATCTCGTCCTTCTCCAAGTACTGGGGGATGACCGGGTGGCGGCTGGGCTGGGCCCTGGTGCCTCCGGACCTGCTCGACGCCGTAGCGGGCCTGGCCGGCAACGTCGCCCTCTGCCCGCCCGCACCGGCGCAGGCTGCCGCGTTCGGAGCGTTCAGCGATGCGGCCTACGCCGAGGCCGAGGCCCGGGTGGCCAAGATGAGCCGCAGCCGGGAGGCCCTGCTGTCCGAACTGCCCAGGCTCGGGTGGGGACCGGTGGCCCCGGCGGACGGGGCCTTCTACCTCTGGGCCGGGCTGGCCGAGGGGATGGGGCGCTACACCTCGTCGGTGGACTGGTGCGCGCAGTTGCTGGAGACCGATGGGGTGGCGATCACCCCGGGTGTGGACTTCGACCGTGAGAACGGCGACCAGTTCGTGCGGCTGTCCTTCGCGGGCGAACCGGAGGAACTGACCGCGGCGGTCCGCAGGATCGAGCGCTTCCAGAACCGGTGAGCCCGGGGGCGCGGCGGTTGCGCTCGGCGCGCCGCCGCTCCCGGGGTGTTGTCGGTGGTCCGTGGCATCGTGTCCGTCATGGACCAACGGATCAGCTTCATCACCCTGGCGGTGCGTGACCTCGATGCCACCCGAGCCTTCTACCTGGACGGGCTCGGCTGGCGGGCGGAAGTGGACGTGCCCGGTGAGGTCCTGATGATCCGGACCGGCCGGCACCTGGTGCTGAGCCTGTGGGATGCCGGTGCGTTCGAGGCCGAGGTCGGTCCGATCGCCCGGGGTGCGGGTGCCCCGCCGATCACGCTGGCGCACAACGTGGCCACCCCCGAGGAGGTCGACGCCATCCTCGCGCGCGCTCGTGGACTGGGCGCCGACCCGATCCAGGACGCGGTGCGACGGGAATGGGGCGGTTACTCCGGCTACTTCGCCGATCCCGACGGATACCGCTGGGAGATCGCGGTGAACCCCGGACCGATCGGCCAGTTGGTGCTGCCCGGCACCGGGTCCTAGCCCCGACAGCACGGGACGGATCTGGTCTCACCCGCGCGCCCGGCCTGGCTAGGATGACCGGTCGTGAGCACCGAAGCCGGCATCCTGCGTCCCTCCGTCGACAGTCCGTTCTGGCGCGGGGCGGTGGGCTGGGTGCCGGAAGCGCAGTGGTGGCAGCCCTGGCGGGTGCTGCCGGAGCGGACCGCGCGGGCCCATGCGCCCACCCTGCTGGAGGTCGCCCGGATGCCCACCGGGGTGCGGGCGGAGTTCCGCACCGACGCCCGCGCGTTGCGGCTGCCGATCGAGTATTCCTCCACCGAGCGCGCGGCGCTGCTGGACGTGGTGGTCGACGGCGAACTGCACGCCCGGATGGACCTTCCGGTGGGTGTGAGCGACGTCCGGGTCTCACTGCCCCCGGGCGCCCATGAGGTGCAGGTGTGGCTCCCGCAGGCCGGACCGACCCGCATCGGGGAGTTGGAACTCCATGATGCGGAGGTGGTGGAGCGGATCGAACCCGGGCGGCGCCTGACCACCTACGGCAGTTCGATCACGCTGTGCTCGGCCGCCTACGGACCCAGCCGCACCTGGCCGGCGCTGGTGGCGCAGTCCCACGGCTGGGATCTGACCTGCCTGGGATATTCGGGCCAGTGCCACCTGGACCCGATCGCCGCCCGCACCATCGCCGCGGTCCCGGCCGACCTGATCGCGCTGTGCCTGGGCATCAACATCTACGGCGGTTCGACGTTCAACGAACGCTCCTTCGCCCCGCACGTGTCCGGTTTCATCGAACAGGTCCGCGACGCCCACCCGAACGCACCGATCGCGGTGATCACCCCGATCGCCAGCCCGGAGCGGGAGGCCACGCCCAACCACGCCGGGATGACGCTGGAGCAGATGCGCGCCGAGATCACCGAGGTGGTGCAGGTGCTGCAAACCGACGACGACGAGGTCCACCTGGTCGACGGCTTGCAGATCCTGGGCTTGCACGAGGCACACCTGTTGCCCGACGGTCTGCACCCCGACGGTGAGGGTTATGAGTTGATGGCCCAGCGCTTGGCGCCGGTTCTCGGCGCTCTCACCGCCGCGGCACCCTAGGGCGAGGGCGGCGCCCGACCCGGTGCGCCGGGCGGGTCGGGGCGCCCGAACCGGTGGGCCGGCCACCGACCTCAGCCACCTCCCCCGGCCGGTGGTCTGCACGCCGTGCACCGGCGAACTGACCCGCGGAGACTGAGTGGTGCTCAGCCGCGGGCGGCCGCGCGTGCCGAGAGGTAGTCCCAGCGGCGGGCCTTGTGCCGCGCGCGCCGCACGCACGCCCACGCCACGATCAGCACCGTGACCAGGGCCTGTCCGCCGATGATCGCGCGGTTGACGTCGATGGCCGGCTCCCACTTGACCTGCCCGTCCCGAACCGAATAGACCCCCAACGGCTTGACGCGGGTGCCGAAGCCGCCGCCGCCTCCGGAGCCCTCGGCGTGCTGGGCGTGGGTGGTGTCGCCGCCCCCGGAGCCGAAGCCCATGCCACCGCCACCCATCACCTTGGCCACCGGGATGATCGTGGCACCATCGGCCTGGTACGCCTCACCGAAGGCGCGGCGCACCTTCTGGGTGTCGCGGGCGGCCTCAACGGGAAGGTTCGCATCCCCGAGGGATTGACCCCGCTCAACGTGATCGCGTGATTCCTGCTCGCTCATGTGATTCCTCCAGTGGAGTCCGATTCCGATACGTGACGCGCCCCCGGTGCCCGCGGGACCAGGAGTGCCGCAACGACGCGCCACCCGAGCAGCCCCAGTCCCAGCACACCGGTGGCGACCAGGACGAACGCCAGTGCCGTACCCTCGCCACTCATCAACCGTAGCCCCATGCCGAGGGCCAACGTGATCGGCCAGATCAGCAGGCCCGAACGCAGACTGCGCAGCGCCCACCGGGTGCGCCCGGCGATCACCCAGGCAACCAGCACCCCGACGGCGAAGGGCCAGGCTGTCTGCAGCACACCGGTGAGTGTGACCGTGGCGTAGTGGCTGGCCCGCCCGGCGACCGCGAACGCAAGCACCACTAACAGATCCAGGGCGATGCTGACGAGGCGCATACCTCCATCCTCACCCGCGAGGTGCCCGGTGTACACCGATCCAGCCGATTGGGCGGCCGCGGGCCGGTCCGCTTGGCTGAGCACCCCCGTCGTCCGCCGGCCCGTCCGCTTGGCCGGGCTCCGCCGTCGTCCGCCGCCGTTCTGCCAGCCCGGGCTCCGCCGTCGTCCGCCGCCGTTCGGCGAGCCGGGCGCCGCCGTCGTGCGTTCCCGCAGGCGGACGAGGGTAGATTACGTTGCGTTGCCCCGAGCCACGTAGAGGACCCTTCGTTGACGCACACCGCCGACACCGTCGCCCATGCCGAGGCCACCCCTGAGGCAACCCAGCCCTATGCCGAACTCGGCTTGAACACCGAGGAGTACGCCGAGATCCGCGCACTCCTCGGCCGGCGGCCCACCGCCGCGGAACTGGCGATGTACTCGGTGATGTGGTCCGAGCACTGCTCCTACAAGTCCTCCAAGAAGCACCTGTCGCAGTTCGGTGCCAAAACCAGCGAGGAGATGCGAGCGCGGCTGCTCGTCGGGATCGGGCAGAACGCCGGCGTGGTCGACATCGGCGAGGGCTGGGCGGTGACGTTCAAGGTGGAGTCGCACAACAGCCCCAGTTACGTCGAGCCATACCAGGGCGCGGCCACCGGTGTGGGCGGCATCGTGCGCGACATCATCTCCATGGGCGCACGGCCGGTCGCGGTGATGGACCAACTCCGCTTCGGTGCGCCCGACCACCCCGACACCCAGCGGATGGTGCACGGCGTGGTCTCCGGCATCGGCGGTTACGGCAACTCCCTGGGACTGCCCAACATCGGCGGCGAGACGGTGTTCGACGCCGCCTACCAGCGCAACCCGCTCGTCAACGCACTGGCCGTGGGGGTGCTGCGGCACGAGGACATCCACCTGGCCAACGCCGAGGGCGTGGGCAACAAGGTGGTGCTGTTCGGGGCCCGCACCGGCGGCGACGGGATCGGGGGCGCCTCGATCCTGTCCAGCGCCACCTTCGATGCGGACAAGCCCGCCAAGCGCCCGAGCGTGCAGGTGGGTGACCCCTTCATGGAGAAGGTCCTGATCGAGTGCTGCCTGGAACTCTTCGCCGCCCGGGTGGTCGAGGGTATCCAGGACCTGGGAGCCGCCGGGATCTCCTGCGCCACCTCCGAACTGGCCTCCAACGGGGACGGCGGCATGCACGTGGACCTGGAGAACGTGCTGCTGCGTGACCCGACCCTGACCGCCGGTGAGATCCTGATGAGCGAGTCCCAGGAGCGGATGATGGCGGTGGTGGCTCCGGAGAAACTGGAGCAGTTCCTGGCCATCACCGAGCGCTGGGACGTCGAGGCCGCCGTGATCGGGGAGGTCACCGGCACCGGACGCCTCACCATCGACCACGACGGTGAGCGGATCGTGGACGTGGACCCGCGCACCGTGGCCCATGACGGCCCGGTGTACGACCGTCCCTACGCCGAACCGACGTGGCAGGCGGGGCTGAACGCCGACGCCGCCGAGGCGCTGGTCCGGCCGGCCGCCGCGAACGAACTGCGCGGGCAGGTGCTGGCGGTGCTCTCCAGCGCGAACCTGGCGAGCAAGTCCTGGGTCACCGACCAGTACGACCGGTACGTGCAGGGCAACACCGCCCTGGCCCAGCCCGACGACGCGGGTGTGGTGCGCGTGGACGAGTCCAGTGGGCTCGGGGTGGCCCTGGCCACCGACGCCAACGGGCGGTTCAGCAAACTCGATCCCTACGTGGGCGCCCAACATGCCCTGGCCGAGGCCTACCGGAACGTGGCCACCGTGGGCGCGCAGCCGCTGGCGGTGACCGACTGCCTGAACTTCGGCTCGCCGGAGGACTCCGACGCGATGTGGCAACTGGTGCGCTCCATCACCGGGCTTGCCGATGCGTGCCTGACCCTGGGCATCCCGGTGACCGGTGGCAACGTCTCGCTGTACAACTCCACCAAGTCCGCCGATCTGCCACCGGGGCACATCGACGCTTCGATCCATCCCACGCCGGTGGTCGGGGTGCTCGGGCTCCTGGACGACGTGGGCGCGGTGGTCCCCTCGGGCTGGTCCGAGGCCGGGCAGGAGATCCTGCTGCTGGGCACCACCGCGACCGAGTTGTCCGGGTCGGTGTGGGCCGATGTGGTGCACTCCCACCTGGGCGGGCTGCCGCCGGCGGTGAACCTGGACGCCGAGCAGGCGCTGGCCCGGGTGTTGATCGCCGGTGTGGGCCGGGGTCTGGTCAGCGCCAGCCACGACCTGTCCCAGGGCGGGCTGATCCAGTCGCTGACCGAGTCGGTGCTTCGCTTCGGGGTCGGGGCACGGCTCGACCTGGCGCCGCTGCTGGAGCGCGACGGCGTGGATGCGGCCACGGCACTGTTCTCCGAGTCCACCGCCCGGGCGCTGGTGGCCACCACCGAGGCCGATGCGGTGATCGACCTGGCCGCCCAGCACGGCGTGCCGGTGCTGCGCCTGGGTGTGAGCGACGACGGCGTGGGGCTGGATCTGGCCGGACAGTTCAGTCTGTCCATTGCCGAGTTGGAGCAGGCCCACCACGCCACACTGCCGGCCATCTTCGGTTGACCCGCCCGATCCCCCCCTCCGGCCGGTGCGCAGCCCCGGGCGCTGAGGGCGATCGTTGCCACCCAGGGCGATAGCTGTGGGGCTCGCTCTCGGGGCCGAGGCTCGTCCTCGGTGATCGGCCGGGCTTAGGCCGCTTCGCGTAGGCCGCGCCGTTCGGGCGGCAGGCTCGTGCAGGTGCGCACGTGGCGGCGCAGATCGGTGATCAGGCGACGGGAATCACTCAGGTCGGCGCGAGTGGCGCGCACGATGAGGCATCCGACCGACCGCAGGGCGTCCTCGCGGCGCTTCTCGTCGTAGACGTCGCTGCCTTGGGTGTACTTGGCGACCCCGTCGTACTCCAGTCCCACCATCTGCCACTCGCTATGAACGTCGGCACCGGACCACAACAGGTCCGGATAGAACGTGCCCAACTCCGTGGCGACCGCTACCTGAAGGTCGGGTGCGGTGAACCCTGCGGACAGCACGATCCAGCGAACCAGCGACTCGGCCGCCGATTCGGAACGGCCGTCGGCATGGCTGAGCACGGCGCGGGCCCGTACCACTCCCCGGACCGGCCCCGAGTCCGCCACCCTGTTCAGCCAAGCGGCCCGGATCTGCGCTTCACGGGCGGACGATGCCGGCCAGTCGAACCGGGTGGTCCCCGCGATGCGGCGAAGGATCGCATCCGCTGTGGTGAGCGCGGGACCGGGTCGCTGGGTACGCGCGCAGTCCACGCAGGTGCGGTCCAGCCCGGTCACCGGTAGGCCCAGCGTCCGCTCGAGGTCCGCCTCCGGCATCTCCACAACCCGGTGCCGGATGACGTCCCGGGCACGGTTCCCGGCGGCGTGGGACGTCTGCAGGATATGCACCGTGTCCGTACGCTCCAACCACGTCGGGATCCCGTGCAGCGCGGCGGCTGTCTCGTGGCTGAAGGCGAAGGCGGTCCGGAGGGCGCGGTGGACGGCCCGGCACCGCGCCAGCAGTTCGCTCACGCGACCGTCCTCGTACGCACCGGCCTCGGCGTACGCACCGCGTCGCACCCTGACCAGTACGCCTTGACGGCGGAGCCGGTCGACCGCACCGGGCGGGTAATCGGAGGTGAACCGGATCCGGGGGGTGTTGGCAACCATCGCGACATGGTGTCCGGAGACCACGCTGTGGAGTGGGCGCCGGGTGCGACTGTGTGGATAGCCAGGAGCGGCTGTGGAGAACCTCTCCGAGCCCCGCGACGGCATAGGCCGGGCGGCTGCCCAAGGTGCACCGCCTGCCAGGGGCGCCGGGGCCGCCCAGGCCGCCGTGGCCGCTGTGGCCGCCGTGGCCGCCCAGGCCGCCGGGGCCGCCCAGGCCGCCGGGGCCGCCCAGGGCGATCGTGGCCGCCCAGGGCGATACTTGTTGGGCTCGCTTTCGACGCCGGGGCTCGTCTTCGGAGTGCTGGGAGGGGTGGGCTCGGCTTCGGGGTGCTGGCGGCCGGTGCTAACGCCGCTCCGGGCGCGCAGGCGGGCGGCGGGTGGTGCGGCGCGTCACGAAGCCGTGCAGCGCCCCGGCGGCACCCTGCCGCCCGACCTGGAGGCGGATCATCTCCTCCCGGCGAGGGCCGCCCCAGATGTCCTTGGGCAGCGACGTCGCCGAGACCAGCCAGGTGGGCAGCCCCAGGAGCCGAGCCATGGCGGTGAGCCGTTCGGACTCGCTCTCGTCCTCGCTGAGCTCGTCCTCCAGCAACTCGGTGAGTTCCTCGGAGACCTCCGGCACGTCCAGCGCCTGTGCGAGGGGGGCGTAGGTGAGCCCGTCCGAGTCGTCTTCGAACATCGCCATCCCGACCGGTTCACCGAACTCGTCCGGCATCGGCTCGCCGAACTCGTCCAGCGTCACGGCCCCGCCGAACTCGTCGTGCCCGGGCCCCGCACCGAACTCGGGCTCGGGCGGGTTGGTGTCAACCGTCGCGACCCGCTGGTCACCGTCGTAGAGCCACAACCGAAGGGCCTCGTCCCGCCGCACCTGAGCAACGAGCGCAAGGGCGCCGGTGGTCGCGGCCAGGTCCCGCCCCACCTCGTCGATCGTCCGTTTGCCAGCAGCCACCTTGCCCAATGGGTTCTCTGCGACCACCAGCACCCACCGGTCCTGGGACGGGCCGATCCAGCCACTGAATCCCAGCGACGCCAGCACCTCCACGACGCGCTCGCGATCGGCGGCGGTGTACACGCCGGCGCAACTGACTCCCTCGCGGCGGTCGGAGTCGGGGTTGATCATCGCTGCTGGGTACATGGCGTCCAGTCTGGCACCGGCACATCCCAGCCGGCACGGCGGAACCAGCGGACAGAGGTCGGTCGCCGCCCACCGGCTGTGGCCGTTGCGCGCTTATCCACCTGGCAGAACGGCGAGATTCCTGGGAGAATAGGCCCTGAGGGTGAGGCGCTCAATGAAGTGGCTGTTGGATTCGCTGAGCGGGGCCCCGATGATGATCCGGCCCCGGCGTCCCCGGGCTGCCGTCGAGTACGCGTCCGGCCGGCGCGACCTGCGGGAGTGGATCGAGACCTGGTGGCCGTGGGCTCGTCGGCGAGCCGAGGAGGCCGAAGCGCGCGAGGTGTTCCGGGTGCTGGAGATGCAGATGCGGCTGACCACACTGACGGCGATCCTGCGGCGGATCGATTCCGACCCGGACATGTTCGCGCGGCAGCACCACTGGCGAACGACGCTCTGGGCCTACGACTCCATGCTCGCCGATGCCTGCGCACTCGCCGGTCTGTCGGTCCGGTCGGTTCCCGCCGGTCCGAAGGCCGATGCCGAACGGGCCCGGCGCGAACTCGAACTGTGTGGTCGTGGGTGGACGTGGTGACACCGCCCGTCCTGGCCTGACCCCGCAGGTCTGACGCGCCGCCCTGCCTACCGGCCGACCAGCTGGGGCCGGATGGACTCAGTCCTTCTTGAACTCCAGTTCGATGGGGTTGGGGTGCTCATCCTGTGAGGAGAGGCTCGCGGCGTCCCGCTCGGCGACCGCCTGAACCGCCTTTGCCACCGTGGTGTGCAGATCGCTGTGAAACACACTGGGCACGATGTAGGTGGCGTTGAGTTCGTCGGCGGTGACCACATCGGCCACCGCGTGGGCGGCGGCGATGAGCATCTCGTCGGTGATCCGCGTGGAACGGGCGTCGATCAGTCCGCGGAAGACCCCCGGGAATGCCAGGACGTTGTTGATCTGGTTGGCGAAATCGCTGCGGCCGGTCGCCACCACGGCGGCGTGTCGGGTGGCGATCACCGGGTCGATCTCCGGCATCGGGTTGGCCATCGCGAACACGATCGCCCCCTCCGCCATCGATCTCACGTCATCCTCGGAGACCAGGTCCGGTGCCGAGACCCCGATGAACACATCGGCATCGACCAGTGCTTCTGACAGCGTGCCCTTCAGATCCCGCTTGTTGGTCGCCTCGGCGACCCACTCCAGCGAGGGATCGAGGTTGTCCCGGTCGGCGTGCACGATGCCGCCCACGTCGGCGACCACCACATCGGTGGCGCCGGCGGCAAGCAGCAGCCGCAGGATCGCCGATCCGGCGGCGCCGGCACCGGCCTGGACGATCCGGACGTCCTCGAGCTTCTTCCCGACCACCTTCAACGCATTGGTCAGGGCGCCCAGAGCAACGATCGCGGTGCCGTGCTGGTCATCATGGAAGACGGGGATGTCCAGTTCCTTGCGCAACCGGTCCTCGATCTCGAAGCACCGGGGCGCGGAGATGTCCTCCAGATTGATCCCGGCGAAGACCGGGGCGACCGCCTTGACGGTCCGGACGATCTCGTCGACGTCCTGGGTGTCCAGGCACAGCGGGAAGGCGTCAATGCCCCCGAACTGCTTGAACAGGGCGGCCTTGCCCTCCATCACCGGCAACGCGGCCAGCGGTCCGAGGTTGCCCAACCCCAGGATCGCCGAGCCGTCGGAGACCACGGCGACGGTGTTGCGCTTGATCGTCAGGCGGGAGGCGTCCTCGGGATGTGCAGCGATCTGCTGGCTCACCCGCCCCACGCCGGGGGTGTACACGAGGGAGAGGTCATCGCGGTGCCGGATCTGCATCTTCGGTTCGATCTGGATCTTCCCACCCAGGTGGGCGAGGAACGTACGGTCCGAGACCCGGCCGATCCGCACACCCTCGACCTCGCCGAGGGTGTCCACGACCTTGCGGGCGTCGCTCTCGCCGCCGGTCGCACAGGTCAGGTCGACCTGCAGGCGATCGGGTCCGGAGGCCGACACGTCCACCGCGGTCACCACACCGCCGGCCTTCTCCACCGCGGTGGTCAACAGGCTCACCGCCGTGGGTATGGCGGGCAGGTCCAGCCGCACCGTTATGGAGTAACTGACACTGGGAGCACTCATCGACATCCACCTTCACCGGAACTCGCCACCACGCGGTCTCGCCACCCGCAGGGGCACCATCGCCCCGCAGTGGCGGGGCACGGTCCATTCTGCCGTAGTGCTAGCAGCCGTACACGTTCATCCGGCGGGGTGTTCCGACTTGTACAGATCGAGAATGAAAGATCGTACGGGCAGGCTGCGGTGCGGTGTCGCCAGATCAGGGCGGCGGCGTCGCCGGTTCAGGAGGGCGGTGGAGCGGTCGAGCGGCGCACGACGAGTTCAGTGGCAAGTTCGATGCGCTGGTGGGCCAGGGTCTGCCCGTCGGCCAACTGCAGCAGCATCCGGGTGGCGGTTGCCGCCATCTCCCGGAGTGGCTGGTGCACCGTGGTCAGCGCCGGCTCGATCCACTGGCTCACCGCGACGTCGTCGTATCCCACGATCGACAGATCCTCGGGCACCCGCAGGCCCAGTTCATGGGCCGCGCGGAGTACGCCGAGGGCTTGCATGTCGGAGCCGGCGAAGATGGCGGTGGGCCGGTCCGGCCGGTCCAGCAGGTCCCGGCCGTGCTGGTAGCCGGTCGAGACGTGGAACAGCCCGTGCCGGATGAACTCCGGGTTCACGCTCACGCCGACCTCGTCGTGAGCGCTGCGGAACCCGTCCACCCGGGCCCTGCTGCACAAGACGTCCTTGGGTCCGGAGATCACCGCCAGGCTACGGTGCCCCAGGCCGAGCAGGTGCCGGGAGGCGGACAGTCCACCGCTCCAGTTGTTCGACCCGACCGTGGGGATGCCGACCGGTGGCTCGCCATCGGTATCCAGCACCAGGAACGGGATCGATCGGGACTCCAACTGATATCGCTGCGCGGCCTCCACGCCGGAGAGCACGAAGAGCACCCCGGCCGGGCGTCGTGCCAGGACGGCATCGAGCCATTCCTGCTTGGGCCGGTGCTCACCACCCAGTTCAGAGAGCACCACCCCAATCTGGCGCGCGGCGGCCACGGCCTCCACCCCGCGAATGATCTCCACCGACCAGGCCGAGTCGAGCTCGTGGAACACCAGGTCCAGTAGGGCCGAGCTGGTTCGGTGGCCGGAGCGGCGTCGCCGGTACTGGTGGCGCTCAAGCGCTTCCTCGACCTTCGCGCGGGTCTGGCTGGCGACGTCGGGACGGCCGTTCAGCACCTTGGACACGGTTGGCACCGAGACACCGATCTCCGCCGCGATCGAGGCGATCGTTGCCCTGGGCTTCTGGGCCGCCATGGCCTCGTTGCTCATCGTTCCCCTATTGCTCCGATGCGAAAGTTTCGGCTTCAGGGTATCACCATGACCATGCCGTTACCGAAACGTTGTTTGACGAGTTCGGGCACATCCACTTAAGGTCGCACCAAGCAACTTTCGCTGCTTTCACGAAAGTTTCGATCAGAGTGTAGGCACAACGAAGTGGACCGGAGCCGATGACGACGGACATAAGCGCCGAACGCACCGCTGAGTCGCAGGTGCCGCCTTGGCGTGACCGCACCCGCACACCGGCGGAGCGCGCCGATGGTCTTCTCGCCGAGATGACCCAGGCGGAGAAGCTCGGTCAGATCGTGGGGTTGTGGGTCGGCGCGGACGCCTCGGGAGCCGGAGTGGCCCCGAACCAGTCGGACATGCCCCAGGGCCTGGAGTGGGAAGCCGTGATCGCCGACGGCCTGGGCCAGCTCAGCCGGCCCTACGGGACTGCCCCGGTGGAACCGGCGCTGGGAGCACGCTCGCTGGCGCACTCCCAGCGTGAGGTGATGGCGGCCAACCGATTCGGCCTCCCGGCACAGGTGCACGAGGAGTGCCTGGCCGGCTTCGCCGCGTGGCAGGCCACCGCCTTCCCGATCCCGCTGTCCTGGGGCGCTTCGTTCAATCCCGAGCGGGTGGAGCAGATGGCCACCCTGATCGGGCAGAGCATGCGGGCCGCCGGCGTGCACCAAGGCCTCTCGCCCGTGCTCGACGTCACCCGGGACTACCGGTGGGGACGCACCGAGGAGACGATCAGCGAGGACCCCTTCCTGGTGGGGATGGTGGGTGCCGCCTACGTCCGCGGCCTGGAGTCGACCGGCATCGTGGCCACCCTGAAGCACTTCGTGGGCTATTCGGCGTCGCGGGCCGGGCGGAACCTGGCCCCCGTCTCGATCGGCACCCGCGAGTTCGCCGACGTCCTTCTTCCCCCGTTCGAGGCGGCGTTGCGCCTGGGCGGGGCCCGTTCGGTCATGCACTCCTACACGGACATCGACGGCGTGCCCTCGGCGGCGGACACCTGGTTGCTGACCGACCTGCTCCGGGACACCCTCGGCTTCGAGGGCACCGTGGTGGCCGACTACTTCGGCGTCCGCTTCCTCGAGCGGTTGCACCGGGTGGCGGCCGACGGATCGCACGCTGCCGCTCTTGCCCTGACCGCGGGCGTGGACGTGGAACTGCCCACCATCGACGCCTACGGCGATCCGCTCGCCCGTGCCCTCGCAGAGGGCCGGGTCGCCGAGACCATCCTGGATCGGGCGGTGCGGCGGGTCCTGATCCAGAAGATCGAACTCGGTCTGCTCGACGCCGACTACACCCCGGAGCAGGCCGATCCCGAGTCGCTGGCCCTCGACCCGGAGCCGGCCCGCGAGGTGGCCCTGGAGATGGCGCGGGAGTCGGTGGTGCTGGTGGCCAACGACGACGCCCTGCCGCTGGCACCAGGCGCCTCGATCACGGTGGTCGGCCCCTTGGCGGATGACCCCTACAGCATGCTCGGGTGCTACTCCTTCCCGGCGCACGTTGGAGCCCAGCATCCCGACCACGAGATCGGCATCGACATCACCACGGTGCGGGCCGGTCTCGAGGCCGAACTCGGCAGCGTCCGGTACGCCCGAGGCTGCGACGTCACCGACACCGACCGCGCCGGGCTGGCCGAGGCCGCCGAGGCGGCCCACGCGGCGGATGCATGCGTCGTGGTCGTCGGCGACCGGGCCGGGCTCTTCGGGCGGGGCACCTCCGGAGAGGGGTGCGACGCCGCGGATCTGGCCCTGCCGGGGATCCAGGGCGAACTGATCGAGGAGATGCTGGCCACCGGCACCCCGGTGGTGCTGGTGCTACTGACCGGTCGCCCGTACGCGCTGGGACATTATGCCGACCGGGTCGCGGCCATCGTGCAGGGCTTCTTCCCCGGCCAGCACGGCGGTCGGGCCATCGCCGAGGTGCTCACCGGCACGATCAACCCCTCCGGCCGGCTGCCGGTGGGTATTCCCCGGGACCGCGGTGGTCAGCCCGGCACCTACCTCGCCGCCCCGCTCGGCCAGGCCTCCACGGTCTCCAACCTCGACCCCAGTGCACTCTTCCCCTTCGGCCACGGACTGACCTACACCTCCTTCGAGTGGAGTGAGGCGACAGTGGCCGGCGGTGGAACCGAGTGGGACACGGCCGGGCAGGTCACGGTGGAGTTGACCGTCACCAACACCGGGGACCGGCGCGGCACCGAGGTCGTCCAGGTCTATCTGGAGGACCACGTGGCGCAGGTGACGCAGCCGGTGCGCCGCCTGATCGCCTTCGCCCGGGTGCCGCTCGATGCCGGAGCCTCCGCTGGGGTGCGCTTCACGCTGTCGGCCGACCTCACCTCCTTCACCGGACTCGCCGGCGAGCGAATCGTCGAACCCGGGCAGGTCAGCCTGCATATCGGGCGCTCGGTCACCCAGACCCTCGCCAAGGTGGACCTGAGCCTGACCGGCGCCCTACGCACGGTGGGCCACGACCGCGAACTGGCTCCCGTCGTCGTCGTCGATCCCGGCGAAACTACTGCGGGGGTGTCATCGTGACCGCACCTCAGCCCATGCCCGGAGCAGGCATCCCCCCGGGCCGCGAGATCCCGGGGCCCGGCGTCGCCGTGGGGGTCGGAGTCGGCGACGACGGCCCCAGCGGCGGGCCGCGCAAGGAAAGGCCGCGGTCGTGGCTGGGCCGGCACGGGCACGAGTGGCGGATCGCGCTGAAGAAGGACTGGCGGCTGTACTCCCTGCTGGTGCTTCCGGTGATCTGGTTCCTGATCTTCCGCTACATCCCGATGGCGGGAAACGTGATCGCGGTGCGCCGGTACCGTCCCGGCGGGAGCATCTTCGGTGACGAGTTCGTGGGCCTGCGGTACTTCCGGATGATCCTGGGCGATGCCAGCTTCTGGAACGCCTTCGAGAACACCCTCATCCTGGGCGGGTTGAGCCTGGCCATCGTCTTCCCGCTGCCGATCATCCTGGCGCTGATGCTCAACGAGTTGCGTTCGCGGGTGTTCAAGCGCACCGTGCAGACCATTTCCTACCTGCCGCACTTCATGTCCATCGTGGTGGTCGCGGCGATGGTGCTCCAGATCGTCTCGATACGCGGCACAATCAACCAGATCCTCGACGTGTTCGGGGCCGGTCCGATCTCCTTCATGCAGCAGTCCGAGTGGTTCCGGACCATCTTCATCACCTCGGAGATCTGGCAGACCGTCGGCTGGGGCACCATCCTGTACCTCGCCGCACTGACCACGATCGATCCACAGCTCTACGAGGCCTCCCGGGTTGATGGGGCCAGTAAGTGGCGACAGACGTGGCACGTAACCCTGCCGGGGATCCGGCCCACCATGGTGGTGTTGCTGATCCTGAATATGGGCAACTTCCTCTCGGTCAGTTTCGAGAAGGTGCTGCTGCTCTACAACCCGTTGCTGTATCCGACCGCTGATGTCATCGCCACGTATCTGTACCGCGTGGGGCTGCAGGGAGCGAACTTCTCCTACGCCGCGGCCATCGGCTTCTTCGAAGCCATCATCGGCGCCATCTTGATCGTGGGCGCGAACCTGATATCGCGCCGTCTGGTGGGGGAGAGTCTCTGGTGAGCACGTCAGTCGATGTCAAGGCCAAGGGCCGGGCAAATGAGATCCTGGGCGTCAACGAACAGGCGACCAAGATCAAGGACAGTCGCGGCTACACCGTGTTCCGGTGGTTCAACGCGTTCTTCCTGATCCTGGTGTGCCTCCTCACGCTGTACCCGTTCGTCAACGTGATCGCGCAGGCGTTCTCCGCCGAGATCTACATCACCCGCGGCCAGGTGAACCTGTTCCCGCGCGGATTCAACGTCACCACCTTCGAGGCGGTGATGGGCGACAGCCGGTTCTGGACCAACTACCGCAACACCGTGGTCTACACCGTCACCGCCACCGCGATCTCGATGGTGCTGACCACCACGTTCGCCTACGCGATCAGCAAGAAACACCTCAAAGGCCGCAACGTCTTCATCGCGATCGCGCTGTTCACGATGGTCTTCAACGGCGGCCTGATCCCGAACTACGTGCTCGTGGACAACCTGGGGATGCGTAACACGATGTGGGCGATCGTGATCCCGAACGCGATCAGCGCGTTCAACCTGCTGATCATGAAGTCCTTCTTCGAGAACTTCCCAGCCGATCTCGAGGAGGCGGCCCGGATCGACGGCCTGCACACCTACGGGGTTCTGTGGCGCATCGTGTTACCGCTGTCCAAGGCGGTGATCGCGACCATGATCCTGTTCTACGCCGTGGCGTTCTGGAACCAGTGGTTCTTCGCGTTCATCTACCTCGATGACGCGAATCTGTACCCGGTCACCATGTACCTGCGCAACCTGATGGCCGGCGCGCTGTCCACCGAGGGTCTGGGCACCGAGAGCGCGCAGATCAACTCCAACATCCAGGCCGTGGCGATGTTGCTGACGATGCTGCCGATCCTGTGCCTGTACCCGTTCATCCAGAAGTACTTCGTCTCCGGCGTGATGCTCGGAGCCGTCAAGCAGTGAGCGTCGCTGCCCACTGCCAGTCCCGAATTCGATCGTCGCGAACGACGACGTTCACCATTGGAGGAAAGATGAGGAATACACGAAGAAGGGTGCTCGCAGGTATCTCGACCGCGACTGCCACGGCCCTGGTGCTGGCGGCCTGCGGCGATGGTGGCGGCGACGACGTCGACGCCGAGGAACTCCTCGAGGACGAGTCCCAGAACGTGGGCGCGATGGAGGACTTCTCCGTCGGTGACACGTTCGTGGCCACCACCGATGAGCCGCTGGAGATCTCGGTGATGTACCGCGATCATCCGAACTACCCGCTCGATGAGGACTGGATGTTCTTCGACGTGATGGAGGAACGCCACAACGTCGTCTTCAACAACCAGGTGGTGCCGCTGTCGGACTGGGCCGAGGGCCGCTCGCTGGCGATCGCCGGTGGTAATGCCCCGGACGTCATCCCGGTCACCTACGCCGGGGACGAGGCTCAGTTCGTCGGCTCGGGCACGATCCTGCCGATCTCGGACTACCTGGACCTGATGCCGCACTTCACCCAGAAGGCTGACGAGTGGGACCTGTGGGAGGAGATCGAGCAGCAGCGTCAAGTCGACGGGCGTTACTACATGATCCCGGGCCTGCACGAGAACCCCTTCCCGCAGTACTCGCTGGTGGTCCGTAAGGATCTGTTCGAGGACTCCGGGTTCACCGAGGACCCCGAGACCTTCGACGAACTCGCCGACCAGCTCGAGACGGTCATGAACGACCATGACCTCGACTACGGCTGGACGGAGCGGTGGAGCGGTGGCGGCCCGATGGAGGCCACCGTGAGTTTCATGGCCGATTCCTTCGGCACCTCCGCCGGCTGGGGCTTCGGTGATGGTCTGAACTACGACCACGACGCCGGCCAGTACGTCTACGCCGGTGCCCAGGACGGTTACCGGGACCTGCTGACGTACCTCAACGACCTGGTGGAGCGCGGGGTCCTGGACCCCGAGTCGGTCAGCCAGGACGATGACACCGCCATCGCGAAGTTCACCAATGGCCAGGCCGCGGCGATCGCGGGCAACAACCAGGAGATCCTCAACTACCGGGACGGCTTCGATGACCCGGATGTGGAACTGCGGATGATCCCGGTGCCGGCCGGCCCGGCGGGCAATGTCACCACCGAAGGTCGAACGGAATCCGGCCTGATGTTCTCCGCCGATCTGGCGGACAAGGAGACGCTCGTCGCGACCCTGCAACTGGTCGACTGGCTGTACTTCTCCGACGAAGGCCAGGAGTTCGCCAAGTGGGGTGTGGAGGGTGAGACCTTCGAGCGTGACGGCGACACCCGCATCCTCGACGAGAACATCGACATCCACGGCATCAACCCCGACGCCGATGAGTCACTGAATGTGGACTACGGCTTCCACAACGGTGTCTGGATGCCCGCACAGGGTTCGACCGAGGACCTGGTCCAGTCGATGCTCGGTGATGAGATGGTCGAGTTCCTGTCCATCATGGGAGAGAAGGAAGTGATCCCGCCCGGGCCTCCCTACCCCTACGACGAGGCCGAGCAGGAGACGCAGTCCCTGACCTCCAACACCCTCGGTGACGCCGTGCAGCAGAACACCGCTGCCTTCATCATCGGCCAGCGCTCACTCGACGAGTGGGACAGTTACGTGGCCGAACTCGAGGGCCTCGGGATGGAGAACTACGTCCAGGTTGCCAATGAGGCCGTCGAGCGCGACGTGGACGAGGACGCCTTCGAGGACGACGAGTAAGACCACTCGGCCGTACTTGAGAAGGTTCCGTGTCCCGGTGACGACGGGGCCGGTGGCAGCACATCGCCACCGGCCCCGTTCGCATCGGGGCAGAATGCGTCCAAGACGAACCCCCGACCTGGCAGGTATGACCATGACCTCTGACCGTTCAGCGGCCCGCGACCCCGGCGATGGCGTCCTCGGCCGCGGCACCGGCTCGATCTACTGGTTCCTCGTCGTGGGCTTGTTACTCGTCCTGACCACCCTTCCGGGCACATTGCCGCTGATGCTGCTGGATCGCTCGACGAGCAACATCCCGCTGGTCGCGCTCTGCCTGGTTCCGGCCGGTCCGGCGCTGTCTGCCGGGCTCTTCGCCATGCGGGACCGGTACCGGGCCGAGTCGCTGACGCCGATGGCCTCATTCCTGCGCGGCTACCGGCTCAACGTGGTCGAGGTCCTCAAACTATGGGTCCCCGGGCTCGCCGTGCTCACCATCATCGGCATCACCCTGGCCAACCTGGAGTACGCGGGCGTACCGGGCGGCTACGGGGTGGTGCTGGTGGTGCTCGCGGTGCTGTTCTCGGTGTGGGCCCTGAACGGGCTGGTGATCACGTCCTTCTTCGCGTTGCGCACCCGCGACGTGGCCCGGCTGGCCGTGTACTACATGGCCAGGACCCCGCTCGTGGCCCTGGGCCTGCTGGCCATGCTGGTGGTGGCTGCGGGCATCGTCTACTTCACCTTCGATGTGGTGTTGTTGCTGGTCAGCCCGATCCTGGTGTGGCTGCTCCTGCGCACCTGCGATGCGATGGTGAGCCACGTGGAGGCGAACTTCATCGCCCGCGGCGGCTCCTGACACTCCACTTGCTCAAGCACGTTGCCAGTGCTCAAGCAAACTGCCAGCCGGCCCGGACAGTGCCGACCAATCGGCCCCGATGCCGAGTAGGCGACTGCACACGATGCAGGGTCAGCGGGACCACCAGGGGTTGTCGGCACGCTAGCGACCCCGTGCGCCGCGGGCCGGCTTTGGCAGGCGCCGCCCGGCCTGCCGACCCGCCCCACAGCGGTCGAGGGCGAGCCCGAGCGCCGAGGGCGAGTGCTAGACCGCTCGTCTTCGGCCATAACTCTCGCCTTCGGCGGGGTGCGGGGTGCGGGGTGCGGGGGTGGCGGGGTGCGGGGTGCGGGGTGCCGGTGTGCCGTCAGGGGCCAGGGTCCTCAGAGCATCGCGAGGATCCGCTCGGCCTGCTCACGCAGGTCGGTGCGGGCCTCGTCGGTGAGAGCGTCCGGCCGCTGCGGACTGTCCAGGTTCCGGATGAACCTGTCCATGGCCTGCGCGGCCGGGTCGGTGCGCCCGCCCTCCAGGTGCCGCTGCGCCTGCTCCAGTGCGTTCGTCAACCTGTGCGAGATCGGGCCATCGACCGCGCCGGCATGCGTGTGCTCCTCCAGCGCACCCGCGAGCGCGATCACCGCATCGACCGGGTCCTCCGCTGCTGCAGCGGGCCAGTCCACGAGGAGTTCGTCCTCCTCACCGTCGCCCCCGATGCGTTCCACGGTGAGCCAGTTGATGGTGTAGGCACTGCCGCCTCCGCCACCCCGAACGGCGATGTTGCCGATCAAGCCCTCCTCAGGCTGGTCGCCGTCCAGCATGATCTCGGTGACCAAGGTGTAGGTGCCCATGTTGATCAGTCCGGTGAAGTAGGCCGGGATGTGCTCCGCCACATCTCCGCCTCCGTACTGGTGGTCATTGACCACCACGCCGTCCGCCTCGGTGTACCCGCCGTTGCTGTTGTCTTTGACCCAGCGAATCCGGACGGAGTTGGTTCCCAGGATTGTGGTGTTCACGCTCAGGCGGTACCTCGCGCCGGGCTCGGGTGTGAAGGCCACGAGACCGTCCTCACCGGCCGTCGACCACGGCCATTGCGAGGAGTCGTTGCCCAGGATGATGTTGGCGCCGGTGTAGGCGTCGCCCCGTCCGACGTCGTAGACGTGCACTCCGTCAACCGGCTCAAAACCGTCTTCGAAGTCCGGCTCCATCCACTCGTGGGCGGCGAGGAACTCCTCCGGCCACAGGATGCCGAGCAGCGCCTGCTTTGCCAGGCCGTCGTAGTCGTAGGGCATCGCGAACTCGCCGCCCCGCCAGCCGGTCTCGACGTCCCGGACCCCGGCGAGTTTCACCGCGGTGATCACGCGAGGGTTGCCGGTCGTGTTGGCAGGGCCAGCGGCGAACTTGCGGAATGTCTGGAACAGTTGGGCGTACTGCATGCCCTGGTTGTTCTCCTTCCACGCGTCGAGTTCCCCCGGGGGCACGCCGACGTCCATCTCGGTGATGTTGATCTCGATGCCGGGGAGCGTCGCGAAGAGCTCGATGTTCGCCTCGACGTTGCTGATGTCGGTGTTCAGGCCGTAGTGCCCCTGCATGCCGATCACCTCGATCAATTGTCGCCCGTCCGGCCGGACGCCTACGTTGCGCTCGTTGATCTCCTTGACCATCTCGTAGACCACCTGGGCCTTGGCCGGGTCGTTGAGCCCGAAGTCGTTGTAGACGAGCTTGATGTCCCACCCGTTCTCGTCGACGACCTCCGCGGCCTTCTGGAAGGCCAACTCGACCCAGTCCGAGCCGAGCGCCATGTACCAGCCCTCGCCCTTCGCCAGGGAGGCGCGCCAGTCATCGGTATCGGCGGTCCCGACGGCCTCGTTGACCACGTCGATGGCCTGCAGGTCCGCGCCGTAGTATCCGAGGACGTTCTCGATGTGGCTGTTCATGTTCTCGAGCGCGACGTCGGCGTCGAACTCTCCCGGCTGGTCGTACCTGGCGGGAGGGGCGTCCCACATCCAGGTGGGCGTTTGTGAGTGCCAGGTCAGGGTATGACCGTAGAAGAGCATGTCGGGATTGTGCGCCGCATGCTCGGCCATCGCCGCGTCGGCCGCATCGAAGGTGAAGACACCCTTCTCCCGCTGGGTGTTCTCCGGCTTCATCTCGTTGCCGGGTGTGTACGACGCGTAGTTGTAGACCAACGCGTCCATGTCGTTACCCCGGCCGAAGATGCCGACGTGGAAGTAGTCCTCGTAGACATCCTTCATCGCCGGGTAGTGCTCGAAGGTCTGCTCGGCGGGTGGCAACTCGTCCTCCGGCGCCGCGTTGGCCAGCCCCACCAGGGAGGTGCCGGTCAACAGCGCCGCTAAAGCCGCAGCAAGACCAGCACGGGTCGAGCGGCTCGTGCGGTCACTCGACCGTGTGGTCGCGGTTGTCTTGCCACTTCGTCGTTGAGCAGACACAGATGACTCCCTCTGCAGCGATCGGGCCCTTCGGGCACGCACGGTGCTGTGTGATCAGCCGAGGCCGCCTCACTCCACTGCGAGGAGGGCCTCGTTGTGCAATAGAAGGTATGGCGGAGAGCGTGCCTCGTCAATGACTTTCGGGAACTTTCGTTAAAGTTCTGACCGACCAGCACGCCACCTGGACCGGCTCAACCCCTTAGTTCTGGCGATTTGAGTGGCTCCCTGCCCCAGGAACAAGCCCGCATACGGTGTGGCATCGGCTGGCGCACCGGAATGCCCACGAAATGTTTCGAAGCGCCGGTGCTCTCGTTCCCGTAGGTCTCGCCGTGGTGCGCAGTACGGAGGATGTCCTGGTGATGTGGGCGGCTGATCGCCGGACATGGCCGCAAATTGCGTTGCGGGCGTTCGTACTGTGAACGGTGATGAACCAGCAGCAAGCCGCCTCCGGTGCTCCGGGCGCGCTGTCGCCCTCGCGATGGCGTGTGACCCGGGTGGACAAGGGCGCCATCCGCGCGATCCCCGACGACGGTATTCAGGTTGCCTTCGACGGTGGAACTGCGCATGGCATGCCCGACGACGACGCCGCCGCGCCGCAAGCAGCCGGCCGCACCTGGCGTACCGGTCCCGAGGGCACGCTGCCGGCGGTGGTCGGTGAGCCCCTGGCGCCGGCGGTGGGGGACTGGCTGCACGTTGCCGACGGGGTTGTCCGGATCGCACCGCGCATCAGCGAGTTGGTCCGGGACAGCGCGGATACCACCTCCCGCGAGCAGGTCATCGCCGCGAATGTGGACACCGTGTTGATCGCGGAGCCGTTGGAGCCGCTGCCTGCGCTGGGGCGGATCGAACGGCTGCTCACCATCGCTCACCGCTGCGGTGCGCGGCCGGTGGTGGTGCTGACCAAGGCTGATATGGTCGCCGACGCCGACTTCTGGGTGGAGCAGGTGCGCGCGGTTGCGCCCACAGCCAGGGTGCTCGCCCTCAGTGCCACCACGGGTGCGGGCATCGACCACCTGCGAACCGTTCTGGACGACGCCTCAACGCTGGTCCTGGTGGGGCCCTCGGGAGCGGGAAAGTCCACACTCGTGAACACCCTCGCGGGTACGGAGGTGATGGGCACCGGCCGGGTGCGCGGGGACCAGCGCGGAATGCACACCACCACCCACCGTGAACTCGTGCCGCTGGGGCCGGGACAGGCGCTGATCGACACCCCGGGGCTGCGCTCGATCGGGCTGGTGGCCACCGAGGACGCGGTGGCCTCCACGTTCGAGGATGTGGAGTCGATCGCCGCCGGATGCCGGTTCGCCGACTGCGTCCATGACCGTGAACCGGGCTGCGCGGTGCAGGCCGCGGTGGAGTCCGGGGAGTTGGCCGAACGCCGGCTGGACTCCTGGCGCTCGCTCCGCCGGGAGGCGCAGCGCCAGGCGATGCGTGCCGACGCGCGGCTGGGCGCGGAACAGAACCGACAGTGGCGCCGGGGGAGCAAGGCGGCCCGGCAGGCACGCTCGCGTGCGCGGCGGTAGCCAGGACGGGTTCGGAGGCCGGGTCATCGTCTGCGATTGATAGCATCGGCCTATGGCGATGCGCGCCTGCGGCTTGGTGGGTGCCCGTGGCCGGGGCCGGGCCAACGACCACTCGCAGACCACACCGGCGCTGCTGCCGGCCGGAGCGTGGCCATGACCGAGCACTACGTGCCGGTGACCGCCGGTCAGAAGTACCGGTCCCGGATCGCGTTGGCGCTGGTGATCACCGTAACCGTGATGGTGGCCGAGGTGATCGGTGCCGTGCTGACCGGTTCCCTCGCCCTCCTCGCCGACGCCGGCCACATGCTCACCGACTCCGCCGGGCTGGCTATCGCCCTGGTCGCCACCTGGCTGGCGGCGCGCCCCGCGAGCGGACGGTGGACGTTCGGGTTCCAACGAGCCGAGGTGTTCGCCGCCCTGATCAACGGGGTGCTGCTTGCGGTGATCGCCGTGGTGGTGATCATCGAAGGGATCCGGCGTTTGCTCGAGCCTCCCGAGGTGCAGGGCCCGCTGATGCTGGTCTTCGGTGTGATCGGGTTGGTGGCCAACCTCATCGCGCTCCGCCTGCTGTCCGCCGGCAGGTCCGAGAGCCTGAACGTGCGCGGGGCCTACCTGGAGGTGCTGGGCGACCTGCTCGGTTCGGTTGCGGTGATCGCCGCGGCGGTGGTGATCGCGTTGACCGGGTGGAGCGCCGCCGACGCGGTGGCCTCGTTGGCGATCGGACTCATGATCGCCCCGCGCGCGGCCCTGCTGCTGCGTGACGTGGGGCGGGTGCTGCTGGAAGGCACCCCGGAGGATCTGGAGCTGACCCGGGTGCGTGAGCACATGAGGAGCGTGGACGGCGTGCTGGACGTGCACGACCTGCACGCCTGGACCATCACCTCCGGAGTCCCGGTACTGAGCGCGCACGTGGTGGTGACCGATGAGGTGCTGGATCCGACGCAGTTCTGCCGGGTGCTCGACGCGGTGCAGGACTGCATGCGCGGACATTTCGACGTGCAGCACTCCACCATCCAGATCGAACCGGCCAGCCACAGTCACACCGAGACCGGCACGCACCCCTGAGGGCTGTCCTCACGCGTTCTACGCAGAGACGCTGGCACCCGGGCGCGCCACGTGGTGGTGATCGCGGAGAGGACGGCCGGCCGGTAGCCTCGCCGACCATGCCGCCTCTGCCGAACTCCCCGACCATGCGACTCATCCCGCCCAGCCCGGGTCAACGGGCCTGGCAAGACCTGGAACTGGGCTTCTTCTGCCACTTCGGCGTGAACACCTTTCACGGCATGGAGTGGAGTGACGGCACCTTGCCGGCGGCGAGTTTCAATCCGCGCGACCTCGATGCGGCTCAGTGGGTACGGACGGCGCAGGACGCCGGCGCGGGCTACTTCATCCTCACCGCCAAACACCACGACGGGTTCTGCCTGTGGCCCACGGCCACCACCGACTACTCCGTGGCGTCCTCGCCGTGGCGCGACGGCCGGGGGGACGTGGTGGCCGAGGTGGCGCGCGCCTGCCGGGAGGCCGGCATGCCGTTCGGGTTGTACCTGTCGCCATGGGACCGCAATGCCGCCTGCTATGACGACCCGGACGCCTATGACCGCTTCTACCAGGCGCAACTACGGGAGTTGTGCACCGGTTACGGACCGCTGGTGGAACTGTGGTTCGACGGCGCCGGCAGCCACGGACGAGCCTATGACTGGGACGGCGTCATGGCCGTCATCGACCAGTTCCAGCCGCAGGCGATGGTCTTCAACATGGGACGGCCCACGATCCGCTGGATCGGCAACGAGGACGGCCTGGCCGCCGATCCGGTGCACTACGTGGTCGAGAGCACCGAGGTGTCCAACTACGTCTCCGACACCGCAGCCCTCGACGCACCGCGCTACCTGCCCCCGGAGTGCGACGTCTCGTTGCGCCGCGGTTGGTTCTGGGCTCGTGACGATGAGCCCAAGTCCACCGAGCACCTGCTGGGGATCTATTACCGCTCCGTCGGGATGGGAACGAACCTGCTCCTCAACGTCCCGCCCGATGACCGCGGGCTGATCGGGGATGACGACGCGGCCAGGCTGCGCCAGTGGCGCACCGAACTCGACCGGCGGTTCGCTCGGCCCATCCGGGCACACCTGAGCGGCTCCGGCGACGTCTGGACCGCCACCTTCGAGGAGCCGGTCACGATCGACCACGTCGAACTGGCCGAGGACTATAACGACGGCCAGCGCATCGGCGCCCATCGGGTGCTGATCGATGACGACGCCGCCCCGGCCCGCACGGATTCCGCCGGGGCCGGGGTGCTCGCCGCCGGGCTGAGCGTGGGTCACAAGCGTCTCCACGCCGTCAGCCCGGTCACCGTACGGCGGCTGCGCATCGAACTCCGGGGCGCATCGCCGCGGCTGCGCTCGGTGCGGGCCTACCGGGCCGGGACCAGCGGCTCGGGCCGCGTCGAGTACCGGGCCAGTACCGACGAGCCGGAGGCGAACCCCGCGGTAGCCGCGCGGCCACCGGCGGAGGAACAGTTGGTGAACGGGCTTGGCCGCGCGCGCGATCATCACTAGCGTGACGTGCGCCACAACCGGAGACCACCTGGGGGAGAGCATGCCGGCGAGTCGCCGTCACGTCCGCACGAGCACCCGTCCGCTTGCGTTGCTTGCCGGACTCAGCCTGATCGGTGCGGGCCTCGCCATTCCCGCGCAGGCCGCCCCCGGGGCCGCCGCCGGGGATGAGGTCGCCACCGCAGGGGATGAGGCCGCGGTGGCCGCCACCACGGCGGGCGATCCAGGCCCGGTGCCGGCCGAGGTCGGGAGCCTCGACCTCGTCGAGATCCACTACGCCGGAAGCGACGACGAGGACTTCATCGAGGTGGCGGCCCCGGCCGGGACCGACGCCTCGGGCTGGGTGGTCGGTTCGATCACCCGCGGCGACGCGCCCCACAGCGACGCCCACGTGCTCACCCTCCCCGAGGACACCACCGTCCCCGAGTCCGGGGTGCTGGACGTCGCGGTGCCGATCACCAACAGCACCTCCGGTGGATACGGATCGAGCGCGTTCGTGGTGACGTCCTTCGACTCCGGCGGCGAGATCGCCGGGTTCTGGACCATCGGCGAGCGGCCCGGTGGTCTCGGCACCACCGCCGGCCACGATGCGCGGCTGCCAGAAGCCATCCGTGGGGCCACGGCGAGCCCCACCGGAGTCACCGGTTCGCCGACCCGATCCATCCAATGGCTCAACGGCGAGTGGGTGGCCGCCGCCCCAACCCGCGGTGAACCCAACGACGCCGGTGAGGATGACCCCGGGGAGCCGGGCGACCCCGAGGAACTCACGATCGCGCAGGTGTGGGGCGCCAGTAACGGCACCACGGTCACGACCACCGGCGTGGTGACCGGTCACTACCCCACCGGCGGGTTCAACGGCTACACCGTGCAGACCGCCGGCAGCGGCGGGGATGGCGACCTGGACGGGCGCGAGGTCTCCGACGCGCTGTTCGTCTACTCCCCGAGCACGGTCGATGACGTCGGACTGGGCGACTACGTGCGGATCACCGGTACGCGCGGGGAGTACAACGGCCTGCACCAGATCAGCGTGGACACCTCCACACCCGGCCACCAGGTGGCGGTGCTGGACCAGGAGTTCGACCCCGTCGTGCCGATCGCCGACTTCGTGCTGCCGCACACCGAAGCCGAGCGACTGGTGTTCCAGAACATGCTGGTCCACCCCGCGAGCCGGTACGTGGTCTCCGACACCTACCAGCTCGGCGGGTTCGGCGACACCCGGTTCGGGTCAATCGGTCTGGGCCTGGACGGTCCGCTGGTGCAGGAGACCGACGTCGCCAACCCCGCGGACCCCGGGTACGAGGCGGTCGTGGCCGACAACGCCGCCCGCGCCGTCGCCCTGGACGACGGCCAGTCCACGCGGACACCCTTCGATGCGCAGGTGCCCTACCTGACCGGGGAGCCGAACGTGCGCACCGGTGTGGGCGTGACCTTCCACGAGCCGGTGATCGTGGACTACAGGTTCCAGTGGAACTTCCAGCCCACCGAACCGGTCACGGGAAACGCCGGTGACCTCCTCACCTTCGCCGGCGGGGACACGCGCGAGGCCAACGCCGCGCCGGCCGAGGTCGGCGGGGACGTCACCGTGGCGATCTTCAACGTGCTGAACTACTTCACCACCCTGGGTGCCGATATGCCGGACTGCACCTCCTACGACGACCGCGAGGGCAAACCGCTCACGGTGAACAGGTGCACCGATCCCGACCCCGGACCGCGCGGGGCCTGGGACGCGGAGGTGCTGTCCTGGCAACAGGACAAGATCGTCGCCGCGATCAACGCGCTCGACGCCGACGTGGTGGGGCTGTCGGAGCTCGAGAACTCCGCGCACTTCTCCTCTGACGGCAACCGGGACGAGACCCTGGAGATCCTGGTCGATGCGCTCAACGAGGGTGCGGGTGAGGACACCTGGGCGTTTGCGCCATCCCCGGCGCAGGTGCCGGACCTGGCCCACGACGACGTCATCCGCAACGCCTTCATCTACCAGCCCGAAGCGGTCGAACCGGCCGGTGAGGCCACGATCCTGACCGGACAGAGCCAGGACGGCCAGCCCTTCGCCAACGCCCGCGAGCCACTGGCCCAGCCCTTCGGCGTGGTTGGCACCGACTACGAGTTCCTCGCCGTCGTGAACCACTTCAAGTCCAAGGGCTGCAGCGGGTACGACGGTGACGTGGATGCACCGCAGTCCTGCTACAACGCCGACCGCATCGAGCAGGCGGAGTCACTGATCGCATTCGCTGACGAGGTCGCCGCGGACGCCGGTATCGAGGACGCCCTCCTCGTGGGTGACTTCAACGCCTACGCCGCCGAGGACCCGGTGCGGGTGTTCGAGGCCGCCGGCTACGCCAACGCCAACCCGGCCTGGAACCCGTCCGAGGGTGACTTCAGTGGCGACAACACCTACGTCTTCGACGGCCGGGTGGGTTCGCTTGACCACATCTTCATGAGCGAGACGGCGCAGGAGCGGCACACCGGCACCGAGGTCTGGAGCATCAACGCCAACGAGTCGGTCCTGGCCGAGTACTCCCGGCACAACTACTTCGCCAGTAGCCACTTCGACCCGGGCGTGCCGTTCCGCTCCTCCGACCACGATCCGGTCATCATCGGCCTCGACGTGCCCGATGACGAGCCGGGCGAGTTGGTGGATCTGAGCATCCTGTCCTTCAACGACCTGCACGGGCGGATCGGCTCCTCCGCGGACAACGTCGGGGACCCGGCCGTCGCCGCGTCGATGGCCTGCTTCGCGCAGAACTACCGCGACCAGAACGCGAACACCCTGCTCGTCTCCGCCGGGGACAACATCGGCGCGACCACCTTCACCTCCTTCATCGACCAGGACTTCCCCACCCTGGACGTGCTGAACGAGTTGGGTCTGGATGCCGTGGCGCTGGGCAACCACGAGTTCGACCAGGGTCGGGCCGACGTCGATGAGCGGGTGATCCCGTACAGCGACTTCCCGTGGATCGCGGCGAACATCGTCGACGACGCCGGTGAGTTGGTCTACGACCCGTACGTGATCGTGGAGTCCGGTGGGCTGGACGTGGCCTTCGTCGGTGCTATCACCGAGGACATGCCGAACCTCGTGACGCCGTCCGGTATCGAGGAACTGACGTTCACCTCGATGAGCGAGGCGGTGAACACCCAGGCGGCCGAGCTCACCGCCACCGGCGCCGCCGACGTGGTCATCGCCGTCGTGCACGAAGGACTGCCGACCACCTCCCTGGACAGTGCGGAGGGGACCGCGTTCGGGCAGTTGATCGATGAGGCGCACGATTCGATCAGCGCGATCATCTCCGGGCACACCCACGGGCGTTACGTTCACGACGTCGACGGGATGTGGGTGACCCAGGCCGGCCAGTACGGCGAGGCGATGGGGGTTCTGAACCTGACCATCGAGGCCGCCACCGGTGAGGTGGTGGACTCGGAGGCGCGCAACGAGTCGATCGACCCGGCCGGCAACCAGGAGTGCGCGCTGGGCCAGCGGGTGCGGGGCATCGTGGACGAGGCGCGGGCGAACGCGGCCGAACTCGGCGAGGTGGTGATCGGCGAGGCCACGCACGACTTCAACCGTGCCCGGAACGCCGGCGGTAGCGAGAACCGGGGCGGGGAGTCCGTGCTCGGTGCGCTGGTCGCCGATGCGCAACTGTGGGCCGCCCAGCGGACCCATCCACAGGCACAGATCGCCTTCACCAACTCCGGTGGGCTGCGCGCGGACCTCGCGGCGGGACCGGTGACAGTGCGTGACTCCGGGGACGTCCAGCCCTTCGCCAACACCCTGGTCAGTATCGAACTCAGCGGGGAGCAGTTGGCCCAGGTGCTGGAGGATCAGTGGCGCGCGAACGGGGAGTTCTCCAAACTCGCCCAGTCCGCCAACTTCCGCTACCTCTACGACCCCGACGCCGCAGCCGGAGAGCGGATCGGCCGGATGCTCCTGGACGGTGAGGTCGTCGAACCCCAGGAGTTCTACACCGTGGTGGTGAACTCACACATGGCCGGTGGCGGCGGAGGCATGACCACGCTGCCGCAGGGGCGCAACATCGCCGACACCGGCCAGTCCGACCTGGACGCGATGGTGGACTACATCACCGCCCAGGGCACCATCACACCCGACTTCACCCAGCGGGCCGTGGGCGTGCGCTGGATCAGCGACCCGGACGCGGTGTTCGGGCCGGGGGAAGAGATCGCGCTGGACGTATCCTCGTTCGTCTTCACCGCCGGTGAGCCGGTGCCCCAGGTGCTGCACACCACCCTGGGCGGGGTGGGCACCGGCGAGTTCGACCTGGACCCGACTCCGGTCAATAACACCGACGAGGCCGGGCGGGCCCAGATCCGCCTCACCGTGCCCGAGGGGTTGACCGGCGGTGAGCACGACCTGGAGATCGCCGATGAGACCAACGGGACCGTGGTGACGCTGCCGGTCACGGTAGCGGCCGATCCGGGCACGCCGACCGATCCGCTCGAGGCGGTCCTCGCGTTGCAGCACGTACTGGAGGACTACCGGGCCTCCGGTGACGTCGACGGCCCGATCGGGCACCAGTTGACGAACGCGCTGTCGCAGGCGCAGCGGCATCTGGAGGGTGGACGCGCCAACCCCGCCGAGCAGGCGCTGACCCGGTTCACCCGGCACCTGGACAACCCGAGGCGCCCGGACACCCTCTCCCCAGACGCCGCTGCCGATCTGCGCGAACGGGCCGTGGCGATCCTTGAGGTGCTCTGAGGGAGCGGGCGGCCGGGCGCCGGCGGGCTCGGTCGAGAGTGCCGCAGACGTGCCGGGGCAGACCGCCGGTTCCTGCCCCGTGCCGGGCGGGCCGCCGTGAGGCGAGTCGTCTACGAGATCTTGCGGCGGTAGATCCTCACCGCGATGAGGACGGCCACCAGCAGTACTCCGACGCACCAGGCCAAGGCGACCCAGATCTACTCGCCGAGCGCCTGACCAGTGAGCAGGTTGCGCAGTGCCTCCACGATCGGGGTGACCGGCTGGTTCTCAGCGAAGGCTCGCACCGCAGCGGGCATCGAGTCGGTGGGTACGAACGCCGAGCTGAGGAACGGCAGGAAGATCAGCGGGTACGAGAATGCGCTGGCTCCTTCGACGCTGTTGGCGGAGAGGCCGGCGATGACGGCCAGCCAGGTCAGCGCCATGGTGAACAGGATCAGAATTCCTGCGACCGCCAGCCATTCCAGCACACCGGCACTGGAGCGAAATCCCATCAGTAGAGCCACGCCGATGACGATGGTCAGTGAGATCAGATTGGCGACCAGCGAGGTCAGCACGTGTGCCCACAAGGTGGCCGATCGGGAGATCGGCAACGAACTGAACCGTTCGAAGATGCCTCTCTGCATGTCCAGGAACAGCCGGTACGCGGTGTAGGCGATCCCGGATGCCACGGTGATCAGGAGAATCCCGGGCAGCAGGTAGTTCACATAGTCGTCGGTACCGGCGTCGATGGCGCCGCCGAAGACGTAGACGAACAGCAGCAGGAACGCGATCGGCATGATCGCGGTGGTGATGATGGTGTCCGGGCTGCGGGCGATGTGGCGCAGGGACCGTCCGAGCAGAGTTCTGGTCTCGCTGAAGGCGTGCGTACTCATGATTGGTTCTTCTCCGGGGCGCGTGCGCCCGGGTCAGTGCTGGTAATGGCCAGGAAGATGTCCTCCAGGCTGGGCCTCTTCTCCACGTACTCGACCTCGGCCGGGGGCAGCAGTTCCTTGAGTTCGGACAAGGTCCCGTTGGCGATGATGCGTCCTTCATGCAGGATCGCGATCCGGTCGGCGAGTTGCTCGGCCTCATCGAGATACTGGGTGGTGAGCAAGATCGTGGTGCCCCCGCGCGCCAGTGTCCGGATGGAGTCCCACACTTCCAGCCGGGACTTGGGGTCCAGGCCGGTGGTGGGCTCATCGAGGAAGATGACCTCCGGGTCACCGATCAGGCTCATGGCGAGGTCGAGACGCCGCCGCATGCCGCCGGAGTAGGTGGAGGCCCTCTGTGCGCCGGCTTCGATGAGCGAGAACTTCTCCAGCAACTCCTCTGCGATGACGCGGGGATTCTCAAGATGACGCAATTGCGCGACCAGCATCAGGCTCTCCCGGCCGGTGAGCATCTCGTCCACGGCGGTGAATTGTCCGGTCAGGCTGATCGACTCGCGCACCCTGCCGGGGTCGCGGGCAACGTCGATACCGTTGACGAGAGCGGTCCCGGAGTCGGCCTCCAGCAGGGTGGAGAGGATCCGAACGGTCGTGGTCTTGCCGGCGCCGTTGGAGCCCAGCAGCGCGAAGATGCTTCCCGGTGCAACCGCGAACTCCACGCCGGTGAGGACCTCGTTGTCCTTGTACGTCTTGGTCAGGTTACGGACCTCAATGGCGGGCTTGGTGAGCGTCGTCGTGGTCATGGTGTGTCCTCCGCGTCCTGCCTCCGGGTCGCGTCATCGACGGACCTCTTCAGCCGGGCCTTCTCCTTGTTGATCCACTGGCTGTCGGTGTAGTTAGCAAGGAACTCGTCGGCGAAGTCCACTGGATCCTCGCCGATGATGTCGTTGATGGCGGTGCCGTCGGCCGCGGCACGTTCCATGAGTTCGGTGAGGTCGTCGAGCATCTGCAGCAACTCCTCACCGTCGCTGATCCCACCTCGGTGCATGAGATAGCGCTCGATGGCTTCCTGCGCCTGTTGGTAGCCGGCCGGCAGTTGCTTCACGCGTTCCTGCTGCTGCTTGTACCGCTTCTTCTGCTCGAGCGAGCCGGTCAGCCACTCGAACCACTTCCTTTTCTCTGCCATCTCTACTTCCCCTCCTGACGGAGTTGGTCGACTCGCTCGGTGAGGAACGTCCAGTTCCTCCAGAACTCATCGAGGTATTGCTGTCCCTGGGCGTTGAGTGTGTAGACCTTGCGCGGCGGACCCTTCTCCGAGGGGACCTTCTCCACATCCACCAGTTGCCGCTTCTCGATGCGGACCAGCAGGGCGTACACGGTGCCCTCCGCGATATCGGTGAAGCCCTGATCGCGAAGCCACGCGGTGATCTCGTAGCCGTAGGCGGGCCGGGAGGCCAAGATGGCCAGCACCAGACCCTCCAGCGTGCCCTTGAGCATCTCGGTGACCTGTTTACTCATCGCACCTCACTACTCAGTGTCACTCACTACTGGTACATAGTAGCGCTAGGTACCGGCGTGGCAACCCCTTATCGGACCCCGCCGCGCGCAGCCTGATCCGATGAAGGGCCGGTCGTGCTCCCTCGGGAGTGCCACGGCTGCGGCGACCGGTAACCTCCAGGCGTGGCTCGAGCGATAGCGCCCCAGGAGGGCGTCCAGGCACTGCAGGCGTGGCGCACCGGCGCGGCCGACGGCGCGCAGGTGCGTACCGCCGTCCGGTTCGCCCTGCAGGTGCTCACCCGGCACCACCCCGGCAACGCGGTGGAGGTGCGGGTCCCCCCGGCGGGGGTCACCCAGGCCATCGCCGGGCCCAGGCACACCCGCGGTACGCCACCGAACGTGATCGAGACGGACGCGCACACCTGGCTGGCCCTGGCCACCGGCACGCTCGGCTGGGATGAGGCGCTGGCCAGTGGTCGCGTGCAGGCCTCCGGGCTGCGCGCCGACCTCGGTGAGGTGCTGCCGTTGCCGCTGTGATCGGTGGTGCTAGCGTCGGAGGAGTGGATGACGCTCAGGATGCCCGCGCCGGAACCGGCGCCGATACCGCCCGGGAGGCTGCGCCGTCGACCGCTGACGTGGTCAGCGGCGACGAGGCGATGGCGATGGCGGACCCGACCACGGTGCGCAAGGTGCCTCGCTTCCGCCGGATCGGGACGCTCGGCGCGCTGGTGGGCCTGATCGTCTGCGCGGTGGTCACGGCCGTGTTCGCCCGGCCCACCGAGTTCCTGTCCCTGCCCGGCGTCTTCCTGTTCCTCTCGGTCTTCCTGGTTCCGGTGTTCGCCCTGGCCGCCTGCGCGGTGGCGCTGCTCATGGACGCCCGGGCCCGTCGTCGTCGATCCTGACCCGGCGAGCCCGCCCTGGCGCCATACGCGGCCCTGGCGTTATGTGGGACGATGGTGCCGTGGCGCGCGGAGATGGTCGACTCTCACATGAACTGCTCCCCGGGGAGAAGGGTCCCCAGGACGCTTGCGGCGTCTTCGGGCTCTGGGCACCGGGGGAGGAAGTGGCCAAGCTGGCCTACTTCGGCCTGTACGCCCTGCAGCATCGCGGCCAGGAGTCGGCCGGGATCGCCACCTCCAACGGTAAGCAGATCCTGGTGTACAAGGACATGGGTCTGGTCTCCCAGGTGTTCAACGACACCGCGCTGCGTCCGCTCACCGGGCACATCGCCCTGGGCCACGTGCGCTATGCCACCACCGGGGCCTCGGTCTGGGAGAACGCCCAACCCACCCTCGGGCCGACCTCCTCGGGCACGATCGCGCTGGGGCACAACGGGAACCTGACGAACACCTCCGAGCTCATCGGCCTGGTCGAGGAGCGCTACGGCAGCGCCGTGCGGCACCGGTTGGACTCCTGCGCCACCGACACCACCGTGCTCACCGCCCTGCTCAGCGGCGACCCCGGCCATGACCTGGAGACCACCGCGATGGAGGTGCTGCCGCGGGTGCGCGGCGCCTTCTCGCTGGCCTTCATCGACGAACGAGGCCTGTACGCCGCGCGCGACCCCCAGGGGATCCGCCCACTGGTGCTGGGGCGCCTGTCCCGGGGCTGGGTGGTCGCCTCCGAGACCGCCGCCCTGGACATCATCGGCGCCTCGGTGGTGCGCGAGGTCGAACCCGGGGAACTGATCGTGATCGACGACGACGGGCTGCGCTCACGCAGGTTCGCCGAGGCCGCCCCGAAGGGCTGCGTGTTCGAGTACGTCTACCTGGCCCGCCCGGACACCACCATCGCCGGCAGGTCCGTCAACGCCGCGCGGGTGCAGATGGGCCGCTCGCTGGCCAGGGAATGGCCCGCCGAGGCCGACCTGGTGATCCCGGTGCCCGAGTCCGGCACCCCGGCCGCGATCGGCTACGCCACCGAGTCCGGCATCCCCTTCGCCCAGGGGCTGACCAAGAACGCCTACGTGGGCCGCACCTTCATCGAGCCCTCCCAGACCATCCGACAACTCGGCATCCGCCTCAAACTCAACCCGCTGCGGGAGGTGATCCGGGGCAAGCGGCTGGTGGTGGTGGACGACTCGATCGTGCGCGGCAACACCCAGCGCGCCCTGATCCGGATGCTGCGCGAGGCCGGTGCCGCCGAGGTGCACGTGCGGATCAGCGCTCCTCCGGTGAAATGGCCCTGTTTCTACGGCATCGACTTCCCCACCCGGGCCGAGTTGATCGCCAACGGGCTCAACGCCGAGGAGGTGGGGGCCAGCCTGGGTGCGGACTCGCTGGGCTACATCTCCGTGGAGGCCATGATCGCGGCCACTGAACAGGACGCCGCCCGGCTCTGCACGGCCTGCTTCACCGGGAACTATCCGCTGCCGGTCTCCGAACCGGCTGATGAGGCGATGATGCTGGACCAGGAGGAGTTGCCGCTGGGCGATCCGCAGGACGGGTTGAACGCCCTCTCGACCGCCCCCGGCGGTGAAGGAGCGCTGCTGCGGCCGTGACCAGCCACGATGAGGACGGCCCCGACGTACCAGGGGCGCCGGGCGCAGCGGGCCCGGACGGGGGACCGGGTGGCCCGGGTGGGAGCCCGATCACCTACGCCTCCGCGGGAGTGGATACCGAGGCCGGTGACAAGGCCGTGGAGATGATGAAGGACGCTGTGCGCGCCACGCACACACCCGCCGTGATCGGTGGCGTGGGTGGGTTCGCCGGAATGGTGGACGCCTCGGCCCTGAAGGACTACCGCCGCCCGCTGCTGGCCACCTCCACCGACGGGGTGGGCACCAAGGTCGCCATCGCCCAGGAAATGGATGTGCACGACACCATCGGCTTCGACCTGGTGGGCATGGTGGTCGACGACATCGTCGTGGTCGGCGCCACGCCACTGTTCATGACCGACTACATCGCGACCGGCTCGGTGGTGCCCGAGCGCATCGCCGACATCGTGCGCGGGATCGCGCAGGCGTGCCAGCTGGCCGGCACGGCCCTGGTGGGCGGGGAGACCGCAGAGCATCCCGGCCTGCTCGCCCCGGACGAGTACGACGTCGCCGGGGCAGCCACCGGAGTCGTGGAGGCCGACGACGTGCTGGGGCCGGACCGAGTCCGTGCCGGTGACGTGGTGGTCGCGATGGCCTCCTCCGGTCTGCACGCCAACGGGTACTCGCTGGTGCGCGCCGTGATCGCCCGCTCCGGATGGGAACTGGACCGGCAGGTCCCGGAGTTCGCCCGTACCCTGGGCGCCGAACTACTCGAACCGACCCGGGTGTATGCCCGTGACGCCTTGGCCCTGGCCGCCCACGCTCCGGCACGTGTGCGCGCCTTCAGCCACATCACCGGCGGGGGGCTGGCGGCGAACCTGGCCCGGGTCCTGCCGGCCGACCTGGTGGCCACCGTGGACCGCTCGTCCTGGCAGGTACCGGCCGTGTTCGACGTGGTGCGCGGCCTGGGCGAGGTGCCCTGGCCGGATCTGGAGGCGACGTTGAACCTGGGCGTCGGGATGATCGCCATCGTGCCGGCAGACGGGGTGGATGAGACCCTGCGGCTGCTCGGCGAGCGCGACGTGCCCGCCTGGGTGCTGGGTCAGGTGCACCGGGCCGGCAGCATCGATGAATCCGTGGCGCCGGTGGTGCGGGGCACCAAGGGTGTGCACGGCGGAGGTGTGCAGATGCACGGCGCGTACCGCACCGCGTGACGGCGCCGCCGTCGTCCCGTTCCGGGCACGGCTGAGCAACCCAGGTGGTTCAGGGGTCACGGACCCCTGTGGCACACCCGGTCACGGCCTCAGTTCGAGGGCCTGTCCCAGTCGTCGTCCTCGTCGGTCGCGGGCGGGATGTCGTACCGATCGGCAAGATCGGTCTGCGTCCCACTGGCGAGTTCGCGTTCGAGCGCCTCGTAGTCCGTCTCGGGGCTGTAGTACTTCAGCTTCCGAGCGACTTTGGTCTGCTTTGCCTTCTGACGGCCGCGCCCCATGAGCGAGACCCCCTCCACCGGATACTGCCGGGGCCACACCGTCCGAGGACGTAGTGACCACCGGGATTTGGTCAATGTGTTCGTGCTACCACCGTACATGTAGGCGGTGGCGATGGGCCAACTGGTTACCTGCGGCAGGCTGCCCAGGGCCCGTGGAAAAACGCCGGGATCAGCGGCTACGGCGCAGGATCGTCACACCGATCACACCAATGATCGCGGCGGCAACGCCCCCGACGATGGAGACCGCGCGGGGCTCGCCCGACTTGACGTCGTTGACGAAACCGGAGACCTGGGTGCGCGGGTCGACGCGGTCGACCAAGGCGTCCACGCTGCGGGTCAGTTCGAGACGCTTGGCTGCCAGGTCCGCCTCGATCTCGTCGGCGGTGCGCTTACGGGTCTCCTTGGGGTCGGCTGCCCCGGGCCCCTTGCCGGTCTCGGTGCTCATGACTTGACTCCCTGCTTGACGGCTTCGACGTCCTTCTTGATGTTCTCACCGGTGTGGGGCGACGGCGCCTTGGACAGCGCCGACTTGCCGAGCAGGGCCAGGATCACGACGACCACGAGCAGCACCCCGGCCACGATGAGCGAGGCCGCCCAGTAAGGCATCACGGTGGCGAGACCGAACATCCCGGCGGTGAGCAGCCAACCGAGCATGAACAGCCCGAAAACTCCCGCACCGACGAACAGGCCGATACCCAGGCCCATCGCCTTGCCCTTCTCGGCGAGTTGGGTCTGGACGAGTTCGATCTCATCGCGCACCAGCGCGGAGATGTTCTCGGTGACCTTGGCCAGCAGTGCGCCGACCGAGGGCGTCTCGCCGGAGGGAACCCTCGTAGTGTGACTGTCCTGGACCATGTTTTGTCTCCGTCCTGCGTTATCCCTCACCCTAGTCTGCTGACTCAGCCAACCGCTCCCGCGGCTTCGGGGCAACTCAGGAGGCGGATTCCCCGCGTAGCGGCGCCGACCGCTCGTCCCGCGCCGGCCCATCCGGCCGGCGTCTCTGTTAGGCGTCAGCGCGCTTCGTAGTCATCGATTTCGGTGAGCCGGGGCCCGTAACTGCTCGCCGGATCGTGACGCAGGTCCAGCCACACGTCGACCAGCGCTTTCGCCGCCGCCGGGGCGATCACGTTCTGACCCATGCACAGGATCTGCGCGTCGTAGTTCTCCACCGAGCCGCGCACGGTGACCAGGTCGTGCGCCGTGGCCGCCCGGGCGCCCTTGACCTTGCTCGCCGCGATCGCGGTGCCGATCCCGGTTCCGCAGACCAGGATCGCGCGCTCGGCCGTGCCGTCGAGCACGGCACGGGCCGCCTGGAAGGACACCTGCGGGTGATCTCCGCCGTGGAAAGGTCGATGACGTCGCTCACGCGCGGGTCCGCCTCCAGGTGGGCCTTCAGTTCGTCCTTCAGCACCGCCCCGTTGCCCGGTGCTCCGATCGCGACTCGCATCTTGAGGTCCCTTTCCATGGGTGTTCGTCGGCTCGATGCTGCTACGGATCGATCGGGGAGGCAACGGGCACCACGCCGCTCCAGGGATCACCCGAACCCGGACCATGGCCGGGGCCGGCACGCCACGCCAGAGCCCGGGCCGGGTTGCTGACGAACAGGGAGTCGATCTGTTCCGGGTCGAGCCCGATCGCGCGCAGGCGGGCCGGGAACTGGCCGGCGAGCCAGTCCAGACCGGGTTCGCCGCCGTAGCCGCGCCACAGGTCCCTCCGGGCGCCGTCGGTGCCCAGCAGCACCTGGTCCAGGTAGCCGGACTCGGTCGCACGGCTGATCAGCCCGGCGGTCGCCGGCAGTTCGTCACGGTGCTGGCGCAGTCCCTGGTCGTACACCAGCCAGGCGCCGGTACTCGCCAACTCGGCGTGGTAGCCCGGGTCGGTCACCTTGTCGACATGGGAGAGCATCAGCGCGCCCGCCGGCACACCGACCTCGGCGAACGCCTCGATCTGCTCCAGCCCGCCGGTGCCGCCCTCACAGTGCGTCAGCACCGGGGCACCTGTGCGCTGGTGGGCGTAGGCGGCCGCGGCGATCAGGGTGCGATCGCGGATGCTGAGTTCCGGCCCGCCTGTGGCCACCTTGATCGCGCCGGCGCGATGTGATGTGCGGCGAACGATCGGACCGGTGTAGTCGAACGCGTCGATCCCGATGAGCAGGTCGGCGGTGAAGAGTTCACCGAGCTCGGCTGGGTCCAGCCGAGCCGTCCAGTGCTGCGGACCGTAGTAACGCTGATGGTGCGCCCCGGTGACGGCGATGACTCGCACGGCGGCTCGGCGCGCGATCTCAGCCAGTCGCAGCACGTCCCGGCCCGATGCGCAGGGCATCGCGTCGACCATGGTGGCGACGCCGGCCGCCACGCAGGAACTGACTTCGGCGACGGCCAGGTCCACGTCGTCGAGCAGGATGTGCGGGAAGCCCGCGGCGATGAGCGCGCTGTGCAGGACGAGGTGCTCGTGGGCGTAGGTGCGCCCCAGGTCCGTCGCGGGGACGTCGCCGGTGACGGTGCGCACCATTCCCGCGCCGGGCGGGCTGGACTGCGGGCTGGTCGGCCCCGGTCCGGCGCTCATGGCATGACCTCGCGGGCCTCGTCGAGTTCCAGAATGGCTCCTGCCCGGCGCAGCACCGCGCGGACCTGCTGCGGCGCAACCTCTCGCACATCCCCGCTGAGTCCGGGTGTTGTCGCCGCGAGCGCGGCCGCGGTGCCCGCAGCCTGTCCCATCGCCATGCACTGGGCCATGGAACGAATGCTCGCGTGGGCATCGTGGGTCGCCGAGAAGCAGCGTCCGGCCACGAGCACGTTCGGCGCGTCCCGGACGATGAGGCTGCGCAGCGGCACTCCCACCGCAGTGCCGTCGGGGAGGTACGCCCATGCCGTGCCATCGCCGGAGTGATGGTCCTCGATCGGGGCACCGCACAGGGCCACTTGGTCGTCGAACTGCCGGGCGCCCAGGACGTCCTCGCGAGTGACCCGGTAGTCGCCGTAGACGCGCCGGCTCTCGCGGATACCCACCTGTGTGCTCAGAGCGCCCAGGGCGGCATCGGCGTAGCCGGGGACGCGGTCGACGAGGAATCGCACGTACTCCAGGGCCTGACGGCGCCCGGCCAGTTCCGCTGCACTCAGCCGCTCGGGCTCCAGCACGGAGCGCAGTTGACCATCGGCATCGCGTTGCACCGAGTCGAGCCGGGTCATCACCGTGGCGGTCATGCCCGCAACCGGGGTGATGTGGTCACTGCCGTCCCGGCGCGGGAGTTCGTATCCGTCCTCGGCTGCCTCGAGCATGAGCGCTCGCAGGCCCTCCTTGTCGATCGAGCGGCGTTGCTCGTGATCAACGTTGATCATCCGGAACGTCGTGGTGAGGGTCTGCGCGGGTGAGTCCGCTCCGGCCGTCTCGTAGCCGAAACCGGCGAAGTGGCACAGATCGGCGTCACCGGACGCATCCACGAAGGTGTGGGCGCTGACGCGTCGCAGCCCGGCCTTCGTGGCCAGCAGGAGTTCGGTGAGGCGTCCGTCGATGACCTTCGCGTCCTGGACCATCGTGTGCAGGAGGACGCGCACGCCGGCCTCGGTCGTCATGGTCTCCCAGGTGACTTTGAGATGCTCGGCGTGATACGTCACCCCGGTACCGGCGCCGTAGGTGTTGGGTCTTTCCACCACCGGACCCAGGGTGCGTAGATGGTCCACCACCTCGCCGGGAATGGAGCCGACCAGCCGCCGCGGACTGGAGCCGGGGGAGTAGAAGCCGTAGAAGGTATCCAGCACCGCGGTGCTGGACCCGCCCAGGAACGGCAATTTATCCAGCAGCAGTACCGAGGCGCCTTGGCGGGCTGCCGCGATGGCTGCGGTCGAACCGGCCGAGCCGGCCCCGGCGACGACCACATCGACCCGCTCGAGTTGGGGCACCTGGGCCCAAAGGTCTGCTGCCACTGCGATCACACTTCCTTAGCCTCAGGACTAGGTGGTTGTCTAGACTATAGGGAGCAAGGTGCATAGATGAAAGAGGGTGGTGACGATGCCCGTTCTCCCAGGGGTGGTGATCACCGGGTCCTCGGGGATCGCGGCCGCAGTGGCGTCTCGGCTGGCAGGTCAGGGGCGTCCAGTGTTCATCATCGGACGCGATGAGGACTCCTGCGCGCACCTTGCCACCAGCCTCGGGTCCGCCGGCGTCGGATACGCCGTGGCGGACCTGCAGAGCGAGGACCAGGCCGAGGACGCCTTCACCGCGGCGCAGCGGGGTCTGGGCACCATCGGCAGGGTGGTCGCGGTGGCCGGCGGTAGCGCCCGCAGCCAGGGAGACGGCTGGTTGCACGCGATGTCGCTGGCGTCCTGGGAGGCGGCGTTGCAGTTGAACCTGACGACGACGTTCCTCACCGTCCGTGAGGCGGTCCGGCGGATGCGTGGGGAGGGCGGGTCGATCGTGCTCACCTCGAGCGTGTTGGCCAGTTCGCCCCAGCCCGAGGACTTCACCACGCACGGTTATGCCGCTGCGAAGGCTGCGATCAGTGGTTGGGTCGTTCCGCTTGCGGCTGCCTACGCCAATGACGGGATCCGGATCAACGCGGTCGCCCCGGGGTTGGTGCACACCCCGATGTCCCGACGCGCGGCGAAGTCACCGCAGATCGGTGCTTTCGCACGGCGCAAGCAGCCGCTCGCCGGCGGCATGCTCACCCCCGACGATGTCGCGGCGGTGATGTGCTCGGTTCTGGAGGCCGCCGCAGTCACGGGCCAGGTCATCGCCGTCGATGGCGGCTGGTCGGTGACGTCGACGTCATGACCCCGAGGTCCCTGACGGACCGACCGCCGGCTCAGCGGCGCCGGGTAGCACGTCACCCACCGAGAAGGTGACATCGATGACGTACCGATCGGCGACGTAGGCGCTCTCGGTATGCTCCAGGGGAACGTCATCAGCATCGACGATGATGCGCCGTTCCACCAACAGCGCCGAGCGCGGCGGAATGTCGAGCAGGCGGGCTTGGGCGCCCGTGGCGGTGCGTGCGCTGATCCAGCATTGCGCGGTGGTCGGAACCCGGCCCAGGGCAACCAGCGCCTCGTGCAGCGACCCGTTCTCGAGATCCTCGGCCAGGACGGGTGCGCAGCTCGACGGCAGCACGACGTTCTCGATCGCCATCGGGACCCCGTCGGCGAGCCGGAGCCGGGACAGGCTCACCACCCGGCTGCCCTCCTCCAGGCGCAGTGCCTCGACGTCGGCGGCGGTCGGCGCCCGGAGCTTTGCCTCCAGGAGCCGCGAGGATGCCCGCTTCCCACGACGGCGCATGTCGCTGGAGAAGTTCATCAGCGCACCGCTGTGGCGGTGCATCGGCTGGGGAGCGATGAAAGTACCGGAGCCGCGCTGACGTCGCACCAGCCCGTCGATTGCGAGATTCTGCACCGCTTGGCGCGCCGTCATCCTGCTGACCTTGAATTGCGTGGCGAGTTCGGTCTCCGAGGGCAGGGGGTCCCCCGGGGCCCCGTTGAGAACACGCTCGCGCAGCCACTTCTCGATCTCGGTATAGCGGGCCGCAGGCCGCGGACGTCGCACCGCTTGACCACTCATGCTCCACATCATAGGCTGCTCAGCGCCCACATGGTTGGCTATACAACTATGAAGGAAGGTCTGGACGTATGGATGCTCACGCAGGTACTGCCGGGCGTTGGAGTGAGCGTGCGATAGAACTCATTCGCCATGTCCAACAGACGCAGGCGGGCGCGATTGCGACGGCGGCCCGGTGGAGTTGTGAGGCCATCGCGGCCGGTGGGCTGGTGCATATGTATGGCAGTGGGCACTCCCGGATCGCGGTCGAGGAGATGTTCCCGCGCTACGGCTCCTTTCCCGGTTTCCATCCCATCGTCGAGTTGTCGACCACCTTCCACACCCAGGTCGTCGGCGCCAACGGCCAACGCCAAGCGATGTATATCGAGCGGACGTCGGGCCTGGCCGAGGTCATCCTGTCCAACTTCGCCTTCGGTGAGCAGGACGTGATGGTGGTCTTCAGCGTGTCCGGCACGTCCGCGGTCGCGGTGGAGATGGCCCAAGGGGCGCGCAGACGAGGCTTGCGAACGATCGCGGTCACGTCCGGGGCTGCGGCCCCGGCCGACCCGGACGCCGACCACCTGGCACATTTCGCCGACCTCGTCATCGATATCGGCACACCTCCCGGAGATGCGCTGGTGTCCGTCCCCGGGCTTGACGAACCGGTCGGTCCGGGCTCGACTGCGGCGACCGTCGCCGTCGTGAACGAACTCAAGGTGCAGACGGCCGAACTGCTCGTCGAGCGCGGGATTCGCCCGCCGGTTCTGACCGCTGCCTCGGTGATCGGCGCTGAGCGATCTGCTGAGTTGTTCGACGCTGCCTATGACCAGCATGCCCAACGGCTCGCGCGCGCCATCGGTGGCGCCGGTGCCGCGCGACGAAGCGCCGCTGCTGAGAACCGCTCCGGCGAGGTCGGACTGGATCCGGGAGCGGCCGCGGCAGTCGACGAGCCGGGTTGGTATCCGGCAGCGCCGTCGAACCTCGACCGCAACCGCTGATCGATCGGATCTGGCAATGGCGCGCTGGCTCGGTGTGGACGTGGGTGCCACCACGACCAAGATCGCCGTCGTCGACGACGAGCAATGGTCGGTGACCGATCGCGCGAGCGCCCCGACCGACAGGACCGCGCCGGAGCGCACGGTCGCGGCCTGCGCGGACCTGGTCCGCGACTGGGTCGAGCGGATTCCCGCCCTGCGGGGGGTGGGTGTGACCCTTCCGGGACACATCGATCCCGAGACTGGGTTCGGCGTGGTGATTCCGAACATCCCCGGGGATTGGCGCGGGGTGCCAGTGACCGGACCGTTGCGGACAGCAGCCGGACGCCCGATCGCGATCATCAACGACGCCCGGGCATTCGTACTGGCGGAGAGCCGGCTCGGTGCCGGCCGGGGCGTCGATGACGTCCTGGGCATCGTGCTGGGAACCGGCGTCGGTGGCGGGGTGCTCATCGGCGGGAGGTTGTTCACCGGCAGGTCGGGCAATGCCGGGGAAGTCGGTCATCAAGTATTGGTGCGCGACGGACCGCCGTGCGGATGTGGGAACCGGGGCTGCCTGGAGGCGCTGGCGCGGGCGGATGTCATCGCCGCCGCAGCCGGCCACGCCACGGTCGCCGGCGCCGCTGCCGCAGCCGCGGACGGTGACGAACGGGCGCGCTCAGCGCTACGGGAGGCAGGGGCCTGGATTGGTCTCGGCCTGGCGAACCTGGTCACCGTGCTCACGCCCGAGGTGGTGGTCATCGGTGGGGGTGTAGCGCTCGCCGGGGATCCGCTGATGAAGCCCTTGGTCGAGCAACTGCGAGCGAGTTCCCCGCTCGTGCCGCCGGAGAGTTATCGGGTGCTGCCGGCCGAACTGGGCCCGTTCGCCGGAGCGGTGGGGGCTGCGGTTGCGGCGTCGGACACGGCGCCCTGAACCGGTAAAGTGCCAGTGCACCGGCACCGGCCACGGCGGTCGATCCGGTCCTGCAGACGCCCTCAAGCGCTCCCGACATCACGAAAGGGTCTCGATCCTTGACCGCCACCTGGGGCGCGATTAAGGTCCGGAATGTCTATACAGGTCTTACACTGTTACTGAGCATTCTCGACAAGTACGTCAGACATCAAGGTGGTCGGTTCCGCGATCCGGAGCCAACCACCCCGACTGCCCGGAAAGGTCCGGGAAAGGGAGGATCCGCAATGAAGCGTTCCGCAAGGATCAAGGTCGCGGCGGTTGCCGCGACGCTCGCGTTGACCGTGGCCGCCTGTAGCAACGGCGATGGTGACGACGGTAATGGTGACGGCAACGGTGACACCGACCCGGCCCCCGAAAGCACCGAAACAGACGAAGGCGACGAGGGAGCCGAAGCCGGTGGCGGCGAGTACGTCATCGGAGTGAGTAACACCCTGGCCGGAAACGGCTGGCGCGAGCAGATGATCTGCTCGATCCAGGCGGAGTCCCTGGCCAGCGGGCAGGTCTCCGACGTCGTGGTGTTCTCCGAGAACGCCGGACCGACCGAGCAGGTGCAACACCTGCAGACGCTGATCTCCGAGGGCGTCGATGCCATTGTGGTCAACCCCTCCGATCCCGAGCAACTCAACGGCATCATCGAAGAGGCCGTCAGCCAGGGCATCGTCGTGGTGGCAGTGGACTCGGCCGTCAGCACCCCGGAGGCCTACATCGTGACCAACGACCAGGTCGAGTGGGGCCGGATCGGGATGGAGTGGCTCGCTGAAGAGATCGGCGGTTCGGGCGACGTCCTGTACATGCGGGGCATCGAGGGCGTCCAGGCCGATACCGACCGCCACGAAGGCGTCGAGGCTGCGCTGGCCGACTACCCGGACATCAACCTCAACACCGTGTGGACCAGTTGGGACTACACCCTGGCCGGAGAGATCGCAGTCCAGGAATTCAGCGCCCGCGATTACGACGGCGTGTGGACCACCGGCGCGGACTACACGGTGGTCAACGGCATCGAGTCGGTCGGTAAAGACCTGGTCCCCGTGACCGGACAGGATTCCAGCGCCTTCGTGGGCCAACTCATCGACGGCGCCCCGGGCGCCGTAGTGACCAACCCCGCGGTCATCGGTGCGGTCGGTACCAACGTGGCGGTACGGATCCTCAACGGCGAAGACGTCGACCAGACCACCATCCTCACCCCGGCGCTCTGGACGATGGAGAACGCCGCCGAGGAGATGGAAGGCGCCTTCGACGCCGACCGTGGACCGGACACCAGCGCCGCTATCGACATCGACTACCCCTTGGAGATGACGCGCGAGCAGCTGTATGCCTGCGACGGCCCCAGCGATGGCTGATCGAGTCACCGACTCGGAGGTGTGCCGGGAACGAGTTCATCCTCGCTCCCGGCACATCTGCGAGATCCCACACGCCCGCGGGGGAGGATGATCGCACGCGATGATGGATGCCGAACCGCTTCTGCACGCCGAGGCCGTGGCCAAGTCCTACGGTGCGGTGCGAGCGCTCCGGTCGGCGGACCTGACGATTCGACCGGGTGAAGCGCATGCCCTGCTCGGAGCCAATGGCGCCGGGAAGTCGACCTTCGTCAAGATTCTCACCGGTGTCATCAACAAGGATTCCGGGAGTATCACCATGGAAGGCCAGCCGGTCGCGCTGCGCTCTCCGGCGGAGGGCTACGAACGGGGGATCGCCTCGGTCTTCCAGGATCCCGCCATGATCCCGGACCTGACGGTCAGGGCGAACCTCAAACTCACCGGTACCGACCCGGCCGCGGTGATCGCCGAACTCGAGCAACTCGGTATCCAAGGGCTGGACCTGGCCGAACGGGTCAGCGAGGTGCCGTTGCCGTTCCTGCGGATGCTCGACCTGGCCCGGGCCCTCTCGCACCAGCCGCGATTGCTTATCCTCGATGAGATCACCGCGGCCCTGCCTTCCGACCTCAGCGAGAAGGTCACCGAGGTGATGGCCCGTCATACAGCCGCCGGGGGCTCGGTGTTGTTCATCTCCCACCGACTGGAAGAGGTGATTGAGCACTGCGACATGTGCACCGTCTTCCGGGACGGTGGCGATGTGGCGTCCTTCGCCCCGAAGGACGGACGCGAGCAGCGCATCGTCCACTCGATGCTTGGAGAGGGCGCCGCCGTCGAACAGGAGCAGGGCCGGCGATCGCGAGCCGAACGGCCCGAGATCGACGAGTCGGCCCTGGTCGTCCGCGGTCTGAGCGCCGGCGACATCCTGGACGATGTGAACTTCTCCGTCAGCCCCGGTGAAGTGGTGGGCATCACCGCGCTGGAGGGTCAGGGCCAAGAAGTGCTGTTCGACGTACTCGCCGGCGCCCGGCGCCCCCGCGCCGGGGAGATCGTGGTCGACGGGCAACAACTCAACGCGCGCCACCCCGCCGCAGCGATCAGTCGGGGGATCGCCCTCGTCCCGGCCGACCGGACCCTGGCGATCCTGCCGAAGCGCTCCATCCGGGAGAACATCGCGCTGCCCTCCCGGGCACGCTTCTGGCGGTGGGGACCCATCTCCGGCCGTAAGGAGAACCGCGCCGTCAACGGAGCCATCGACCGACTGTCCATCGATACCCGGGCGGCATCCCAGGCCCGGCGCCTGTCAGGTGGGAACCAACAAAAACTCACCATCGGTCGGTGGCTTGCTGAGGGATTCCGAACGCTGCTGCTGTTCGACCCCACCCGGGGTATCGACATCGGGACCAAGCGGCAGATCTATGACCTCATTCGCGAACTGGCCGAGGAAGGGGCGGCGATCGTGATGTACACCAGCGAACTACGCGAGATCGAACTCGTCTGCGATCGCGCCCTGGTGCTCTACCGCGGGCGCGTCGTCGCCGAACTGCCGGCCGACGCCGGTGAAGAGGCACTCCTGCGCGCTGCCCACGGCTTCGTCGAGGCATCGGAGGCGGGAACATGACCGAGGTCGCGCCACAGACCACAGTGCCCAAACCCTCCAGTGCAGCCGCGCGCTTCCGGCAACGCAACGGCTGGGTCGTCGGGTTGGCGCTCCTGTTGGTCGGCATGATCGTCCTGCGCTCCACCCAGGTGGCGAACTTCGGGGGATTCGAGGTGCGCGCGCTGGCCGCCGGCGGCCTGATGCTCGCCTTCCTGGCGATGGCGCAGGGCGTGGTGGTCCTCTCCGGAGGCATCAACCTGGCGGTCGGTGCGCTGATGGTGCTGGCGAACTGCGTCTCAGCGCTGCTGATGGAGGACTCCTCCTTCGCGATGAGCATCGTCGTGGCGATCCTCACCATCATCGGCACAGCATTGCTGTCGGGCCTGATGGGCTGGATCATCACGGTCTCGGGCATGCCCGACATCGTCGTCACCCTCGCGCTGCACTTCACGTTCGTGGGGCTGGCACTGTTCATCCTCGGCGGGCCCGGAGGGCGAGCCAACCCGGACTTCGCGAACATGATCGTCGGCGGATTCTCCAACCCCTGGCCCTCGTTGCTGTGGCTTTCGGCGGTCTTCTGCTTGATCTGGCTGCCGTTCCGGTACAGCAGGTCGGGGATCGCAACCTATGCGATCGGCAGCGACCGGCAAGCCGCTTTCCTGGCCGGTGTCATCGTCAAGCGAGCCAGGGTGAAGGCCTACCTGATCTCCGGAGTGTTCGCCGGCTTCGCCGGACTGGTGACCACCGCCCTGCTCGGTAGCGGAAGCCCCCAGGGCACCGTCGCCCTCGGGGCGCTGCTGAGTTCGGTGGCCGCCGTCGTGCTGGGTGGTGTGGCGCTCGCCGGTGGCCGCGGCCAACTCCTGGGACCGGTGCTCGCGGCCTTCGTCCTCACCCTCATCCCCTCGATCCTGCTGAGCATGGGCGTCAACTCGAACATCGCGACGCTGCTCCAGGGCCTGATCATCATCGTGGTGGTCATGCTCGGGGGCTTCCTTGAGATGAAGCGGAGGAAGTTATGACCAGCGCCGCCACCACCCCGCAGGCAGCCCCCGCAAGCGATGGACCAACGGGCACCGAACGCGCTCGCAACTACCTCACCGACCATCCGATCATCGTGCTCAGCGTGGTCTTCGTGCTGTTCTACCTCGTCACCGCAGCCTTGGATCCCAGCCTGTTCACCGTCCGGGGCCTGCGTTCGATCCTGCTGCTGGCCTGTCCGCTGGCCTTGTTCGCCGCCGGGCAGACACTCGCCTTCCTCACCGGGGGAATCGACCTGTCGGTGGCGATGATCGCGAACTTCGCCGCGTATGTGGTGGCGACCCAGAGCGGTGCGGGCACTGCGACCGCCTTGGCCCTGGGCCTCGCCGTGGGAGTCGGGGCCGGATTGCTCAACGGCATCGGGGTCGGTGTGTTCAGGGTGCACCCGCTGATCATGACGATCGGGATGTCCAGCGTTCTGCTCGGGGTGGTCTCCGTGGGCCAGGCGAGCGGCGGCTTCCTCTCCGGTTCCGCCGTCGTCCCACGGCTCCTGCAGCAACTCGGCGGGGGCACTCTGATCGGCCCGATACCGCTCAACGCCGTGGTGTGGGCGGGGATCTCGGTGTTCTTGATCTGGATGCTGGCCAGGTCCGGCCTGGGCCGCAACATCTATGCGGTGGGTGACAACGCCATCGCCTGTCGCCTGTCCGGGATCAAGGTGTGGCAGGTCCTGATCGTCACCTACGCCCTCGTCGGAATTCTGGCCGCGATCGCGGGCATGATCATCTCGGGCACCTCCGGATCGGTCGGTCCCAGCCAGTCGAACTCACTGCTGCTGCCGAGCATCGCGGCCGCCGTCATCGGCGGCACCTCGATCCTGGGCGGGTCCGGCGGCTACGGAGGCACCATCGTGGGGGCGTTGGTGCTGACCGTGCTGAACCGGCTGATGCTCACGCTGGGCGCGGGCCAAGCGGTGCAGCAGATGGTCTACGGGATCATCGTGCTCGCGTTGGCATGGGCGTACGTGGCGGTGTCCCGCCAGCGCTCGGACTAGCAGAACAAGGAGAGGGTCGATGGCGGACGACGGTGAGCCGGTCAAGGCAGCGGTCATTGGCACGGGATTCATCGGGTCGGTTCATGCAGAGGCAGTGCGCCGAGCCGGTGGCCACCTGACCGGTGTGCTGGGCTCGGCACCGGAGCGCGCCGCGGCGCCGGCGGACCTGCTGGGAGTGCCGGCCTATCGGGACATGACCGAATTGCTCGATTCCGATGTCGACGTCGTGCACGTCGCCACCCCGAACCACCTGCACGCCGAGCAGGCTGCCGCCGTCCTCGAGGCCGGTAAGCACGTCGTCTGTGAGAAACCCCTGACCACGAACATCTCCGACGCCCGCCGGCTGCGGGGCTTGGCCGAGGAGCGTGGGCTCGTCAATGCGCTGTGTTTCAACCTGCGCTTCTATCCGCTCATCCACCACGCCCGCAGCATGGTCGCCGCCGACGCGATCGGAGCGCCCCGGCTTGTCACCGGAAGCTACCTGCAGGACTGGTTGCTGTACGAAACCGACTGGAACTGGCGGGTGGAGACGGCGCTGGCGGGGCAGACCCGGGCGGTAGCGGACATCGGAAGCCACTGGCTCGATGCGACCTCATGGGTGATCGGGGAACCCATCGAGGCCGTCTACGCCCAACTGCACACGTTCGTGCCCACCCGGATCAAGCCGTCGGGCTCACGGGAGACATTCTCTGCCGGTGCCGGGCACACCGGTACGCCGGTGCCGATCGACACCGACGACGCCGCCCAGGTGCTGTTGCGGTATGCGGGGGGAGCGCGCGGGGCGATGACCGTGTCGCAGGTCTCGGCCGGACGGAAGAACTCGATGTCCTTCGAGGTCGATGGATCGACGGCGGCGCTCTCCTGGGCTTCCCAGAATCCCGATGAGTTGTGGATCGGCCACCGCGACCGGCCCAATGAGGTGCAGCACCGCGATCCGGTCACGTTGAGCGAAACCGCCGCGGAGATCACCTTCTACCCCGGAGGGCACGTCGAGGGGTTCGGGGAGACCTTCCGCGGCCTGTTCGAGCGGGTCTACCAGGATGTCGCAGCCGGAAGCCCCGGCGCGGAGCCCGCCTACCCCACCTTCACCGACGGCGTGCGGGCCTTGGCGGTGGAGGAAGCGATTCGGATCAGTGCGGCCCAGGACCGATGGGTCGATGTGGAGAGGATCACGTGATGAAACTCGGACTGTTGACCGCCCCCTTCGAGAACACGCCGTTGACCGAGGTCGCCGCCTGGGCCGCCTCGGTCGGCTACGAACAGCTCGAGGTCGCCTGCTGGCCCCAATCGGGGGCGGAAGCGCGGCGGTACGCCGGTACCGCGCATCTGCCCATCGAGGACATGACAGCCAAACGCGGAACGGAGATCGTCGGCGAACTCGCCGACCTCGGGATCAGCATCTCGGCGCTGGGCTACTACCCGAACAACCTGCACCCGGATGAGAGTGTGCGGACCGCGGCCAATGAGCACACCAAGGCGGTGATCCGCGCCGCGAGCCTGATGGGAGTGCCAATGATCAGCACCTTCATCGGTGCCGATCACACCCGGTCGCTGGAAGAGAACTACGCCCGCGCCCTCCAGGTATTTCCCGAGATCGTCGCCTATGCCGCCGAGCACGACGTACGCATCGCGATCGAGAACTGCCCGATGATCTTCTCCGCAGACGAGTGGCCATCAGGGAAGAATCTGGCCTACAACCCCGTCATCTGGCGCCGGATGTTCGAGGACTTCGAGGGCGGGACCCTCGGCCTGAATCTCGACCCCTCGCACCTGCACTGGCTCATGATCGATCCGCAACGGGTGGTGCGCGAGTTCGCCGATCGGATCTACCACGTCCACATCAAGGACCTGGAGATCGACCGCGAAGGGTTGTACGAGAACGGCAGCATGTCCGCCGGCGTCGGTTGGCAGGTGCCGCGGCTGCCCGGGCTGGGTGAGGTCGATTGGGCAAGGTTCGTCGCGGCGTTGTACCGGGCGGGTTACGACGGCGTGCTCTGCGTGGAGCACGAGGACCGTGACTTCGAAGGTAGCGACGGCCTGGTGAAGAAGGGCTTCATCATGGCTCGGGACGTGATCCGTCCGCTGGTGCCGCTGCTGTAGCGACGCCCGGGTGATCGCGGAGCGGCAGCGCAGTGGTGCGGGGGCGGACCGACCCGCCCCCGCACCGGCGCATCAGGAGGTGACCTGCTCCATGACCTCGCCGCTCTCGCTGTGCTGGTAGAGCACCTTGGAGCGCCCGTCGGGCAGGATCTCCCGCTTGATCACCGGATGCCCCTCGAACGACTCGGCCTGTCGGGAGATGCGTGGCGTCGACCCCCCGCGCCAATCGACCAACTCGACCGGTTCCCACCGACCACTGTCGGAGGAGGCGAAGCAGGCGTCCATGATCGCGTTGACCACATACCCGTCGTAGAAGGTCTCCTGCGGGGTGGTGCCGTTGTCGATGGAGTCGAACATGTCGACGAACATGTCCACGTAGCCCAGCTCGTTGATCTCATCGCCCACCGGGAAGAGCCAGCCGCTGTCACTCTCGGCCTTCTCCGCGACGTAGCCCTCGCCCACGCCGGTGGTGAACATGTCGAACCCGGTGCGCAGGAAGTGGTTGAGCCAGATGGTGCCCTCGGTTCCGGACACCTCATCGCGCAGGTCCATGCCGCCCCGGAACGCCCAGGAGACCTCGAACTGGCCGATCGCTCCGGACTCGAACTTGATCAGGGCCACCGCGTGGTCCTCTGCGGTGATCGGATGCACCAGGGTGTCCTTCCAGCAGAACACCTCCACCGGCCGGTTGTCCTTGCCGATGAAGTTGCGGCAGATCTCGATGCAATGACAGCCCAGGTCCACGATCGCGCCGCCGCCGGCCCGGTTCTCGTCCCAGAACCAGGCGCTGTGGGGGCCGGGGTGGGTCTCGCGGGAGCGGACCCAGAGAATGTCGCCGAGCGCGCCCTCCTGGACCGACTTCACGGCCGCGAGGGTCTTCGGTGTGTAGACCAGGTCCTCCAGGTAGCCGGCGAAGACGCCGTGGTGCTCGACGATGTCGAGCATCTCCTTGGCCTCGGCCGCGGTGCGCCCCAGAGGCTTGGTGCACAGGACATGTTTGCCGTTCTCGGCGGCCAGCCGCACCGCCTCGACGTGCATATCGTTCGGGAGCCCGATGATGACCGTGTCGATATCCGGATCGGAGCAGGCGGCCTCCAGCGACGTCGTCGAGCGGGGCACGTCCCAGCGTTCCCGGAAGGCGGCGCCGCGTTCCTCGCTCCGGGAATAGACGAGTTCGACCCGATCGCGGTTGCGTCCGCGATGCAGGGTTGCGGTGTAGAAGTCACCGATCAGGCCGGTGCCCAGCATGGCAATGCGATGTGCAGTCACGGGGAGAACCTCTCGTCGTCGAGTTATCTACCAAAAGTATAGACATGACTGTAGCGTCAGACCAGACTTCACACACAGGAAGGCGGAGTCGATGGTGGCACGCAGCGGCGCGCGGATGCGCGCGGATATGGCTGGTCAGCCCGGGTGGCTGCGTGGTCTGGCCGATCGACGGGTCGAGGTCGCTGAGGCCCTGCCGGCGCAGACCCTCGGCCCCGCGGGGGCTGGGCTGTGGACACTGGCTCGAGGCTCGTCAGCGCACGCGGCGAGCATGGTGGCGCCGTGGCTGGCCCGAGCGACGGGTGCCCCAGTGCCCGCACTGCGGGTTGACGCCGTGCTATCGGTGCCTGCGACCCTGCCGCCTCCGGGGTCCGTCGTGATCGCGATCAGCCAATCGGGACGGACACCGGATGTGGTCGAGGCGGCGCGACGGCTCCGCACCGCCGGATGCCATGTGGTCGCTCTGGTCAATGAGCGCGGCGCACTGGCCTCGGAGGCTTCGCATGTGCTGGAACTGGGCATCGGTGCCGAGCGCGCGATCCCGGCGACCAAGACGGTGCTCGCCCAGGTGGCACTGCTGTGGCTGCTGGGAATTGAGGCCGCGTCGCGGCCCGGGGACGGTGACGGCGTGCGGAGGCAGGTGGAGGTTGAGTCGTTGGTCGATGCGGTCGCCGAGGCGCTGGCCGATACCGAGCCGGTCGACAGGGCGGTCGGGCGGCTCGTGTCAGCGCCACCGGTTGCCGGGACAGGGAGGGGGGTCACGTCGGGTCTGGCGGCGGAATGGGCGCACAAGGTCATGGAGACCTCGGGTCTGCCCATCTTCGCCGCCAGCGCCGCGGAACTGGCGCACGGGCCGGTCGCCATCGCGGCACCCGGGCGCAGCGTGGTCGGTTTCGCCGTCGACGCAGCGGCCCGACGCACCGTGGGCGACGTGCTGGGGCGGGCCGAGGCGCGCGGCGCCGAGACGCTGCTCGTCGCACCAGGAGGTGCGATCGCATTGCCGCAGGATGAACTCTCCGGGCTGCTCGCGGGCATGGTCCGGGCCCAGATGCTCGCCGAACGGATGGCCGTGGCGCTCGGGTGTGATCCCGACGTCGCCTTCGGGCTGGCCAAGGTCACCGCTACGCAGTGACCATCGTCTTGACTGAACCGCTCAACCCGGCAAGTATAGACAACTACCGGGAGCGTTCCCTGGCCCGGGATCCAGCCGCAGCCGGCATATCGATGTCACGACCCAGGAGTTCCGATGAGTCCCGATCAGCCCGCCGAGCAGATGTCCGTCGCTGAACTGGCGGCTTACATCGACCACTCGGTGCTCAAGCCCGAGTTCACGGTGCAGGACATAGCGCGTGAGGTCAGCAACGGCGTCCACTTCGGGTGCCGCACGGTGTGCATCAATCCCACCGCCATCGAGACCGCCGCGCCGTTGTGTGAGGGGACGGAGACCGGGCTGTGCGTCGTCGTCGACTTTCCGTTCGGCCTGTCCAGTACCTCCTCACGGCTCGCGCAGACCCGGGACGTCCTCGCCCCCGGTGTCACGGAGGTCGACATCGTCGCGAACTATGGCTGGTTGCGCAGCGGGAGGGTCGATCGGGTGGAGCAGGATCTGCGAGCTGTCGCCGAGGTGTGCCATGAGGCCGGCGTGGAACTCAAGGTCATCCTGGAGACTGACGCGCTCACCGTGGACGAGGTGCGGGCCGGGGCCGAGGCGGCGATTGCCGCCGGGGCCGATTTCATCAAGACCTCCACCGGCTTCTACACCGGTACGACGCAGCACGAGCAGACCGGCGCGTCGGAGTCGATGATCGCCACGATGCTCTCCGTAGCGGCGGGCCGCTGCAAGGTCAAGGGCTCGGGTTCGATCCGGGACCGCGGGCACTTCTTGCGGTTGATCGACGCAGGAATCGACAGGATGGGCATCGGCTACCGGTCCACACCCGTGGTCCTCGGCGTCGAGCAGGACGAAACGCCGGCCGGTGCGGGCTACTGAACGGGGCCGACCCGGCACGTGGGCCCGGGTACGCAACTGCGGCTCCACCCCGGAGGGTGAAGCCGCAGTCTTGCGAGGTGGCTCCGACCGGCGTCGATCCGGTGACCTTTCGATTTTCAGTCGAACGCTCTACCAACTGAGCTACAGAGCCCCGAGACGAACGCCCGGCCACCACACTGAGTGAGCCGGGCATTTTGTGTCTCGCGACCCCGACCGGACTTGAACCGGCGGCCTCCGCCGTGACAGGGCGGCGCTCTAACCAACTGAGCTACGGGGCCTTGCAGATACTGATGATACTGGACATTCTCTTGTTGCGATTCGCACCCCCAACGGGATTCGAACCCGTGCTACCGCCGTGAAAGGGCGGGGTCCTAGGCCGCTAGACGATGGGGGCCCGGTCTGTTCCTACAGGACGCCCGTGACGCACTTCGGCGCCCCAAGACCTCCGAAAGCATACGGTACCCAACTGCCGCAGGGCAAAACAGCCCGGTGTGGTCTTGCGCACCCTGGCGGCGGGCCCGGCATCGGGCCGATTCGATGCCGGCACGGGTCCGGCCGGCCGCCTTCGAAGCGCGTGCGGATGCCGGTTGTCGATAGAGTGCTGGGAATCCGCACGTGACCCGATCTACTGAGGAGTAAGCGATGGGGATCGGAGAGCACAGTGTGCTTCCCGAGGTCTTGGCGCAGTTGCGTTCCGAGCGCACTGCGGTGGTGGTGTTCAACGGCGGCACATACGAATTGAGCGGCCGTGACCTCACCGATACCCGGGCGCAGGCACTGCACTACATCACGGGGCTGGCGGCACAGATCGTCGGTGGACCGGTACAGGTTGCACTGACGGACCCGGACGGTACGGGGTGGCGGCTGGTGGTCACCCCGGACGGTGAGGTGATCGATGAGGCGCCGGCGGCAGGGGGAACGATGAGCACCGTAGCCGAGGACCACAGCACGGCCCCGACGGCAGGCTCTGCCGAGGAGGCCTCGCCGGCCACCGCCTCCGCCGTCGGATCCGGCACCCTGGATCCCGAGACGGCGGACCCGGCGATTCTGGCCGCGCCCACTGCGGCGGACCCGGCTGCCCGGCCCGACCTGGGCCTCGGCGTCGAGCCGGGACCGGAGGCGTTCGCGCCCCCAGCCGCCCCCGAACGTCGTTCCGTGCGTCCCGCGTTCTCGCCCGGCTCGGTATCGCACGCCTTCCGGGACCAGCCCGGAGCACCCGCGGCGCCGGCGGCGCCGGAACAGGTGGGCGGGTTGCGCGATGTGTTGGGCAGCACCGCTCGGGCACAGGAGACCGAGGTACTGCCGGAGGTCCCGGCCGTCCCCGCCCCCGCCGGTGGAGCCTACGCTCCGCCGGCGCAGGTGCCCGGGAGCGCCGGGGGCTCGACGGTGCAGGACCGTGAGTCCCCCATGCGCCACACCGGCAGCGCACAATCCGGCGACGACGCCCAGTCCTCCCCCCGGCGCCGGGAACTGCGGGAGTCGTTCCTGCGCACCGAGCAGGCCGAGGCCCCGGCGACGCAGGGGGTGCGCGGTGCCCTGACCAAGGTCGGTATCCGGACCAGTCCCAGCGCTGCCGAGCGGGCCGAGCGGGCCGACGTCAACGCCGTCTCCCAGCACTGGCCCGGGGTGCGCACGATCGCGGTGGTCAACGGTAAGGGTGGGGCGAACAAGACCCCGACGACGGCGCTGCTGGCGGCGGTCTTCGCGCGCAACTCCGGTGCGGCGACCCTGGCGTGGGACAACAACGAGACGCGTGGGACGCTGGGCTGGCGCACCGAGCAGGGCAAGCACGAGGCCACCGTGCAGGAGTTGTTGCCCCGGGGTCACGCGCTGCTGGATCCGGCGGCCAAGGCCGGGGACATCTCCCACTTCGTGCATCACCAGGCCGCGGACAAGTACGACGTACTGCGGTCCAACCCGAATGTGCTCTCCGCCGAGCAGCGCATCACCGGGGAGGACGTGGATCTGGTGCATGACGTGGCCGGGCGCTACTACCGGCTCATCTTCATCGACTCCGGCAACGATGAGTCCGCCGATCACTGGTTGCGGATGATCGACAAGGCCGACCAGTTGGTCGTGGCCACGATCGCCAAGCCCGAGCACGCCGAGGCAGGTGCGCTGTTGCTGGAGGCCCTGGGCCAGCGTGATGAGCACAGCGCCCGGTTGGCCCACGGCGCCGTGGTGGTGGTCTCCCAGGCCCGGGAGAAGGACGTGAATCCCTCGGTGCAGCAGATCGCCGACGGGTTCGCCGGCTGGGTGCGCGAGGTGGTCACCATTCCCTATGACCGGGCGATGGTGGAATCGGTGCTGCGGTTCGAATCGCTGGGGGCGGAGACCCAGCGCGCCTGGCTGCGCGCCGGTGCCGCGGTGGCCGGCGGCCTGTGACCGGGGTGCCGAACGGTCCCAGCCGCGGACCTGCTGCGACGGAGGCTGCCACCGGCGCGAGCGGGTGCACAGCGCCGTGATCGAGATGTCGTTGGAGCAGTTCGAGGATGCGGTGGCCGACGGGCTGGATCTGATCCCGGACGAGTTGGCCGACCTGATGGACAACGTGGTGGTGCTGGTCGAGGACGAACCCCCGGCCGATGCCGGCGAACCCGATCTGCTCGGGCTGTACGAGGGCGTCCCGCTGACCGAGCGCGGCGAGTGGTGGGCGGCCGGTTCGCTACCGGACCGGATCACGATCTTTCGTAACCCCACGCTGCGCCTGTGCGACAACGAGGCGGAGGTGGTCGAGGAGGTTGCGATCACGGTGGTGCACGAGATCGCACATCACTTCGGCATCGACGATGAGCGCCTGCACGACCTCGGCTGGGGCTGATAGCGGGGTAGGGTCACGGCTGGTGCTGGCGGGCCCGCCAGGCGCTGGTGACCATCTGCTCCAGGCTGTGGCGCATCGTCCAGCCCAGGTCGCGGGCAGCCAGTTCACCATCGGCCACGATCCGGGCCGGGTCGCCCGGGCGGCGCTCCGCTTCGATGGGGTCGAAGTCGATCCCGGTGCCGGCGGCCATCGCGTCCATGATCTCCCGGACCGACACGCCGGTGCCGCTGCCCAGGTTGTACACCGGCTCCAGGGCGGTCCCCTGCGCCAACGCCTTTGCCGCCTCCACGTGGGCCGCGGCCAGGTCCGCGACGTGGATGTAGTCCCGCACGCAGGTGCCATCCGGAGTCGGGTAGTCGGTGCCGTTGATCTGCGGGGTGCGGCCGGCGGCCAGGGCGTCCAGGACCAGCGGGAACAGGTTGTGCGGGGAGGTGTCGGGAAGGTCGGGATATCCGGAGCCCACCACATTGAAGTACCGCAGCGACGTGTGCCTCAGCCCCACGGCCCTGGCCTGGTCGGCAAGTAGCCACTCGCCGATCAGTTTGGACTCCCCATAGGGCGACTCCGGCGCTGTGGGCGTGGACTCGGTGACCTGCTCGGCCTCCGGGGTCCCGTAGACCGCGGCGGAGGAGGAGAACACGATCGAGTTGACCTGAGCCTGCGCCATCGCCTCCAGCACCGAGATCGTGCCGGTCACGTTCTGGGCATAGGTGTGCAGCGGCCGTTGCACCGAGACGCCGGCGTACTTGAACGCGGCCACGTGCACCACCCCGGAGATCCGGTGCTCCACCAGGGCACTGCGGACCGCCTCGGTGTCCAGGATCGAGGCGCGGACGAACGGGACTCCCTCCGGCACGAACGCGGCGTGCCCGCTGGAGAGGTCATCGATCACGACGGTGCCGATGCCCTGCCCGGCGAAAGCTCGCACGACGTGCGCACCGATATACCCGGCGCCCCCGGTGACCAACCACGTCATCGCGCCACCCCCGCGCGGCCCCGAGCGAAGGAGAGATCGTCGAAGGCGGGCAGTGCGGCATCGTGCACGTCGTGACGGGGCGCCCGGATCAGTGACAAGGTGGCCCAGCCCTGCATCAGTTCGTGCACGTCGGTGCCCTCGGGGAAGGTCGCGGGCGCCTCGCCGCTATCGTCCATGTGCGCGAACAGGATCTGCCGCACCGATCGGTCCACGGTGTCCGGCAGCGTCCCGAAGGTCGCGAGTTCGGCCGGGCGCAGGCCGCGGAGCCGCTCCAGGGGAACGTCGGGAATGTTGATGTTGAGCACCCGGCCGTCCTGGGGGTGGGTCTTCAACCAGTGCAGGGCCTCGGCGATCACCGGGTAGGCGGTGTCCCAGTGCTCGGGGTCGAACGAGGCGCTGGAGGCAGCCAGGGCCGGGATGCCTTGGGCCGCCGCGGACAGGGCGGCACCGACCGTGCCGGAGTGCACCACCGCGGGACCGACGTTGGGTCCCAGGTTGATCCCGGACAGCACCAGGTCCGGACGCGGCCCGAACGCGCCCATCCCGGCGGCGTAGGCGATCGCGGCCGGGCTGGCGTGCACGGCGATGGACTCGACGTCATCGGAGATTCCCGGGGGGCGCGCGGTCGAGATCCGCAAGCCGTGCTGGGGCCTGCTGGGCCCGGACGGGTAGCCGGCGGTGTTGTCGCCGTTCTCCGCGCTGAGTGCGGCGCTGTATCCGGAGTACTGGCGGTTCGGCGCGGCGATGATCACCTCGTGCCCCGCTTCATGGGCCACGTTGGCCAGGACGGTCAGTCCGGGGGAGGAGACCCCGTCGTCGTTGGTGATCAGGACGCGCATCGCACAAGTTCTCCTTCGTGGCAGGGGGCTGGCCCGCCTGGTTGGTCCGCGCACCATTGTGCCCGGTGCCCGAGCGGAGCGGCGAACCGGTTCAGCCCCGCTCCCAGGGCTCCACGGGACCGGGGACCACCATGAACAGCGGATGCGGGTCCGGTGGGTCATCGGCGTCCAGGGTCGCTACCGTCGCCGGGCTGCGGTGCACGAGTTTGGCCCGCAGGTGGGCTCGTTCGAACTCCACCTGCCCCGAGGTGACTGCGACGGGGGCTTCCGCGGGAGGTGCGTTGTCGATGCGCGTGCGGTCGAACCGGTAGCCTCGGGCGTCGGCCTCGTCGGCGACGTGCCGCAGGTAGCACCGGACCGAGCCGGCAGGGTCCGGGGTGGTCCGGAACCGGTCCAACTGAGGATGGCCGCGGTAGCCGACGGTACGTCCGGTCAGCACGGCTTGGGCCAGCAGGGCCTCCCGCCAGCACGCCAGCAGTCCCTGCCGATCCAGGTATCGCGGGTGCAGTGACCACAGGCGCATGGGCTCATGCTGGCACGCGGACGTCAGGGCCTGCCATTGAAGACGCCGGGAAAGTGGCTCGGCAGATGGTGCTGGCCGGCCCTGGTCAACCGGATCGTGCGGGGTCTGTCGCCGCGGACCACCCAGCCGTGGGCCAACAGCCACGCGAGCAGGCCGGCACCCAGAAGTCCGCCCAGGTGGGGACGCCGTTCGGTCCAGTCCAGGCACCGCCGGGCCAGCGGCCGGTCCGTACGGGCAACGGCAGCCGTTACGCCCAGATCGTCGAAGAACGTGCGCCCGATGGTGGTCAGCCGGAGCGCCGACCCTTCTTCCTGCGTCAGATAGCCGGCGCGGACGCAGTCCTCGTACACGGCCACGGCGACCGCTCCGGCGAGGTGGTCGTAGCAACTGCGGGCCAGGTCCAGGCCGGCGGGATGCGGTCGGGGTGGTGCCGCGGCGGGGTCGGCACCGAGCGACTCCAGCATCTCGGCGACCTCGGGTCCGGCGAGCCGGTAGTAACGGTGCCGCCCGGAGGGCTCCACGGTCACCAGGGCGGCATCGCGCAGCCTGGCCAGATGTTCACTGGCGGTGGCGGTGGCCACGCCCACGTGCCGGGCGAGCTCGGTCACCGTGTACGCGCGGCCGTCGAACAGGGCGGTGAGCAGGGCGACCCGGCTGCGGTCGGCCAGCATCGCGCCGACGAGGACCAGCCGTTCGGACGTCACGGTTCTTACGGTACCGATGACCACTTCGGCGCAGCCCGAAACATCGCAGGGTTGACTCGGCAGGGACCGATACCCATCGAGCCACCCAGGAGAGGCACATGGCCATCACGTGCATCATTCGCTACGAGATCGATCCCTACCGGCAGGGGGACTTCGAGCACTATGCCCGGACCTGGGGGGAGGCGATCCCCCGCTCGGGCGCCGACCTGCTGGGCTATTTCGCTCCCCATGAAGGTTCGCTAACCACTGCCTACGGGATCTACACCCTCCCCGACCTGGCCTCCTATGAGACGTACCGGCAACGACTGGGGCAGGATCCGCTGGGACGGCGCAACTACGAGTTCGCCAGGCAACGACAGTTCATCCGGTCGGAGGAGCGCCTCTTCACCCGGCCGGTCTCCGGTCCGCACGCCCCGGGAGCTCTGGGATGATCGCGGTCATCTTCGAGGTATGGCCCGAACCGGCTCAGCGAGAGCGGTACTTCGACCTGGCGGGGCAGTTGCGCGCCGAGCTGGAGGACGTGGACGGGTTCATCTCCATCGAACGATTCGAGAGCCTGACCGACCCGGGCAAAGTGCTGTCGCTGTCGTTCTGGCGCGATGAGGACGCGGTGCGCACGTGGCGCACGAACGCCGCACACCGGGACGCGCAACGGGCCGGGATCACCGAGGTGTTCGCCCACTATCGGCTGCGCGTCGCCGGGGTCAGCCGTGACTACGGGATGTCCGACCGGGCGCAGGTGCCCACCGACAGTGCTGCGGTCTGGCCCGGTAGGGACTCTCCGGGCCCGAGTCGCGGCGGCGGGTCGGGCCACCTAGCCTGAGATGGCGCCACCCGAATGAGGAGGACTGTGATGACATCGGAGGGGACCTCCCGCCCGAAGCCAGAGGCGGACCAGGACAACGTGCCCGGCTCCCAGCATGGGGACACACCCCAGGACGAGCAGCAACCGACCCATAGTGGGGGCCCGGGAGCCGACCCGGAGTTGCCCGACGAGGAACGCGAGCGCTGACCGCCAGGATCACCGGGTCCGCGTTCCGCGGTCCGGGCCACCGCACCGCGTCGGTCGCGGCTGGTGACGCCGGCCTGATCACTCCTGCAGATCGATGCTGCCGTCGCGCCGGCCGGACCCGGCGAAGGCGGTGAACGCCACGGCGGCGAGCGCGAACCACACCAGGCCAGCGCCCAGTGCGGCGCCGGCGGCCACCGCGAGCGAACCGGCGTCGGCGGTGCCGGCCTGCAGATCACGGATCGCGCCCAGCCCGTGGGTGATCGGCAGGCCCTGCCCGGCGACCTGAAGCCACGCCGGCCAGATGAGCGTCGGCACGGTCACGCCGGTGATCAGCATGACCAGGGTGTGGCTGACGTTGCTGGCCACGTTGCGCCACCGGGGCCCGCGCAGCACCAGCGCAGCCACGAACAGCGCCACCGCGTACATCGTGGTCGCGGTGAGCACCAGCATCGCGAAGGCTCCCAGGGCACCGGCCAGGCTCCAGCCCACCCCGAACAGTGGCCCGAGGGCGAAAAGCGCAATACCGGCGGTGGCGATCCCGCTGGGCAGCCACTGCACCGAACGGCCCACGAACACCGGCCACAGCGGCCCTGGTGCGGCCACCAGCAACCCCATGGTCCCGGCGAACCGTTCCCAGGTGGTGGAGGGCACCGACATGAACACCTCCACCACACACGCCATCACTGCCTGGCCGATGAACAGGTAGAGCACCGCCCCGGGGTCATCGAGCAGCAGCCCGATCAGGGCGAAGAACGTCACCTGCATCAGGATCCGGCCGAGCCAGCCGACGCTCCAGGTCAGCGGCGTGTAGGTGGCGCGCATGTCGGCGAATGCGGTGCGGGTGGCGGCCCGGACGATCGCCCACGGCCCGGGGACCCGGTGGCCGGGTAGCACGCGCTCAGGCATGAGCCAGCCTCCCCGTCATCCGCACCCGGCGCAGCGTCCGGTCGAGCAGCACGTGGCTGAGCACGAACCCGACCGCTCCGAGCAGGGCCACGATCAGCAGCCGCAGGGCCGCGGCGTCGACCGGACCGGTGGCGAGGGAATCGCGCAGCAGGTCCGCTGACCAGGACAGGAACACCGCCCGGGCCGGCCACGTCAGCCAGTCCGGGAGCAGCGCCACCGGCACGATCACCCCACCGAGCACGAAGAACGGGTAACTCAGCGAGTTCTGGAACGTGCGCGCCGAGCGGGCCAGCACGAACACGCACGCCATCACCCCGGCCCACCCGGTCATCGCTACCACGGTCAGCGCGACGGTGATCACGAACAGGCCCGGATGGATGATCGTCACCGGGTCCCCGGTCAGTGCCCAGCCCACCAGCCAGGACTCGGCGAAGGCCACCATGGAGATGCTCGTGACCGCGCTGATCCGCCCGAACAGCACCGCGGCGAACGGGGCCGGTGCGGCAAGCAACGCCTCCAGAGAGCCGTTCTCCCGTTCCTGGGAGATCAGTTCCCCGGCGGTCTGCAACGACATCGCCCACAACGCCATCAGCGCCGGAGCCAGCACGCCGTAACTGCTCAGGTCACCTCGCCCGGCGTGGGTGAAGATCGAGACGAACACCGCGGTCAGCAGCGGTGCGGTGAACAGCGCCAGGAACCAGTCCGGGGTGCCCCGCATCATGCGCACCTGGTGGGCGAAACCCGCCCGGGCCGGGCCGATCACACGTCCATCCCGCGGCGCTGCCCGGCGGCATCGGTCCCGAGCAGGTCCAGGTAGACATCCTCCAGCGACGGCGGAGCGGAGGTGATCTGGGTGTGTCCGGCGGCCAGCACGGTACGTAGGGCGGTCGAGAGGGCCTCGGTGCCGCCGGTGACGGTGATCTGCAGCACGCCCGAGCGCGCGTCGTGCACGGCGTGGATCCGCTCGACCGCGTCGGGCAGGGTACCCAGTGCGCCGGTGAGCGCTTCCGCAGAAGCGGGGTCGACGTCGTCCACCGTGATCTGCTGAGAGCCGGCCACCATGGCCCGGACCTGCGCCGGTGGGCCGGTGCCCAGGACCCGGCCCTGATCGATGAACGTGACCGAGTCGCACAGAGCCTGGGCCTCGGCCATGTCGTGGGTGGTGAGCAGCACCGTGCGGCCCTCGCCACGCAGTTCGGTGACCAGGGTTCGGAAGTCGCGGGCGGAGACCGGGTCCATGCCGACGGTCGGCTCGTCCAGCAACAGCACCCTCGGTTCGGCGACCAGGCCGCGGGCCAGGTGCAGGCGCTGCTTCATACCCCGGCTGAAGGTCTCCACCTTCTCCGATGCCCGTTCGCCGAGGCCGAGCCGCTCCAGCAGTTCGGTCGAGCGCCGCCGCCCGGCCCGGGCGCCCAGGCCGTGCATGGCGCACCAGAACTGCAGGTTCTCCATCGCGCTGAGCCGTTCGTACAGGCCCCGCTCACCTCCGAAGACGATCCCGATCAGGCGACGCACGGCGGCAGCCTCGGTGACCACATCGTGACCGAGCACGCGGGCGCGGCCGGAGGTCGGCAGCAGCACCGTGGCGACGATCTTGCAGATCGTGGTCTTGCCCGCTCCGTTGGGACCCAGCAGCCCGTGCACCAGCCCGCTCGAGGCGCGGGCGGGCAGGCGTAGGTCCACGCTGTCCAGGGCGATGCGTTCTCCCTGGCCGCGGCGACGGAAGGTGCGCCGTAGCGACTGCAGGTCCAGTGCCCACTCGTTCACGCCATCCAGGATGGTGCGACGCTGTGATGTGAACCTAGTCAATAATGCGTAGATGACGTCGGTCGATGCCCGGTGCGCACGGTTGCTCCAGGACGCCCGGGCCAGGTGGCTCCTGGGTGATGCTGCCGGGACCTGGGCGGCGCTGGCGCAGGCCGAGGAACTGGCCGGAGCCGACCGCCGCCTCCAGATCCTGGTGCTGGCCGAGCGGTCGGTGGCGTGCGTGCGCGCCGAACGCGCCACCGAGGCACTCGCTGCCGCATCGCAGTGCCTGGCGCTGGCGGCCGAGTCGGCCGGGCAGCCCGGCGCGGCGGAACGGGACCGCACGCTCGGCGAGGCAGGACCGACCGCGCGGGACGACGCGGTACGTGCAGCGGTGGCCGATGCGCGGGTCAGCCACGCCCTTGCCCGCGGCGGGGCGATCTCCGCCGGGCGCCGGAACGAGGAGGCCATCGCCGACGCCGTGGCCGACCTCGACGCCGTGGCCGCCAGCGGTGATCCGGCGCTGGTGGGAGCGCGCATCCGCGCCATCACCGGAGCACTGGTGCTGCGGCTGGCCGGTATCGAGGCGGACCTGGGCAGTGGGCACGGGGAGGCGCAGGCCTGGATCTGGGTCTCCCGCGCCCGCGTGCTCAGCGAGCAGTTGCGCGACCCCGGAACGGTCGTGCGCCAGGCAGTGGATCTGGGCTTCCACACCGGGCAGTGGGCGCGCGCCTGGGACCACGCCCTCAGCGACATCGACCGGGAGAAACACCGCAACGAACAGGTGGCGCTGCTGACCAAGGCGGCCCAACTGGCCTGGGAGCGTGGTTGGGAGGACCACGCTCGGCGCTACGGCCAGCAGGCCCTCACGGCCAGCGTGGGGGTGGATCTGCCATGGGTGCGCGTGTACGCCTACCTGGGTGGGGTGATCGCCGCGGCCGCGGGGGCGGGCTCAGTGGAGGCCGCCCTGCGCGCCTACACCCGGTGCACTACCCGCGCCGGGCACGCCACCCGGCCGAACCGCGCGTGGCTGGCCGCCCAGGTGGCCCTGGAGGACGGTCTTCCGGCAGCGAAGGTGCGGACGTTCCTGGACCGGACCCTGCCCGGTGGACTGGAGCATCCGGCGCTGCATGCGGCAGCCGAGGTGCAACTTCGCCACCGGGAGGGCAGGCCGGTCGATCCCGACCTGTTCGAGGCCGCGGACATCCCCCGGCAACTGGCCCCGGAACGGGCGCGGATCCTGCTGGTGCGTGCTGCCGAACGCAGCCGGACCGGGCTGCACACCGCTGCCGCCCAGGATCTCGCACAGGCCCGCACCATCGTGCGGCACTGGCCCGGACGAGTACTGCAGCGAGTCGAAGCAGCGGTGGAGCAGGTGACTCCCTCGGTGCCGGGCACCCCCGCCCAACGCCGGGTGCTCGACCTGCTCGTCGAGGGCTGGAGCAACCGGGACATCGCTGGGCGACTGGGCTGCTCCCAGCGCACGGTCGCGGTACACGTCTCGGCGCTGCTGGCGGCCTCGGGCACCACCTCGCGCACCGAACTCGCCGGGCAGGAGTTGCGTCGTCGTCTGCTTGGCAGCGGCTACGAATAGCGGGCGCCCGGCCCGGCGATGCCGATGTGCTGCGACGCCGTGACAGTCCGCTGGGACACCTGCGCCATCATGGGCGAGGATAGAGGCATGCGTGAGGTGAAGAACGACTACGAGGTGTCCAAGACCGAGGAGCAGTGGCGAGCCGAACTCGACCCGGCTGAGTACCAGGTGCTCCGGCAGGCCGGCACCGAACGGCCCGGCACCGGGGAACTGCTGTATGAGGACCGGGTGGGGATCTACTCCTGCCGGGCCTGCGGGGCGGAGCTGTTCCGCTCCGAGACCAAGTTCGACGCCCACTGCGGCTGGCCCAGTTTCTACCAACCGAGCGCCGGTGACGCGGTGGAACTGCTCGAGGACCGGTCCCTGGGCATGGTCCGCACCGAGGTGCGCTGCGCCTCGTGCGGCTCCCACCTGGGGCACCTGTTCGACGACGCCCCCCAGACTCCGACCGGTGACCGGTATTGCATGAACTCGGTCGCAATGAGATTCGCCCCGGAGGCCACCGACTGATGAAGGCCACCTGATGACCCCCCTGCGCGTGCTGTCTGCGAACATCCAGTCGGGCCTATCGGCCGGTGGTGTGCCCACCACCGGCCCCGAACTGGCGGCCGCCTTCACCGGGATCCAGACGGACGTGGTGGTGCTGCAGGAGGTGGACAGGTACCAGAACCGCAGCAACCGAATCGACCAGGTGGCGGTCATCGCCGAGGCCCTCGGTCTGCCGCACCACCGGTATGCAGCCGCGCTGGCCGGAAACGTGCGCGGGCTGCGCTGGATGGCCGATCCGATCGGAGAGTATCCCGGCCCGGCATACGGGGTGGCGTTGGCCAGCCGGTTCCCGATCACCGCCTGGTTCGCCACGCGGCTGCCCCAGGGGGTGCAGCGCCTGCCCACCCTGAAGGGACTGCGGCCGGGCTGGTGGGTGCACGAACCCCGGGTGGGGCTGGCCGCGGTGCTGCAGGGCCCAGACGGCCCTTTCGCGGTGGCATGTACCCACCTGTCCCTGTTGCCGCCGGTGGCCTGGCGACAGTTGCAGACCCTGCTCACCGGCGTGGACGGGCTGGCCCGGCGCGCGATCGTGGCCGGAGACTTCAACCTGCCCACCCGCACGGTGCGCAAGATCGCCCCGGACTGGCACCTGCCCGAGGCGCTGACCTTCCCCGCCGGCACCCCGCTCCGACAGATCGATCACATCCTGGTCCGGGGCGGGACCACCGCGAATACCGCATCGCACCGGCTGGCCGTCTCCGATCACCGGGTCCTGGCTACCGAGGTGGAATGGGCATGAGGAACCCTCTGGACCGGGTCCCGGCGCCGCTGCTGTTCCTGATCGCCGGTGCCTCCCAGTACCTGGGCGCGGCGATCGCCGTCGGCCTGTACCCGCTGATGCCCGCGCACACGGTGGCGTGGCTTCGTTCGGTGGTGTGCGCACTGATCCTGCTGGTGCTGGTGCAACCCTGGCGGCGCCAGCACTGGACCCGCCGCACGTTCGCCCAGAGCGCGGTCTTCGGCGTGGTGCTGATGGCGATGAACATGCTGTTCTACATCTCCATCGAGTACCTGCCGCTCGGTGCAGCCGTGGCGATCGAGTTCGCCGGGCCGGTCGCCGTGGCCGCCTGGGGCGGGCGCACGCTGCGGCAGCGGGTGGCGATCGTGCTGGCCGCGTTCGGCGTGGTGGCGATCTCGGTGCTCGGGCTGGACTGGGCCGGTGCCGAATCGGGCTGGTACCTCCTGCTCGGGATCGCCTGCGCGCTGGCGGCGGGCTCCGCGTGGGCGGTGTACATGCTGCTGGGTGGCCGGATCGTGACCGAACGGGACGGGATCTCCTCCCTGGCGGTGGGCACCGCCGTGGCCTCGGTACTGTTCGCCCCGATCGCTGCGCCGTGGGCGGGGCCGGCGCTGTCGATGGACGTGTTCGTGGTGGTGGTCGCCGTGGGGGTGCTCACCTCGGTGATCCCCTACATGCTGGACCAGGTCACCCTGAAACGGCTGCGGATGGCGACCTTCGCGCTGCTGAACGCGCTGTTGCCCGCTTCGGCGACCGTGATCGCGCTGCTGGTGCTCGGTCAACGGCCCACCTCGTGGGAGTTGGTCGGGCTCGGGGCGATCAGTGTCGCGTTGGCCCTGGCCGGTCGTCGCACCCGTTCCGGGGCCGGCCGGTTGCGTCCACGCGATTCCGGTGACCGTGACCGATCATCCGTCCGACCCGGCGTGGCTGCCGCGGGAGAGGCCGAGGGCGGACCGCCCGGTCCATCGGGCTGAGTCCCCACCGGTGGCACGCCGAGTGGTGGCGAATAGGGTGGTAGGGCTCGGCCGGATGGTCGCCTACGTCATCTTCCACCCCCCACCATGGAGACCCCTGTGATCGATGCCGTCCTGTACGGGGCTGTCGTCTTCCTGGTGATCAACGTGCTCGTCTCACTGGTCCGGGTGGTGCGCGGGCCGGCCGACCACGACCGGCTGCTGGCCCTGCTGTTGATGGGCACCACCGCCACCGCCGTGCTGGCGGTGCTGGCCCACGTGATGGTGGTGGCGGCACTGCGCGATGCTGCGCTGGCCCTGGTGGCACTGGCCGCCCTGGTGGTGTTGGCCCGGGTCCGAACCCTGCGGGCGCGCCGATGATCCTGGACGTGGTCTCGGTGGTGCTGGCTGTGGTCGGGTGCGCCTTCTTCGGGGCCGGCACGGTGGGTCTGCTGCGCTTCCCGGACCTGAACAACCGGCTGCACGCCCTGGTCAAGGCCGACAACCTGGGCCTCGGGCTGGTGCTGGCGGCCCTGGCGCTGCAGTCGAGTGTCGCGGTCGCGGTGAAGCTCGTGCTGATCTGGCTGCTCGCCCTCCTTGCCGCGGCCACCAGTTCCTACCTGCTCGCCGACCGGTCCGAGGTCGCCGCGGTATCGGCGATGACCGAGGCATCCAAGGCCGACGACGACGACGGCGCTGCGTCGAATGATGACCGGGCCGGTCGTGATGAGGAGGCCGGCAGCAGCGGCCGCGGGCCGCGGACGCGCTGATGGAAGCGGTGGGAGTCTTCGACGTCGTGCTGGCCGTGGGCCTGTTCGCGGTTGCCGGCTACGCGCTGTTCGGCCGTTCGCGGGTGCATGCCGCGGCGATGTTCCTGGTGTTCGGTGTGCTCCTGGCGGTCTCGTGGGCCTGGCTGCACGCACCGGACGTGGCGATCGCCGAGGCGGTGCTCGGTGCCGGGGTGACGGGCGTGCTGGTCATGAACGCGGTGACCGCCACCCCCGAACCGCCGCGAGCCCTGGCCGGTGCCGGCAACCGCCCGGGCCCCTGGTACGGCCTGCTCAGCGGGGCACTTGCCGCGGTGCTGGCGATGGCACTGCTCGGTGCGGTGTGGCAGTGGCAGACCGTCACCGGCGCGGGCGCGGTGGCCCGGGGGGAGATGGCGGCAACCGGGGTGTCGCATCCGGTGACGGCGGTGCTGTTGGACTTCCGCAGTTACGACACCCTGCTGGAGATCGGGGTGCTGGCCGCGGCCGCGCTGGGCGCCCTGGCCCTGGCGCCGGGCGGGCGGCTGTTGCCCGAGCCCGCGCCGGACACCGGACCGATGGGGGCGATGGTGCGGGTCGTGGTGCCGGTCCTGGTCCTGCTCCTCGGTTGGCTGCTGGTGGCGGGGTCCACCCGTCCCGGAGGAGCCTTCCAGGCCGGCGCACTGCTCACCGGCGCGGTGCTGATGATCTACCTGGCCGGCCTCGGTCCGCGCCGCTCGATGGAGCGGTGGGTGCGCCCCGTGCTCCTGGCCGGCCTGGCGGCGTTTCTGCTGCTGGCGGCCGTGAGCGCGGCGCTGGCCGGTGGCTGGCTGGTGCTGGGGGAGGGCTGGGCCGGCGGGGTGATCCTCGGCCTGGAGGCGGTCTTGATGCTCAGTATCGGGGCCACCCTGGCGGTGCTGCTGGTGCTGATGGACCGGATCAACGCCGCGGCTGGTGATCGGGTGTGATGCGCTCCGATGTGTTCGTGATCCTGGCGGTCGCCCTGGCTGTGCTGGGCATCGTGCGACTGCTCACCACCACCGACCTGGTTCGCCGGGTGATCGCCCTGAACATCGCCAGTGGTGGTGTGCTGATGGTGTTGGTGGCGCTCGCCGCACGCACCGACCCGCCCGACACGGTTCCGCACGCCCTGGTACTGACCGGCATCGTCATCACCGTCTCGGTGACCGGACTGGCGCTGGTGCTCATCCGCCGGATCGAGGCTTCGGCGGGCGCATCCGGCCAGGGGCCGGACGGCGCGGCCGAGCCGGACGAGGCGCCCGGGGCATCTCGGGAACGGCCCTCAGGGTCCGGTCGCTCCGAGGCGGGCGGGGGTGATCGCTGATGGGCGGCGTGCTGCCCGCTCTGGTGCTGGCCCCGCTCGCCGGTGCGGTGGTTCTGGCGCTGGTGCCGCCGCGGTGGCGGCCCTGGCTCACCGTGACGCTCGGGCTGGGCATCACCGCGATGGCGGTGGCGGTGGTCCTCGACGTCGCCTCCGGGTCGCAGGTGCAGTACCGGATGGCCGGGTGGCGTGCGCCGTTGGGGATCGAGCTGCGGGTGGACGCGCTCAGCGCCCTGATGCTGGCCATGACGGCCCTCGTGAGCGTGCTGGTGCTGCTGTACGCCACCGGGACATCGCGGGTGCGCGGCAGCGAGGCGTTCTGGCCCCTGGTGGCGATGCTGTGGTCCGGGCTGAATGCCGTGTACGTCACCGCGGACCTGTTCAACGCCTACGTGGCGCTGGAACTGATGGGCCTGGCCGCGGTGGCACTGGTGGTACTCGGTGGGCGTTCGGCGTGGCGCCCCGGCCTTCGGTACCTGTTCGTGGCGGTGCTGGGGTCGCTGGCCTACCTGTTCGGTGTGGCGCTGGTCTACGCACAGACCGGCACCCTGGACATGGCCGGGGCCGGGCAGGTGCTGACCGCCGGCGCCACCGCCTCGGTGGCCCTGGTGCTGATCACCGCGGGGATGGCGCTGAAGACCGCGCTGTTCCCGGCGCACACCTGGTTACCCTCGGCCCACGCAGCAGCCCCGTCAGCGGTGAGTCCGCTGTTGTCTGCACTGGTCATCAAGGCCTCGCTGTACCTGCTCATCCGGGTCTGGTACGTGGTGTTCGACGCCGCCGCCCCGCCGTTGGCGGGCTTGCCGACCGTGCTCGGCGTGCTGGGCTGTGTCGCGGTGGTGTGGGGCAACGTGGTGGCCTTGCGAAAGGACCGGCTGAAGTCGGTGGTGGCCTACTCCACCGTGGCCCAGGTCGGGTACTTCTTCCTGTTGTTCGCCTACCTCGCCCCGTCCGCAGGCGCGCCGGCGGGCAGCCCGGCAGCACTTGCCGCTCAGGCGGCCTGGGTGGGGGTGCTGCTGATGGTGCTGTCCCACGCACTGGCCAAGGCGGCGATGTTCATGGCCGCCGGGGTGCTCTCCCTGGCCCACCGCGGGGATGACCTGGACGGTCTGGTCGGTGCGGTCAACCGGATGCCCGGGACGGTGCTGGCCTTCGCCGTCTCCGGGGTGGTCCTGGCCGGGATGCCCCCCACGCTGGGGTTCGCCGGCAAGTGGCAACTGCTCCAGGCCTCACTCCAGGGAGGGCAGTGGTGGTGGCTGGCGGCGCTGCTCGGGGGCGGGCTGCTCACCTTCGCCTACACCGCCCGGGTGGTGCGAGCCACCTTCGATGAACCCGGGTCGGCCGGCCGCCGCCAGCCGGTGGCGGTGCCGGCCCGGATGCCGGCGATCGCGCTGCTCCTCGCGGTCGTGGCGGTGGGGACCGGGCTGCTGGCGGTGCCGCTGGCGGAGTTTCTCGCTCCGGCGCTGCCCATCGGGGGGATCCCGTGAACGAGACCGTCACCCAGGCCAGCTGGATTCCGCTGGCGATCCTGCTCACCTCGCTGCTGCCGGGGTTGGTGATCTTCGGGCTGCGCGAGCACCAGGTGCGCTGGCGCACCACACTGAACCTGGCCGGTGCGATCATCAAGGTCGGGTTGGTGATCGTGCTGGTGCCCCCGGTGACCTCCGGGCTGCGCCTGGAGTACCGGCAGCAACTGCTGCCCGGGGTGGACCTGGTGCTGATCACCGATCCGCTGGCGCTGCTGTTCGTGGGCCTGTCCACCCTCCTGTGGCTGCTCACCACGATCTATGCGATCGGCTATCTGGAGACTTCCGCGAACCGGTCCCGGTTCTTCGGTTTCTTCAGCCTGTGCGTGACCGCCACGGTGGGGATCGCGCTCTCGGGGAACCTGGTCACCTTCCTGCTCTTCTTCGAGGTCCTCACCCTGGTCACCTACCCCCTGGTGGCCCATCGGGGCACCAAGGCGGCCCTGCGCGGAGCGCGCACCTACCTGGCCTACACCGTCACCGGCGGGATCGTGCTGCTGGGCGGGGTGGCCTGGCTGACGGCGGTGGCCGGGCCGGTGGAGTTCCGCTCCCGGGGTGCCGAGGAGGTCATCGAACTCGCAGCCGCCGATCCCGGCACGGCGGTGGGGATCTTCGCGGTGCTGATCGCCGGGCTGGCGGTCAAGGCGGCGCTGGTGCCGGTGCACGGCTGGCTACCGATCGCGATGGTCGCCCCGGCGCCGGTCAGTGCGCTGCTGCACGCGGTGGCCGTGGTCAAGGCGGGCGTGTTCGGGATCATCCGGGTGGTCCACGACGTGTTCGGGGTGCACCTGGCCTCCGACCTGGGCGTGCTGACGCCGCTGGCGGTACTGGCCGGGGTCACCATCGTGTACGGCTCGGTGCGTGCGCTCGCCCAGGACGAGCTGAAGGCCCGGCTGGCCTATTCCACCGTCAGCCAGGTCTCCTACATCACCCTGGGCGCGACCCTGCTCGCGGTCACCGCCACCACCGGGGGCATCGCTCACCTGGTGCACCAGGGACTGATGAAGGTCAGCCTGTTCTTCTGCGCCGGCCTGTTCGCCGAGGTGCTGGGGCTGACGAGAGTGAGCCAACTGGCCGGGGTGGGCCGCCGGATGCCGGTGGCCTCGGCGTCCTTCACCGTGGCCGCGCTGGGCATGATCGGTATCCCGCCGATGGCCGGGTTCGTGTCCAAGTGGTACCTCGGAGTGGGCGCCCTGGAGGCCGGGCAGCCGTGGGTGCTGGGCGTGCTGGCCGCCTCCACCCTGCTCAACGCCGCCTACTTCCTGCCCATCATCTACGTCCTGTGGTTCAAGGACCCGGACGAGGGCGCCGCCTGGCAGGGTGCGGATACCCACCAGCGCCACGGGGTGGAGGCCCCGCTGCCGCTCCTGGTTCCGGCGCTGCTGACGGCCGTCTTCGCCATTGCCGTGGGGGTGCTGGCCGGTCTCGGCTACTCGCCGCTGTCGCTGGCGGAACTCGTCGCGGTCAGGAGCTACTCATGACCGCGCTCTGGATCGGCACCGCAGCGCTGCCGCTACTGGTGGCGCTGGGACTCGCGATGGCCGGGCTGCTCCCGGACCACCTGGCCGAGAGGTCTCGCCTGTTGCTGACCTCCCTGGCGCCGGTCACCGTGCTCCCGGCAGCATGGCTGGGGTCGGCCGCCCCGGACGGGGTCGAGGTGGCGATGGACTGGCTCCTGCTGGGCACCACGTTCCGGATCGACGACGTGGGCCGGCCCCTACTGGTGCTGGCGGCGGTGTTGTACGGGCTGGCCCTGGTCATGGTGGCCCGTTCCGATCTGCCCAGGCCCTCGGCGCTGAGTGGCTTGCTGCTGCTGTGCTTCGTGGCCAACGCCGGGGTGTTCGTCGCCGCGGACGTGGTCACCCTGTATCTGTGTTTCACCGTGATGAGCCTGGTGGGATATGCCCTGGTGATCCACGACCGCACCGCCGATGCGCGGCGCTCCGGCCGGATCTACCTGTTCCTGGCCGTCCTCGGGGAAGCGGCGGTGCTGGTGGCCGCGATGCTGGTGGTGCGCGCCGGTGGTCTGGAACTGGCGGTGACGGCCGAACGGGTGGCCGCATCGGGGCACACCGGTCTGATCGTGGCGCTGCTCTGGCTCGGGTTCGGCATCAAGGTCGGTGTGGTGCCCCTGCACGTGTGGCTGCCGCTGGCGCACCCGGCGGCACCCACACCGGCCAGCGCGGTGCTGTCCGGGGCGATGATCACCGGCGGGCTCGCCGGGTGGTTGCGGATGCTTCCCCTGGGCGAGGCTGCGATGCCCACCTGGGGCCTGGTGTTCGTGGTGGGCGGCCTGGCCGGGGCCTACCTGGCGGTGCTGCTGGGCGTGATGCAGGCCAAGACCAAGGCGGTGCTGGCCTACTCCTCGATCAGTCAGATGGGGATGCTCTCGGCGCTGGTGGGGGCCGCGCTGATCGACCCGGACGGCGCCCCGGTGCTCGTGGCCGCGGCCGTGCTCTACGCCCTGCACCACGGGATCATCAAGGCCGCCCTGTTCTTCGGGGTGGGCCTGTGGGGAGCCCACGGCGCCGGTTCGGGCCGGGTGGTGGTGATCGCCGGATTCGCGGTGGCCGGACTCTCCCTGGCCGGGTTGCCCTGGACCAGCGGCTACCTGGCCAAGTACTCGGCCAAGGAAGCCGCCGACGGCGTGCTGGTGGCCGGCCTCGACGTCGCCTCGGCACTGGTGCTGGTGGGCATGGGGTCCACGGTGCTGCTGGCCCGGGCGGTGTGGCTGCTGGGGCACAGCCGGGCCGGCTCGCGTGGGGTGGACATCATGCTGCTGGGCTGGGTGGGACTCATCGGCGCCTCGATCCCGTTGGTGCTGTGGACCGCAGCGGGCGGGGCCGAGGTGTCGGTGCCGGGATGGTGGGACCTGGGCACCTGGTGGGCCCAGGGCTGGCCGGTGCTGGCCGGTGTGGGTGCTGCGGCGCTGGCACTGCGCCTGTCCGGGACGCGGGCGCTGCCGGACTGGCTCGCCCACCCCGATGGCCGGGCGGTGCCACCGGGGGACCTGGTGGTCGCCGAGGAGTGGCTGGCGAGCATGATCCGTCAGGGTGTGCAGGCCCTCAGCCGGTCGATCGCTCGGGGTCGCGACGTCATCGCCGTGGGCATCCGGCGGGTGCCCGCACCGGCTCGCTGGTTCAACCTGGGGGAACAGCGCCTGGCCACGTGGCGGGCCTCGGGACTGACGTTCCTGGGCATGGCCGGGGTCTTCGTCATCCTGGCCTGGTGGGGGGCATGATGGGCAACCGAGTACCCCCGTTCCGCTGGTGGCATCGTGCCGCCTCACTGGTGCGCAGGATGGCGGTCTTCGCCCTGTTGTGGTGGGCCCTGACCGAAGGCGACATGACCACCTGGGCCTACGGCGCCGTCGTCGTCCCGATCGCGGTCGCGACCAGCCTGGCGCTGGCGCCCTACCGGGGTCCCCGGCCCGGCGCCGGCCGGCTGCGGCGCACCTGGGCGCTGGTGCGGCTGACCGGCTGGTTCCTGCGCCGCTCCCTGCACGGTGGGCTGGACGTGGCCCGCAGGTCGCTGACGCCGCGGCCGGACCTGGACCCGGGCTATGTCCGATACCCGATGCGACTGCCACCGGGGGCGGGCCGTGTTGCGGTGGCGAACCTGATGAACCTGATGCCCGGGTCGTTGTCGGTGCATCTCGGCAGTGAGGAGTTGGTGGTGCACGTGCTGGACGTGGACCTACCGGTGCCGGCCACGGTGGCGGACCTGGAGGAGCGGATCGCCCTGGTCGCGGCGCTGCCGTTGGCGCCTCCGGACCGCCGTTAGGGTCCGGACCCCGGGCCGAGCGCCGGCCCCGGGAGCACCACGTCCAGCGCTGCGCCGGGGGGTGAAGGCGTTGACGCCGACCGGGCGGGGCTCATCGCGGGCCCCCTTCTCCCGGGGCCACCTCGGCCATCTCCCGGTTCACCAGGCGCTGCACCACCTGGGTGAGCACCCTCAACCCGACCACCAGGTCCGCATCGGAGGTGAATTCCCGCTCACAGTGGGACACCCCGTCCACCGAGGGCACGAACAGCATGACCGAGGGGGTGATCCTGTTCATCGCGACCGAATCGTGTCCGGCCATGGTGGCCAGCAGCATCGACTCCACACCCTCGTCGCTCGCGGACTTGGCGCCCAGGTCCACGCCTTCGGCCGGGAAGCGCTGCACCGGGCGGATGTCGAAGTCCTCGGCGCTGATCTCCACATTCCGGCGCCGGGCCAGGTCAGCCATCCGCTCGAGCAACAACGCCCGGGCTCGCGCCACGTGGGCGGGGTCGTCGGCGCGGACGTCCAGCACCAGGTCCACCTGGCGGGGCACCACGATCGGGGAGTTGGGTTGCACGTCGAACTTGCCCACCGACGTCACGATGGATCCCGAGGGGAACTCGCCGGTGACCTGCTCCGCCTCCAGCACCACGTGCGCGGCCGCCACCAGGGCGTCGCGCCGGTCGGACATCGCGGTGGCGCCGGTGTGGGACTGCTCGCCGAGCACCCGGACCAGGAGCTTCTGGGTGTACCAGCTCTCCTGCACCACACCGATGGGGATGCCGGACTGTTCCAGGCGCCGTCCCTGCTCGATGTGTATCTCGGCGTAGGCGCCCGTCGGGATCGTCACCGCTTCACCTCGGTAGCCGATTGCGCCGATCGCTTCGGCGACGGTGACGCCCTGGGGGTCGGTGGTGGCCAGCGCCCGATCCAGATCCAACAGACCGGCGAAGACCGAACTGCCCATGATGGAGGGTGCGAACCGGGCCCCCTCCTCGTTGAACCAGTCCACCACGGCGAGGTTCAGGCCGGGGCTGATCCCGTCGCGTGTGGCTGCCCGGGCCACCGCGTGAGCGGCGTGCAACGCCGCGATCACTCCATAGGTGCCGTCGAAGCGCCCACCCAGGGGTTGGCTGTCCAGGTGGGACCCGACCAGCACGTACGGCGCGCCCGGGTCCCAGGACCACAACGCGAAGACGTTGCCGATCTGGTCGACCCGGATCTCGAACCCCAGGTCTGTGGCCCGGGAGGAGAACCAGTCCCGGACCGCACCGTGCTCGCTCGTGCCCGCCTGCCGGTCGATCCCGCCGGCCACGGTCGCGCCGAAGGTGGTGGTGTGACGGAAATCGGCGAGGAAGGCGGGCACGTCGAGCTGGTGCGTGGCGTTCTGTACCTGGTCGATGGTCATCGTCCGCTTCCGGGCCGGCCGGCGGATCCGCCGCCCGGCTCGGTGAAGGGCCACCGACGGGAGTCATCCGGGAGGGTGTCGGCGAACTCCTCCGGGTCCGGCTCGTTGAACCGCTCCCGGTCGAAGTCATCCCTGCGCCGGCTCAGTTTGAGCAGGAGGCGCGAATCGCGGGGCTTGGTGAACAAACTCACCCCGACGAAGACGACGATGTTCAGCAGCAACGACAGCAGACCGCCACCACCGACGGAGAAGGGTCCGGGGATCGTGGCCGGGAGCGCGGTGAAGACGACCAGGCTGATCACGCCCACCAGCAGGCCCGCGGTGGCGCCGGCCACGCTCGCCCGCCGCCAGAACAACGCCCCGACGGTGGGGACCACGACCTGGGCCAGGCCGGCGAAGGCGACCAGCCCGATCGTGACCAGGAGGCCGGGGACGTACAGGGCCATGATGTAGGCCATCGCGGAGAAGCCCAGGATCGCCCAACGCCCTACCCACACACGCTTGTGTTCGGGCAGGTTCTTCTGGAAGTACCTCTCGTGGAAGTCGATGGTGTAACTGGCGCCGAGGGCATGTACCTGGGAGTTCGCAGTGGACATCGCCGCCCCTGCCCCGGCGGCGATCACCACGACGGCGAGCACCAGGGGCGCGTAGTCGAGCAGCATCACCGCCAACACCTGGTCGGGTTCGTCGACGTCGGGCTGGACCACGGCCGCAGTGTTGCCGATCAGCATCGAACCGATGTAGGCGATCGCCATCAACCCCACCAGGAACGGCATCAGGTCGAACAGCCGGGAACTCCTCGTGGCATACATCCGGGTCCACATCTGCGGGCCCATCAGCGCACCCAGTGGGGTGATGAGGAACATCGCGACCCACGTCATCCACTGTCCGTCGGCAAGGATCAGGTGCTCGGGCTGGACCTGCTGGATCTCATCGAACATGGTGCCCATTCCGCCGACCTCGCCGACCACGAAGATGCCGGCGGCGATCAGCCCCACGAAGATGGTCACCCCGTAGAAGATGTCCGTCCAGGCGATGGCCCGCACGCCCCCGGCCCACACGTAGATGATGATGACCAGGTAGAACAGCAACGCGCCGAGCCAGAAGGGCAGCGCGCCACCGGAGGCGACCTCCATCAGGTAGGCGCCCCCGGTGAGTTGGATCTGCAAGTGCGGCAGGGTGAAGATCACCAGGATCACCGCGACCAGGGTGGCCAGACGGGAGGAGCCGAACAGGTCGGCGAAGAAGTCCCGGGCGGTGACGTAGTTGCCGCGCTTGCCGTGGAACCAGACCCGCTTGCCGATCCAGTAGTACATCACCCCGAAGAAGATGTTCCAGACCAGGGCGGTCCAGTACAGCGGGCCGTCCAGATAGAAGCTGGCGTTGGAACCCAGGAACGCGAACGCGCTCCACCAGGTGGCGGTGACGGTGAAGAAGACCGCGATCGACCCCATGGACCGACCCTGGACGAAGTAGTCACTGGCGGTGCCCGCGGACTTGGTCGCCGAGTACGCTCCGATGATCAGCGGCACCATGAGGAAGGCGGCGATCGCGCCGAGTCCGAGAATCTCTGCGTTGCTCACTGGTCCACCTCCGCCTCGAACCGCTCATCCGACGTGTGCGGGCGGGGGCGGCCCCAGTGCACCTTGTAGGCCCAGAACAGCACCACGCACAGGATCGCCCAGACAACGAGGTTGAAGCCATAGATGAATGGCATTCCTAGGATCCGCGGCTCGGCCACGTCGTGATACAGGAGAATCCCGGGGAACTGCAGCACGGCCAGCCCGGCAATGACCAACGACCAGATGGCGATCGTGGTCGGGGAGGATCTACGTTTCGACATCGAGCATCCTTTGCGTTGTCACGGAACGGATTCTGAGTGTGTCGGTGGACCTCAGGCGATACGGAGAGCGCAAGGACGTTCTGGAGCGTCTTCGATCGCGTCGGCCGAGGATAGCGCCCTGGGAAGCGGAGCGCTCGCGCAGGCGCGGCCCGCTGCAAGGTGCCGCGACCGCGATGCCGCTGCTCTCGGGGGAGCCCGGCGGCGACGAGTTAGGTGGGGCCGCGTGGGACCTGCCAGAATTCCGGCATGGAAGTTGTGATCAAGCCGCCCCAGGAGACGGCCCGTCTGGCGGCCGATGCCATCGTGGCCCTCATCGACGCCAAACCCGACGCCGTGCTCGGGTTGGCCACCGGATCCTCCCCGTTGGGGGTCTACGACGAGCTCGCGAAGCGACACCGCGCGGGGGAGGTCAGTTTCGCCGGGGTCAGTGCGTTCCTGCTCGATGAGTACGTGGGCCTGGCGCAGGATCACCCGCAGCGCTACCGCAACGTGATCCTGGCCGAACTGGTGGACAGGATCGATCTGGACCCGGCACGGGTCCATGGGCCGGATGGCCTGGCCCAGGACATCCCGTCGGCCTGCGCGCGCTACGAGCAGGCGATCGTCGACGCAGGCGGGGTGGACCTGCAACTGCTGGGCATCGGCACCGACGGCCACATCGGGTTCAACGAACCGGGCTCCTCCCTGGCCTCGCGTACCAGGATCAAGACCCTGACCGGGCAGACCCGCGTCGACAACGCCCGGTTCTTCGACGACGACGTGGACCGGGTTCCGCACCACTGCCTCACCCAGGGCCTGGCGACCATCAGCGCGGCCCGGCACATCGTGTTGCTCGCCCAGGGTGGCGGCAAGGCCGAGGCTGTGCACCAGATGGTCGAGGGGCCGGTCAGTGCGATGTGGCCGGCCAGCATCCTGCAGCACCATCCACACGTGAGCGTGCTCCTGGATGAGGGCGCCGCCGCCCGGCTGCAACTGGGTGACTACTACCGCCGGGCGTTCCAGGCCAAACCGGAGTGGCAGGGCCTGTAGCCGGTCCCGGGCGCCCCGGACCGCTCGGCGGCGCCATCCCGGCAGGTCGAGGCGTGCGGCGCAGCGCGGTGGACCGGGCCGTGGCACCATCGGGCCAGGCTATGAACCCGGGTTCCTACCCTCCCAGGGATTGGGCGTGACGGGCTCGGGCAACCGCATCGCCTCGCGTGCCTTGGGGGTGCGGGTGCGCCACCACACCAGCGCGGTGGCCAGGACGCACATGGCCATCCCGACGAGCATGAACGGACCGCCCACGCCCGCCTCGCGATCGAACATCCCGTCGAAGTCCATCCCGAGCGCGGAGTTGAGGATCATGATGAAGGTGTTGTTGGCGGCGTGCACGATGATGGCCGCCTCCAACCCCTGGGTTCGCCAGGTCATGACGGTCAGCGCCACCGCGAAGACGACGTAGTAGACGTTCAGCCACATGTCCCCGGCGCCGTGGGCGATCGCGAACAGCACCGCGGAGATCAACGTGCCGATCACCAGCGCCACCCTCGGTGAGACGAACCAGCCCCCGACGGCGCGTTGCACCAGGCCGCGGAAACCCACCTCCTCACCGGCGGACTGCAGCGGTGTGGTGAGGATGGCAATGACGATGAAGGCAGCGTGGGTGGCGGTGAAGACCCCGGTCTCGGTGGGGAAGACCAACGGGTTCAGCGCCGTGTAGAGCAGGTAGGCCGGCAGCAGGACGGCGGCCAGCATGAGGAACAGCCGCCACCGGATCTTCCCGGCCACCGAGTGCAGCGACCCGGGGCGCACCCCGTACAACAGGCGCTGGATCCCCAGCGACAACGGCCACAGCGCGGCCAGGGACAGGTTGGTCACGAGCATGCCCAGCGGCGTGATCCGCAGCCCTGACATCAGGTCCTCACCGAGCAGGTTGACGTCGCTCTGGAGCAGGATCACCACGGTGGCGGGGATCTGCAGCAGCACGAACCCGACGCCGAACATGACGAGCGCGAGGATGCCGCGCCAGACGTTGCCGCCCTGGTCCCGGCGCAGCGCGTGGTGGTAGGCGCGCGGTGGCTGCGGCGCCTGCTGGTACCCCGGGTAGCCGGGTGCGGGTTGGTAGCCGGAGTGGCCGGGTGCCTGTTGGTACCCCGGGTAGCCGGGTGCGGGCTGGTAGCCGGGGTGGCCGGGTGCGGGTTGGTAGCCGGGGTGGCCGGGGGGCGTTTGTTGCTGGGTCGGCATCGGGGCGTGCCCCGGTGCGGCACCGTAGGGCTCAGCCACGGGCGCGGCGTACGGATCGGTGCCGGTCCCCTGCGGGCCGGGACGCGGGGTCGTCGGTGGTGCGTACGGATCGGCACCGGGGGCAGCGGTGGGCCCCGCTCCCTGCGGTTCGACCTGCGCTCCCCCCGTCGGGCCGGGTGGTGCCACAGAGCGCGGGGCGCCGTCCGGGCGTGCCCACGGTTGCCCGTGTCCCGGGTTCTCCTCGGTCGGGGTGTCGCTGGCGTTGTTCATGACTCCACTTTGTCCTATCGCGGGCCCGGCGGGCCATGTGGGCTGCCATCGGCTCATGTGCGTCCGGCCCGGTCCGGTCGTGACATCCGTCAGGTTCGGTACGGTCCAGGCCTCAGGGTACGGTTCCGGCGCGAACTCGGCTCCGGTACGAGTTCGGCCTCGGCCCGCTCGCGCTGCGCGAGCCAGGATAAGGTGGGATCCAGCACCACCGGGCCCGGTCGCCATCGGATCGCGCCGGTGTGCGGCAGCGAGTACAGAGGGTGGATTGATGGTTCAGGACGAGGATGCCGCGGCCCGTGAAGCCGTGCGCCGCCGGGTGCTTATCCGCTCGGTGATCGCGTGGTTCGTCCCGATGCTGGTGCTGGCGCTTGCGTTCTTGTTCTTCATGCTGCGTTGACGCGGGACTACCGCCGTCCTGGTGCGCCGCCATCGGCCGGCCGTGACGGATCCCGGGTGGGCGCCGGATATTTTAGGCTGGCCCCATCATGTCTGTGCCGCCGGATCCGTTTCCACCCTCGCCCCCGCCCGACGACGGACGCGGGCACGGCGTTGACCCGCACCTGGCACCGGACGAGCCACGGCGCCGACGGCCCCGGTGGGTCCCGATCGTGGCGGCGGTGGCCATCATCGCCCTGGTCCTGGGCGGGATCGCGGCGACCTTGAACTACCTCGCCGCGGAGCGGGAGCGGCGCGACGCCGAGGAGCTGGAGCGGGAGCAGACCGAGGAGGCCGATCAGGCCGCCCGGGACTTCTTCGCCGCGGTCGAGGGACACGAGCAACACTGGAGCGCCGAGGCGGTGCAGGCCACCTACGGGGTGGAGGTGGCCGATGCGTTCTTCCGCCTCAACCTCGACGCGGCCGAACTGGCCGAGCCGGCCGCGGATCTGGCCCGGGCCTGCACCGACCAGGAGGAGGCATTCACTGCCTTCTCCGGACTGGACGGATCCACCAGGCCCACCCTGGCGCAGGTGCCCGGATCGAGCCCCTCCTACCGCAGCGCGACATCGGCGGCGCGCAGTTCCGCGCGACTGGCCGAGGCGGAGCAGGAGTATCTGACCACAGGGCGGGACCTGTCCGAACAGCTGCTCCTCTACTGCATGGCGTGGTCGGAGGCGGTGACCGCTATGACCGCGGAGCAGTCCGATTACCACCAGCGCATGGAGGCGGTCCTGGTGCCCCAGGGGCAGACCCAGCGCGAGGCCGGCTGGACCGTGGAGTGCTCCGACCCGGACGGATGCCTGCCGGTGGTGCGCGCGGACCGGGAGGAGTACGCCGATGCCACGGTGGACTTCTACACCCGGATGCATCAGGTCCGCACGGCCCTGGCCACCGACCACTGCTTCGATGGCTACGAAGCCGCGTGCGAGGCCGACCGGGCACTGACGGGCGCGCAGCTGGAGGGCGCCGAGACCGCGATGGACCTGCTGCGCGGATCCCTCGGCACCGGATCGGAGGCGCTGCCCGGCTACAACGACGCTCTGCAGGCCTGGAACGATGAGGTGGAGGACCGGCGCGGGGAGCTGGCCCGGATCCTGACGGACATGGACACCGACGTGGCCCCGGAGGTCGCTCAGCACTTCGCCGCCCACCAGCATGTGGTGCTGGGTGGATGGCAGCGCACCATCGCCGAGTTGGCCGAGGCCACCCTGGAGCGCGACACCATCGACCGGGCCTGAGCGTCCGGGTCGCCGGGTGCCTGCGCACGCCGGTGAGCCGGCACCGAACGCCGACCACCTCCGGCGCGGTGTCCACATGCTGATACCAGGCGGGGTGCTGTGGATACCCCTGCCCTCGCTGGCGCACGCTCGTCACCACGGCGGACCACCCGGTCCGCGCAGAGAGGTAGATGATGTCACTGATCCGTTCCCGCGCCGCCGGCGCAGCCCTGGTCCTCACGTCCGCCCTGGTGCTGTCCGCATGTGGGACCACGGCGAGTGGTGCGGGCGAGGACGGGGAACGCGACGGCGGCACCCTGGTGTACCTGGAGCACCAGCCGCATGACACCCTGTACCCGCCGTCGGCCGGCTTCTATCCCAACGGTGGCATCGTCAACAACATCACCGACCGGCTGGTCTACCAGAACCCCGAGACGCTGGAGTTCGAGCCGTGGATCGCCACCGACTGGGAGATCAACGACGACGCCACCGAGTACACCTTCACCATCCGTGACGACGTCACCTTCTCCGACGGCACCCCGCTGACCGCCGAGGTGGTGGCGGCCAACTTCGACCTGTACGGCCACGGTGACCCCGAACGGGCGCTGATCGTCTCGGAGGCGGTGAACAACTACGAGCGCAGCGAGGTGATCGACGAGACCACCGTGCGGTTCCACTTCGACGCCCCGGCGCCGGGTTTCCTCCAGGCCACCTCCACGATCAACTCCGGGCTGGTCTCGGCCGAGACCCTCGAAGGGGCCTTCGAGGACTTCGCCCCCGGCAACTCCGCCGACGTGATCGGCACCGGGCCATTCGTCATCACCGATGAGTCGCTGGGCACCTCGCTGACACTGAGTGCCCGGGAGGACTACGACTGGGCGCCACCCTCGCTACTCCATCAGGGCCGAGCCCTGCTGGACGCGGTGCAGATCGAGGTCACCCCCGAGGACAGCGTGCGGGTGGGGTCGCTGTTGTCCGGGCAGGCCGATGTGGTGCGCTACGTCCAGGCCCAGGACGAGGCACAGGTGGAGGCGGCCGGCGTGGAGCTCCACGCCCCGCAGACCAACGGGGTGAACAACTCCCTCTCCATCCGCTTCACCCAGGAGACCCTGTCCGATATCCGGGTGCGCCAGGCCCTCATCGCCGGCACGAACCGGGCCGAGGTGGTCGAGACGATCTACACCGACCACTACCCCCTGGCCACCTCCACCCTCAGTTCCGGGGCCTCGGGATACCTGGACACCTCCGAGCACCTGGCCTACGACCCCCAGCGGGCCGTCGAACTCCTCGAGGAGGCCGGATGGAGCGAGGGCCCGGACGGCATCCGCGTCAAGGATGGTGAGCCGCTGCGTCTGGTGGTCAACGAGGCCGCCCCGCAGCCGCGCTCCTTCGAGGCGCTGACCCTGATCAGCCAGCAGTGGCAGCAGATCGGGGTTGATCTGCAGATCCTGCGGGCCGACGCCGGCACCTACGCCGAGGCGATCCTGGACCCCGACCAGGTGCACCTGTTTCACTCCATGGTGGGCCGGGCGGACCTGGACGTGATCAAGTCCCAGTACCACAGCGAGAACCGGAACACGCTGCTGAACCGGGTGGGCGACGAGCCGGTGGCCGACGCCGAACTCGAGGACCTGCTCGAGGCTGTCGCCTCGGAGGCGGACCCGGACCAGCGCATCGCCAACACCGAGGCCGTCCAGACCTACCTGGCCGAGAACGCCTACGTGATCCCGCTGTTCGAGGAGCCCCAGGTCTACGGCGCCGGCACCCACGTGCGCGACTTCGGCTGGGAGTCGGTGGCACGGCCCAGCTGGTACCAGACCTGGCTGGATGAGTAGAGGGACCCAGGTGCCGTACTTCGCCGCCCGTCTCGGCCAGGCAGCCACCGTGCTGCTGGTGGCCTTCACCGCCGCGTTCCTGCTGCTGCAGGCGATGCCCGGGGACGCGTTGATGATCCGGTTCGAGAACCCCGAACTCGGGTTGTCCCCGGCCCAGATCGCCGACCTGCGCACCGCCTACGGCGCCGACACCCCGTTGCACCTGCAGTTCTGGCACTCCCTGTCCGGGGTGTTCCGGGGAGATCTGGGCTACTCCATCGAGTCGGGCACCGCCGTCAGCGCCATCCTGGCCGACGTGGTGCCCCGCACCCTGATGCTGGCCGGGTTGGGTTTCGTGGTCGCCGCGAGCCTGGCCTTCTCGATCGCCTTCGCCGCCGGCCTGAGCAGGTTCGCCTGGCTGCGCTCCCTGCTGCGGGCCGCACCGAGCCTGTTCGTGTCGGTGCCGGTGTTCTGGCTGGGCATCCTGCTCATCCAGATCTTCTCCTTCCGGCTCGGCTGGGTGCCGATCATCAACCCGGGCCCGGTGGCGGGCCTGGTGCTGCCGGTGCTGACCCTGGCGGTGCCGATCTCGGCGCCGCTGGCCCAGATCCTGATCCGCTCCATGGACGCCGTCAGCCTGCAACCGTTCGTGACCGTCACCCGCGCCAAGGGCGCCACCGAACTGTGGACCCAGTGGCACGCCGTGCTGCGCAACGCGGTGCTGCCCACGATGACCATGGCCGGGGTGCTCTTCGGTGAGTTGATCGCCGGCGCCGTGGTCACCGAGACGGTCTTCGCCCGGGCCGGGCTGGGCCGGGTCACCGAACAGGCGGTGCGTAACCAGGACATCCCGGTGCTGCAGGGCGTGGTGCTGCTGGCCGCGGTGGTGTTCGTGGTGATCAACCTGGGCGTGGACCTGCTCTACCCACGCGTCGACCCACGCCTGCGAGGAAAGGTGGCCGCGGCACGATGAGCAATCTGCAGGTCCTCGACTCACCCGCGCCGGCCGAACCCCGGGGCGCGGGCGCGCAGCCCGAGCCACTCACCACCACCGGCCCGCGCGGGCCGAAACGGCCCGGCAGGGACCGACGACGACGAGGCAGCAAGCGCGCGTACATCCTGCCCGGGGCGGTGATCGTGCTGGTGGTGGCCTGGGCGGCGTTCCCCGGTCTGTTCGCCCCGGCGGACCCGATCGCCGGAAACGCGGCGGTGGCGTTGTCCCCGCCCAGCGCCGAGCACCTCTTCGGCACCGACGCCACCGGACGGGACGTGTTCAGCCGCGTGGTGCACGGGGCGATCCACTCCCTGTCCGGAGCGCTGCTGGCGGTGACCGTGGGGCTGATCGTCGGGTCGACGCTGGGCATCGTGGCCGGGTCGGCCCCACGGGTGCTCGACGACGTGATCATGCGCGTGGTGGATGTGCTGCTGGCCATCCCCTCCCTGCTGCTGTCCCTGAGCGTGATCATCCTGCTCGGATTCGGCACCCTGCAGGCCGCCCTTGCGGTCGGGGTGGCCTCCATCGCCGCGTTTGCCCGGCTGGCCCGCTCCGAAGTGGTGCGGGTGCGCCGCAGCGACTACGTCGAGGCGGCCTTCGGCTCGGGCGCCACGTTCTCCTCGGTGCTGTTGCGGCACGTGCTCCCCAACTCCACCACCGCGGTGCTGGCCCTGGCCGCGCTGCAGTTCGGCACCGCGATCCTGGCCATCTCCACTCTGGGCTTCCTCGGCTACGGTGCCCCGCCCCCCACCCCGGAGTGGGGCCTGATGGTGGCTGAGGGCCGTGACTACCTGGCCACCGCCTGGTGGCTGACCACGCTGCCGGGTCTGGTGGTGGTGGCGGTGGTGCTGTCGGCCAACCGCATCTCGGCCCTGATCGGACGGCACCAGTGAGTAGCCCGCTGCTGAGCGTGCGTGACCTGTCCGTGGTCTACCACGGCAGCGCCGGGCAGGTACCGGCCGTGCGGGAGGTCTCCTTCGACGTCGCCCCGGGCACCGCAGTAGCGCTGGTGGGCGAATCCGGTTCCGGCAAGACCACCACGATCCAGACCCTGCTGGGCCTGCTGCCCCCGGCCGGGGAACGCACCGGCGGCCGGGTGGACTTCGCCGGGGCCGACATCACCGGCTGGTCACCCAAGCAGCTGCGGGCGGCGCTGGGCACCCGGATCGGGTACGTGCCCCAGGACCCGAACAACTCCCTGAACCCGGTCCGCCGGGTGGGCGACAACCTGGCCGAGGTGCTGCGCATTCACAAGTGGGGCGACCGGAGGGCGATCCGGGCCCGGGTGGTGGAACTGCTGGACCGGGTGGGTATCCCCGAGCCGGATCTGCGGGCCCGCCAGTACCCGCACGAACTCTCCGGAGGGATGAAGCAACGCGTGCTGATCGCCAGCGCGATCGCGCTGGACCCGGAACTGATCGTGGCCGATGAGGCCACCAGCGCCCTGGACGTGACGGTGCAACACCGGGTGCTGGACCTGCTCGATGACCTGCGCGCGGAGTCCGGCACGGCGATCCTGCTGGTGACCCATGACCTGGCGGTCGCTGCGGACCGGGCCGACGACGTCGTCGTGCTCTCCGAGGGTGCGGTCCAGGAGTCCGGGCCCACCGCCTCGGTGCTGAGCCACCCCGAGCACCCCTACACCCGGCAACTGCTGCGTGATGCCCCGGCCTTCGCCGGCGAGGACGCCCCCGAGCCACCCGGCGGGCAGGAGGTGGTGCAGGTGCAGGACCTGGTCAAGGAGTACACGCTCGGCCGGCGCCGCCCACCCTTTCGCGCGGTCGACCAGATCTCCTTCACCGTCACCAAAGGCAGCACCCATGCGCTGGTGGGGGAGTCCGGGTCCGGCAAGACCACCACGGCGCGGCTGCTGTCGGGCTTCGCACAGCCCACGTCCGGCTCCATCAGCGTGGCCGGGCAGCGGGTGGACGGGCTGCGCGGGAAGGCGTGGCGGCAGATGCGCGCCACCACCCAGATGGTGTACCAGAACCCGTTCTCCTCCCTGGACCCACGCCAGGACATCGAGACGATCCTGACCGAGCCCCTGCGCAACTTCGGGATCGGCGATCCCCAACAGCGCCGGGCACGGGTGCGCGCGCAACTGGACCAGGTGGCACTGGCCGGGTCCATGCTGGCCCGCCGTCCCGGGGAGCTCTCCGGAGGGCAGCGCCAGCGGGTGGCGATCGCCCGAGCCCTGGTGCTCGACCCCGAGGTGGTGGTGCTGGACGAGCCGGTCTCGGCGCTGGACGTGACGGTGCAGGCCCAGATCCTCCGGCTGCTGGCCGACCTCCAACGCGAACTCGGCGTGACGTATGTGTTCATTTCCCACGACCTGGCGGTGGTGCGCCGGCTGGCCCACACAGTCAGCGTGCTCCAGCACGGAAAGGTGGTGGAGTCCGGGCCGGTGCGCGAGGTGTTCACCAGTCCGCGCCAGGCCTACACCCAAGAGTTGATCGCGGCGATCCCCGGGCATAGACCGGTCGCGCCGCACCATGACGAGACGGTTAGGACGGCACCATGACCCGGACGCACGCAGCGGAGCAGGCCGAGCCCGCGGGACCACCGGCCGGCAGCGGGGCAGCGGACCTGGTGGATCGTGTACTCGGGATCACACCCGGCGATGAGTTGGACCGCCTGCGGGCCGCCCGGGCGCAGGCTCGCGAGCACACGCAGCGCAGTTACCAGGTGCTGTTCGAGCCGGTCGATGTCACGGCCGTCAGTGTTGTCGAGCGGTTCGCGGTGGCGGCCTTCACGGTCACGTTGCACCTGCGGACCGGTGCGCCGGGGGCGGTGCGGGCGCTCGCGGCTCACTACACCGGATCGTTGCAGCACCTCGATCCCGGCCTGGCCGGGGCGGTGATCACCCGCGCGGAAGCCGCCCGCGCCCGCGGGCCCTACGGCGCCTACGCCGAGCCGGGCCTGGCGCAGGAGTCGACCACGGGGCCGGTGTACCCGATCGAGGCCGATCCGGCCGCGGACACCTCCGCCCGGGTCCGGGCGGGACTGGAGCACGCCCACCTGCTCACCTTCCGTCCGCGTGAGGCCGGTCCGGCTGATCTGCAGCGGCTGCTCGATGCCGGATGGTCCACCGACGGGATCGTCACCCTGTCCCAACTGATCTCGTTCCTGGCCTACCAGGTTCGGTTGGTTCATGGCTTGTCCTACCTCGGTGGCCCCGGCGGGTCCGGTGCGCCCGACCACGGTGGCGGGTTGGACGGCATCACGGCCCCGCAGGGCGCTTCCGGTGCGACGAAGGGGGCGAAGGTGGACGCTGCGGACACAGCCGGGCACAGCGGCGGCGATCGTGTTCGCACCCATCCCGGCGGCACCGGACCGACCGCGTTCACCCGGGACCAACTCGGCTGGCTGCCCTGGTTGGCGCCGCTGGCTGCCGATGACCTCACCGAGCGGCACCACCACGGCCTGGTCGACGCCGCACGTGCCAGGTCGGAGTACTTCATGCTGCTGGCCCGCGACCCCGAGGCCCTGGGCGCACGAACCCGCACGGACAAGGACATCTTCCACAACACCGACGGCGGACTGCCCCGCGCCGAGCGGGAACTGGCCGCCACCGTCGCCTCCCGGGTGAACGGGTGCGTCTTCTGCGCGTCCGTGCACGCCCGGTTCGCCGCCCACTACGGCAAGGACGTCGACGCGGTGCAGCGGCTGCTGGACGAGGGGACCGACGCCGACCTGGGGCCACGCTGGAATGTGCTCACCGCGGCAGCCGCCGCCCTGACCCGAACCCCGGCGGACTTCGGCGGCGTGCACCTGGAGTCGCTGCGCGCCGTTGGTCTGATCGATGCCGAGATCGTCGATCTGGTCTCCGCCACGGCGTTCTTCAACTGGGCGAACCGGTTGATGCTGTCGCTGGGCCAGCCGGCACTGCCGGCCTGAACCGGCGGTACGTCCGGCCCTTGTGCCAATTGCACGCCGGACGTACCGGCGCAGGCAGCGATGGGTGGTGGTGGTGACCGGGCCGTGATACTGAGCACGCGAGTTTGAGGCACACCCGCCGATCCGGGTACGCTGAACCGCCGAGGTAGCGTGTCCGAGCGGCCGAAGGTGCGGCACTCGAAATGCCGTGTGGTTCACAGCCACCGTGGGTTCAAATCCCACCGCTACCGCAGATGGAGGTGCCTTGGCTCTCTGACCTGCACAAACGCAGATTTGAGAGCCAAGGCCCTCCAGAAACCCTCCAGAAACTCTTCACTCCGATGTCCCGGTTTCGAGGGTTGCGCGCACATCCGGCGCCTGCGCGAGCCGAGCGATGTAGTGCCGTTCGGCAGTGGCGGTCCCGGATTGGCCGAGGATGGCCGCGGCCACGGTTGAGCCATGTGCGTGGGCTACCCGGGTGACGACGGTCTTGCGCATCGTGTGCGTGGTGACCCATTCGAGGTCGGTACCTTCGACAATGCGGCCGAGGTCGGTGCGCACATTTCCGGGCTGGCGCAGTCCGCCGCTCAAGTTCGGGAAGAGCAGGTGCAGCGGTCCGCCATCCATGCCGAGGCTCAGGGCCTTGCGGATGGCAGTGATGGCGTCTGTGGTGGCTGGCACTGTGCGCCGCGACGCGGAAGACTTCGGTTCAACCTGTCGGATGAGCCCCTTGCCGCTGGCTGGGACCACGGTGGCGCGCACGTGCACGACGGGCACTTCGGCGTCGAGGTCGATGTCGTTCTCGGTCAGGGCCAGGGTTTCGCCGATGCGCAGGCGTGCGGCCCAGTGATGCCGGAGTCTTACAGGCAGTGGGTCACCCCGCTGATCCGTGCCGCTCGTGACGCAGGAGTGCGTGCCGATGCTGATGTGCTGCTGCAGGCGGTGGCGCATGACCCCGAATGCCTGGTGAGCACTGGCACATACGTGACCGATGCGATCCTCAGGGCCCATTGACCCGGCAAGCGGGAAGTTGATGGAAGCGGGCGACCCGGACTTTGATGGGTACCCGAGGACGATGGAGTGGTGGAACGAGTCCACCGCACTGTGGGGCAAGCACCGAACAAGCAGTATGACGCTCTCGGAGCGGGTCGACTACCAGCACACCCTGAGCGCCCAGTTCCCTGCGGCACCGATCCGGGTTGTCTACACCAAGTCCGGGACGCGGCTCACCGCCGGTGTGGTCCTGGACGGCTCGGCGGTAATCGACCACGCGCTGTACTGGGCCCCTGTGGCTGGGATGGATGAGGCCCGTTACCTGCAGACGGTGCTGAACGCAGCGGTCACGCAGGCGGAGGTTGAGCCGTACCAGTCTCGGGGGCAGCAAGGCGCCCGGCACTACGACATGTATGTGTGGCAATTGCCGATCCCGAGGTTCGACGGGTCGAGTGAACTGCACGCTGAACTGGTCGAACTTGGCAGGGGCGCGGAGGATGTGGCCGCAGACGTTGACGTGTCAGGTGTCGGTTTTCAGGCAGGACGCACGCGGGTGCGTAAGGAACTAGATGCGGCGGGGCTCAGCGAAGATATGGAAGACCAGGTGGCTCGCCTCCTCGGAGTTGAGCGGGTCTAGGTGCAATCACGATCGTGGAGCCTGTTCGAAGGTCAGGGGATCGGACCCTTCCGACTCCAGGAACCGATTGACGACACCAGCGACACCCTTGACGATTTGCCAGAGGGTCGCCGACGCCTCGACTAGGTCCTCCTCTTCGTCGGCGAAGGCGTCCCCGATCAGGAGTTCGATTACCCGGTCGGTTACTTCGAGCCCCTCATACTCGGGTTCCCCGAGTGGATCGGGCTCGCGGCGATGCGGGTCGAGCGTCACCCGATAGGCCGGGAGCACGTGGATCGAGACTCTGTGCTTGTCGTGGTTGCTCAGTCTCTGCAGATTCTTGGACCACTCGACACCGCGATACGGCTGAACCGCATCGATCCATGCCACATGCTCGTCGCTAACCCCACGGAGCCAGGGGCTCTTTCGCCGACGGTTCCACTTCTCTGGGGTCGATTCGAACGGAAACTGAGTCTCCAAGTTCCTCACGCCGCTATCGACCCAGGCGGCGTTATGGGCGCAATAGTCCAGTGCAGCGCGACTGTGGTGAATGACTTCGCTCGCGAGCACCGTGACGCGACGGCCCAACTCACCGAGTTCGTCGACTACCTCCGGAAAGTCCAGTCGCGGGCTCTCAGTCGGGTCATCACGGTGCACCCGTACGTGTACATGGGCTTGCCAGCGCTCTGCGCCCTCGTCGAACAATTGCTCCAGACGGTTCAGCCGCTCTCCCGCGTCTACTACCCGCCAGGCCGCCCAAGCGTAAGTGGGCTCCTTCGGGTGCGTAGCGACGAGTCGATACTGAACAGCACCGTCGTTGACCATCTCCCGAGTGTGCCAGACGGCGGCAGTGGCGGGGCGTTCAAGTCTCGCGGTCCAAGTCGGCGCCCACAACCATCCCGCGTCGACGCCTTCGTAGCCGCCAAGATCATCGGGGAGCATCTTGGCGTGCGCGGTCCAGAGGCCGCTCCGTTCCGGTGTGAAACCTGCCGGGGTCCACCTGCTGCTGTGATCCACCGACCACCTTCGGACGCACGGGCCTCCCGGGTGACGTCGCCGTCTTCCCAGCCGTCAGTCGAACCGGTAACCATGACGAGCATGTTCGACCCGCCCGAAAGCCAGCGTGTGGGTGCCTCAGCGACGAGCAGTGGGGCCAGCCTGTGGTGCGAGAGAACTCGGCAAACTAAGCCTATGTGGCTGAGTGCAGAAGATTACGACGAACTGGTTCCCGACGTGCACCATTTCGGCTCTACGCTCGGTAACCTCGCCGACGCTTGCCGCACTAGCGGCGAACTTCGTTGGGAAGCCGGCCTTCGTGGCGCGCCGTGACCCTGCGCGTGCAACTGAGGTGCGGCTGACGGGTGGGCGGGTTCATTCGGCCGCCGGTCTGGAGGCGATGCGCCAGGCGCTCGTGGAGCGCAACCGGGCCCGGCGGCTGGGCACCGTGGTGACGTGTGAATGGTGCGGCGCGCAGTTCTGTCCGCTGCGGGCAGCCCGCAAGAGGCGGTTTTGCAGCCACTCGTGCGCGTCGAAGTTCAGCCTTCGGCGGGGCCGGTGACCCTCCAGAAATCCTCCAGAAACTTCGAATACTTGGTGCATCTTGGGGCACCTCAACAGGCATGCCGGGGCGCGTTCATGCAGGTCAGGCGCACTTCGCGCATTAGAACGCATGTGCCTGCAACACGGGGTTCATAGCCCACCGCTACCGCCGATGGAGCCCCGGCTCCCGGACCTGCGGAAGCGCAAGTCTGGGAGCCGGGACTCGCCCGGTCCCTCGATGGCCTCGAGCACCGCCGGCCCACCACCGAGGACGACGACGGACCTCGGCTCGTTCGCCGCGACCCCTACCGCAGGTGTTCGGGCGCAGGTCGCCGGCCGCCGGCCGCGGAGGCCAACCTGGCCAGGGCGAGTGCGCCGAGCAGGAGCCCGACGTCCCGCAGTGCGATGTCGTAGAAGTCCCCCGTGCTGACGAGGTTGACGATGATCCCGAGCAGCCACGCGGCGACGACGTAACCGCCGATGGCGGGACGGACCGCCACGAGGATGCCGGCCACGATCTCCACGACGCCGACGACCATCATCGTCTGGCTCGCGGTGCCCGGGACGATCCGGTCGACCCACGGCGCCAGGTAGCGCTCCCAATCGACCATGAGGTTCGCGAACTTGTCCAGGCCGAACAGGATCGGGGCGAGGGTGAAGCCTGCGCGGAGCAGGAGGAAGGCCTGCTGTGCACCGGTCGTGGTACCCGAGAGCGCCCGACCCGGCCGTGCCGGTGTACCGCTCATGAGAACCTCCACGTTCTAGAAGCAAGTAGGTTCTACGATAGAACCTCACGGTCTCTTTAGTCAATAGAGTTCTATTTTAGAGAGAGGTGCGCCGCATGGGTGAGGAGTTGGCCGAGCAGGCCGCCGGGGTGGGTGCGCTCGCCGAGCCCACGCGGCGAGCGCTGTACCTGTACGTGGCGGCCCAGCCCGATGCCGTTGGGCGGGAGCAGGCCGCCGACAGCGTCGGGGTTCCGGCGCACACCGCGAAGTTCCACCTCGACCGGCTGGTGCACGAGGGCTTGCTCGACGTCGAGTACCGCCGCCTGACCGGGCGGAGCGGGCCGGGTGCGGGACGGCCGGCCAAGCTCTACCGGCGCTCGGACCGGGAGTTCTCGGTCTCGCTGCCCGCACGGCGGTATGACCTCGCCGGTGAGATCCTCGCCGCCGCGGTGCACCGGTCGATGCGCGACGGGACGCCGGTGGCGGAGGCGGTGCGTGAGGTGGCCCGGGAGACCGGGCGGCAGATGGCCGGCGAGGTCGCCACGGGCGGTGACGACCTCGAGCGGGCATCGCGCGTCCTCGCCCGGCACGGCTACGAGCCGCGCGCGTCCACGCGTGAGATCTGCCTGGCCAACTGCCCCTTCGACCGCCTCGCCACCCAGCACGCCGAACTGGTCTGCGGGATGAACCTCGACCTGATCGGCGGAGTGGTCGGCGGGCTCGGTGCCCACCTCACCCCCGAACTCGCACCCCGACCCGGATTCTGTTGCGTCCGGGTGCGCGGCTGAGCCGAACAGCCACCGCCGCGGGCGTCGACATCGATGATCCCGGCACAGGGTGACGGGAGTGCGGACGCCGGCGGTCGGTCGTGCTGCCGGCCTAGTGCGCAGGACTGCCGACCGTGGTCGGTGTGCCGTTCTCGATCGGTGTGGAGTCCTCGATGCCCGTGCTGTGGTCGGTCGGCCCGCCGGAGGCGGACGTGGCGCCATCTGCCGCTGCGTGCGGTTCGGCGACCGCGACGGCCGGGTAGCCGGTGGTGACGATCGCGAACGCCTCATCGAGGAGGCGTGGGAGCTCTCCGTCGGGGAACCCTCGGCGCGACCAGATCGCCAGGGAGGCCGAGAGGGCGGCGCCGGCAGCGGATGAGACCAGCCACGGATAGAGGTCCGTGGTCGCGTCGGTCCCGGTGCGGGCGGCGATCCTTGACCGAAGCACGTCCTCCAACTCGGCCTGCTCGGCCACCCGGAAGGGCCGGAGCGAGGGGTTGTCCCGCTCGAGATCCGCCGTCTGGGCTGCCTTCTGCAGGTTCTCCGGGTGCTCTCGGGCGTAGGCGCTGACGATGTCCCACAACGCCGCCAGCGGAGGGGTCTGGGAGTCCTCGCTGTCGAGCTCCTCGATCAGTTCGCTCAGGCCGTGGTTGCCGGCGGCCAGGACCGCCTCCTCCTTGGAGGAGAAGTAGTTGGAGACCGTCCGGGGCGAGACGAAGGCCTCCCGGGCGATCTCGTCGAGGGTCACATTGGCGAGCCCCTTCTCCACCGTCAACTTCAGCGCGGCCGCAGCGATCGCCTCGCGCGTCATGCGCTTCTTGATCTCGCGCAGACTCAACTCTTCTTCCATCGTGCCCCTCCCATGAACGCCCCCGGTGTGAACGTCATGGTAACCCAGATCGCCCGGCACTCAAACGCCTGACCGGATGTATGCGCACCACGTCGTTATGCGTGGAGCGCAATCTTACCTGACGACGCCGCTGCGCAGGATAGGACCTAAGTCCTAGGCATTGTGTCTCGGCTCACAAACTGCCGAATTGGGCGCGAGAACGTGGCAAGCATAGCGGACAGAAGGATGTGCGCCATCTCACGAAAATTACTGGACACGTAGACTTGCGTAGTCAGCAACTATCTGTGAGAGTGACTATCGGCACCCGCTTCCAGCAGGTACCGGGGGCTTGACCAAGGCCAGAGCGGCCAAAGATGCTAGAAAAGGGAAAGTTTCATGAGCCAACTCGCTGCATACGTTGCAACCATGGTCGCCGTCGTGGGCGACCGCTTCACCGACCGTAAGGACCGGGGCGCCACCGCCGTGGAGTACGGCCTGCTCGTCGGCCTCATCGCCGTCGTGATCATCGCGGTTGTCGTGACCCTCGGCGAACAACTCGCTGCACTGTTCCAAGGCGTGAGCGACGAGCTGCCGGGCGTTGGCACCGGCGAAGGCGCCTGACGACATCCACTGACACCGGGTGCTGCCGGTGGGGCCTGACCGTCCCACCGGCAGCACCTTCGTCAAACACCGCCGGCTACCAGCCGGCCGGCATCTGAGCCACACGAAGGGACGCGAAGGTGGACGTCGGGGGACAACGTGATCGCGGTGCGTCCGCGGTCGAGTTCGCGCTCGTCGTCCCGCTGCTGTTCGCCCTCGTGCTGGGGATCATGGCCTTCGGGCAGGCCTACCACGTGCAGTCGGCGCTGTCCGGCGCCGCCCGGGACGCGGTCCGCATCGTGGCGCTCGATCAGGGCGACGCCCCGGCGAACGCCCGGGCGGCCGCGATCGCCTCGGCGTCCCCCTCTGTCGCCCTGGATCCCAGCCACATCACCATCGATCCATCCTGCGAGGGCGCCGGGAGCTCGGGCCGCACCGCCACGGTGACCATTCGGTACCAGATGAACCTTCTGCTGTTCGGCGACATCGGCGGACCCATCACCCTCACCGGAAAGGGGACCATGCGATGCAACGGCTGAGGAACGACGACCGCGGGGCCACCACGGTCGTCGTGGCGCTGCTGATGGTCCCCCTGCTCGTTTTCGCCGCCCTCACCATCGACGTGGCGGCCATGCACACCGACCGCCAGCAACTGCAGACCGGCGCCGACGCTGCCGCCCTCGCGATCGCCCAGGACTGCGCCGGCGGCGACTGCGAACCCTCGGGCACCACCGCCCAGACCATGGCCGCGGCGAACAAGAACGACGGCGAAGCCACCGGCGACGTGGCCGAGCTGGACCCGGCCGCCGGAAGGGTGACGGTCCGCACCGACGCCGTCCGCGAGCACTGGTTCGCCCCCATCATCGGCATCGACCAGACTTCGCTGCAGGCGCGGGCCAGCGCCCGCTGGGGCTATCCCACCGGCGGCTCGACGATCCTGCCGCTGGCGATCTACGTGTGCGAACTCACCGTGCAGACCGGCAGCACCGAGATCCGCGAGGACGGTGAGCTGGTCGGGATCGACCTGCCCGAGGCCACCCAGGAGCAGACGATCCAGTTCACCAAGGCCTCCAACACCGACTGCACCCCCAACTCCGGGAACGTGGTGCCCGGCGGCTTCGGGTGGCTGCGTCCCGGTACCAGCGGGTGCGGCAGCATCTCCACCGCGACCGGCGACTGGGTCAGAACCGACACGGGCAACAACTCGCCCTGTGAACAGGCGACCTTCCAGGACTGGCTCGGCGAACCCGTGCTGGTGCCCCTGTTCGACGACGCCAGGGACAACGGCAGCGGTGCCCAGTACCGCATCATCGGCTACGCCGCCTTCACCCTCACCGGGTACCGCTTCCCCGGCATGTCTCACAACGCGTCACAGTGCACCGGGGGCGACAACTGTATCCGCGGCACCTTCGGCCGCTTCGTCGACCTGAGCGACGACTTCGACTACAGCCCCGACGGCCCCCGGTTCGGTGTCGCCGTCGTGGCCCTGACCGAGTAAGGCACCATCATGTCCCGTCGACCCATCGCCGCCGTCGTGGCCCTCGTGCTCGCCGCCGGCGCCGCCGCCGTCGTGATCAACTACGTCTCCGGTGCCGATGAACGGGCCATGGCCGGTATGTCACCGACGTCAGTGTTCGTCGTGAGTGAGCCGGTGCCGGAAGGCACCCCGTCGGAGGACCTGACCGAGTACCTGACCGTGGCCGAGGTGCCCACCGCCGCCGTCGTTCCCGGCGGGGTGCAGGACCTGGATGAGGTCGCCGGGCAAGTCACCACCGCGGCACTGCAGGCCGGGGAACAGCTCCTGGCCGCCCGGTTCGCCCCACCGGAGGAGGAGGCGGAGGCGTTCCAGGTTCCCGAGGGGTTCCACCAGGTCAGCGTGCAACTGCCCGCCAACCGGGTCATCGGCGGGCACCTGGTGGCCGGCGACACAGTGGGCATCTTCATCAGCGACGAGGACGAGACGCACCTCAGGTTGCACAAGGTGCTCGTCACCCGCGTCCACGGCGGGGCCACGATCAACGAGAGCGACGACGGCGAGGAGCAGACCCAGGAAGCGTCCAGTTCGCTCATGGTCACCTTCGCGGTCTCCGCACCGGATGCCGAGATCCTGGTCAACGCCGCCGAGTTCCGAGGCATCTGGCTCTCCCTGGAGCCGGCGGATGCTCCCGAGGGCGACACCCGAGTGGTGGACAGAGAGGACCTGCTGCCATGACCTACGTCGCACTCGCAGGTGCCGGCCCCGACTTCGAGCACACCTTCGCCGAGGCCACCGGCGGCGCCTACCTGTCCGTGCCCGGACCATTCACCACCGATCCCGATTCGTTGCTCACCCACGTCAATGGCGCCGGGTACCCGGAGGTGCTCGTGCTGGACTCCCGGGCCGATCCGGACGCCGCGCTCACCCTCGCGGACCGGTTCACCGTGCAGCGCCCAGGGACGGTGGTACTGCTGGCCAGTGACCGGTCAGACGAGGTCGGGCTGCGCGCGATGCGTGCCGGGGTGCGCGACATCATCCCGACCACGGCCGACGCCACCGAGATCCGGCACGCCCTGGACGCCGCGGTGACCACCGCGAACCGGCTCTCGACCAGCGCGGTGAGCGCTCAGCCGGGGGAGGGCGCGGCCGGCCGCAAGGCCCGCCTCGTCACAGTCGTCTCCTCCAAGGGCGGGGTGGGCAAGACCACGGTCGCGACCAACCTCGCTGTCGCGCTGGCGCGCACGATGCCGCACTCGACGGTGCTGGTGGACCTGGACCTGCAGTTCGGGGACGTGGCCACCGCGTTGGGCCTGACCCCGGACTACGCCCTTCCCGATGCGCTGCCCAGCGTCGCCAACGGCGACACCATCGCACTGAAGACGTACCTGACCCTGCACGCCGACACCGGACTGTACGTGCTCCCGGCACCGGAACACCCGGCCGCCGCCGACGCCGTCACCAGCGCCCAGATCAGCCAGTTGCTGCAGATGCTGGCCACCGAGTTCGCCCACGTGGTGGTGGACACCTCCCCGGGTCTGTCCGACTACACCCTCGCAGCGCTGGAGCGGACCACCGACCCGCTGTTGCTCACCGCCCTGAGCGTGCCCTCGGCCCGCGGGATGCGAAAAGTGATCGACACGCTGTCCCAGCTGCGGATGCTCTCCCCGGGCCATCGCGTTCTGGTCAATTTCGCCGACGCCGGGCACGGGATGTCCGCCGCTGACGTCGAGGCCACCCTCGGAGCACCGGTGGGCACGTCGTTGCCCACGTCGAAGGCCGCCCCGGCCTCCCTCAACCTCGGTGTACCGCTGATGCAGTCCCGGATCCGTGACCCCCTGGTCAAGGCGCTGACGCCGGTGGTGGACAGCCTCCTGCCCGACGGCATCACGCTGGACGGGCGCGGCAAGCACCGGGACGCGCGTCGAGGTGTCCGATGAGACTGTCCGAACGGCTGCGCGCCGCCCAGGGCCACCCCGCGACCGGGCCGGACGTCGCACCGGCAGAGCCGGCCACTGCCGTGAACGACACACCGGCACCGGCCGGGGAGACCGCACGTGTATCGGCCACGGTCACGGCGCCGCCGGCGCAGGGGGGGACGCGCGGTGCCGCAATCTCACGTTCGGACCCGAACCGGAGTGCGGCCATCGCGCCGGCCGGGAGCGGACCCGCCGACGACGCGGTCCGCCGCCTCAAGGACCGGGCGGCGGACACCCTGTTCAAGCGGATCGGTGCCCGGCTGAACGACCCCTCCCTCGACGAGAGCCAGTTGCACGCCCTGGTGCGCGCTGAACTGCATGAGGTCATCGAGGAATCCGCCATTCCGCTGTCCAGCACGGAACGTGCCCGGCTGACCACCGAGGTCCGGGACGACGTGCTCGGCTACGGCCCGCTGCAGCGTCTTCTCGATGATCCCGAGGTCACCGAGGTGATGGTCAACGGCCCGGACATGATCTACACCGAGAAGAGCGGGCGCCTGCAGCGAGCGAACGGCCGGTTCGCGTCCGAGCAGCACCTGCGGCGCGTGATCGAACGGATCGTCTCGAGGGTGGGACGACGGATCGACGAGTCCGCACCGATGGTCGACGCCCGCCTTCCCGACGGTTCCCGCGTCAACGCCGTCATCCCGCCGCTGGCCTTCAACGGCTCGTCGCTGACGATCCGCAAGTTCAGCAAGGATCCGTTCAAGGTCCACGACCTGATCCGGTTCGGCACCCTCACCCCGGAGATGGCCGAACTGCTGCAAGCCTGCGTGCAGGCCCGGCTGAACGTGATCATCTCCGGGGGTACCGGCACCGGCAAGACCACCCTGCTGAACGTGCTGTCCTCCTTCATCCCCGACGGCGAACGCATCGTCACCATCGAGGACGCCGTCGAACTGCAACTGCAACAGGAGCACCTGGTCCGCCTGGAAGCGCGCCCGCCCAACATCGAGGGCAAGGGCGAGGTCACCATCCGCGACCTGGTCCGCAACTCACTGCGGATGCGGCCCGACCGCATCGTGGTCGGTGAGGTCCGCGGCGGTGAGAGCCTCGACATGCTCCAGGCGATGAACACCGGGCACGACGGATCCTTGTCCACCGTGCACGCCAACTCCCCTCGCGATGCGATCTCCCGACTCGAGACCCTGGTGCTGATGGCCGGGATGGACCTGCCGCTGCGCGCGATCCGGGAACAGGTCTCCTCCGCGGTGGACCTGTTCATCCAGCTGACCCGCCTGCGCGACGGCACCCGGCGGATCACGGGCGTCACCGAGGTGCACGGGATGGAGGGCCAGACCGTGACGCTCCAGGACGTCTTCACGTTCGACTACGCCGCCGGGGTGGATGCCAACGGCCGCTTCCTCGGTAAACCGATCCCGACCGGGATCCGGCCGCGGTTCACCGACAAGCTCGCCGAACAGGGCATCTCCCTGTCACCGCGAGTCTTCGCCAAGCCCGAGGGTGGGTTCGCCCGATGATGGCGGTCCTCGCTGCCGACCCGGCGCTGAGCGCAGCCGTGATCGCTACCGCAGCCGCCGCCGGTATCGCCGGCTACCTGCTCCTCGGTCCCCGGCCCGTGCGGATCCCGGTGGAGCGGCGCCGACCCGACCGGGGACCCGAACCGAGCGCGTTACAGCGTGCCGCGGCGGTGGCCACGGCGACGGTCGATCGGGTGATGCGCCGCCGGGGCACCCCCGCCGGGGCCTCCCCGCTCGAACTGGCCGCGATCAAGATGCGCCCGCAGGACTTCTTCTTCCTCGTTCTGGTCGGATCCTTGGTCGGCATCGCGGCAGGAGCCGTGCTGGGAGCACACCCCCTCGTCGTCGTCCTCCTCGCCGGTGTGGCGCCCATCGGCGCCAAACTCGGCGTCAGCAGGCGGATCGCCAAGCGGCAGAAGATGTTCGCCGCCCAACTCGATGACTCGCTGCAGCTGATGGCCTCGAACCTGCGGGCCGGGCACAGCCTGCCGCAGGCGCTGGCCTCGGTGGCCGGGGAGGCGGACAGCCCCACCTCGGAGGAGTTCGCCCGGGTGGTCAACGAGACGCGGGTCGGCCGCGACCTGGGCGATGCGCTGGGGTTGACCGCCGCCCGGATGGCCAGCGATGACTTCACCTGGGTCACCCAGGCCATCGCCATCAACCGGGAGGTGGGAGGCAACCTTGCCGAGGTCCTCGACGGTGTGGCCGACACCATCCGCCAGCGCAATGAGATCCGTCGTCAGGTGGCCACCCTGAGCGCTGAGGGCCGGTTGTCCGCGGTGGTGCTGATGGTGCTGCCGTTCGGGGTGGGGGGTTTTCTGCTTATGACCAACCCCGCGTATCTGGCGCCGTTCATCGAGAGTCTGCTCGGCTACGGGTTGCTGGCGGTCGGCGCGATCATGCTGACGGTCGGCGGGTTGTGGCTGAAGAAGGTCGTGGAGATCGAGTTCTGAGATGGCCCCGATCATGATCGCAGCCGTCCTCGCCGCCCTTGCCGTGGCTATCGGCGCCTGGACCGCCTGGAGCGCACTGGACCCCGACCGCCGCCGGGTGCAGGCCAACCTGAACCGGCCCGGTGCCGCACTCGTGCAGCCCGCGGAGGACCCGGAGGCAGACGAGCGCAGCGACAGCGTGCTCCCCAGACTCGCGCGCCGGCTCACCCCGGGTCTGATCGTCGATGTGCTGGAGCGACAGCACGCCCTGGGTGGCCGGCCCCCGGCCTGGCCGATGGACAGGCTGCTCACGTTGAAGTTGCTCTGGGTGCCGCTGGGCACGGCACTCAGTGTCCTGATCCTGCTGGCCGATGCACCCCCGTTCTTCGGGCTGATGTGGGTGTTCGCGACCGTGGTGGTCTACTTCCTGCCCGAGTTGCTGCTGAACAGCCAGGGCCAGAAGCGGAACGAGAAGATCCAACTGGAACTGGCCGATACCCTCGACCAGATGACGATCGCGGTGGAAGCCGGTCTCGGGTTCGACTCGGCGATGGCCCGTGCCGCCCAGAACGGCAACGGACCACTTGCCGCCGAACTCGCCCGGACGCTGCAGGACATCCAGGTGGGCCGTTCGCGGCGGCAGGCCTTCGAGGCGCTGACCACCCGCACCACCGTGGTGGACCTGCGCCGGTTCGTCCGTGCCGTCGTCCAGGCCGACGCCTATGGAATCTCGATCGCCGACGTGCTTCGCACCCAAGCCGACGAGATGCGGCTGAAGCGACGCCAGCGGGCCGAGGAGAAGGCCCAGAAGCTCCCGGTGAAGGTGCTCGCTCCGCTGATGCTGTGCATCCTGCCGGTGTTGTTCATCGTGGTGATGGGGCCGGCCGTGATGAGCATGGTCGCGGCTTTCAGCGGCATGTGAGACATGACAGGACCGATGCTGGCGGGCCTGACCGCCGTAGTGGCTGCAGCGGTGGCGTGGCTGCTCACCAGCCAGGTCGCGGCGGTGACACCCAGGGAGTCCGGGTGGTTGCGCTCCCGGGCACACGTCCCGTTGGCCGCCGCCGGGGGAGCGGGGGCCGCACTGCTTGCCGATGGGTGGGCCGAACTGGTGGGGTTCGCAGCGGCGGCGGTGGGCTGTTCGCTGCTGTCCGTCATCGACCTGGCGGTGCGCCGGCTGCCGGACCGGGTTGTGGGGGCGACCCTGCTCGGCCTGGTGCTGCCCCTGGTCCTGGAAGCGGGGATCAGCGGTGCGTGGGCCGATCTGGGCCGAGCCGGCCTGGGCGCCCTGGCCCTGGTGGCCGGGTACTTCGTGCTGGCCTTCATCGCGCCCTCGGGGCTGGGGTTGGGGGATGTGAAGTTCGCTGCGGTGATCGGTGCCTTCCTGGGCTGGTTCGGGTGGTGGCAGGTCGGCGCGGGCACGCTGCTGGCGTTCCTCATCAACGCTCTCGTGGCGACCGTGGTGCTGGTCAGCCGGCGGGGGTCGCGACGTTCGCAGATCCCGTTCGGGCCGGCCATGATGGCCGGGGCGGTCGCCGCGGTGCTCCTGGCCGGTTGAGACGGCCGACCGAACTGCGACTGGGGTCCGAGTCCTTCCTGGTGCGACCGATCAAGGTGCGGCCGCGGTGATGACGTAGGTGATGAAGATGAGGAGCCCGGCCGACAGACCCAGGATCGCGCCGGCGATCGCCTGGATGGGGTTGGTCGCCGCCCCCTTCTCGACGCGCAGATATCCCACCGTCCCCAACACCAGCGAGGTGAGGGCGGCCGGCGCGGCGATGAAATCCCCCGCGACCGGGATCAAGGCGGTGACGACGGCAACCACACCCAACTGCAGGGCGAACCGGCCGATGCCATTGCGTGGCCCGGGAGCTACCGACGAATCGTTCGGCATGGTCCAGACCTCCACCACCGTCACGCAGGGTGACCGTCATTCGACCAACGTGCCACCGCTCCCGCTGCTCCACACGAAACCTATACCGATCGGGTCAACTCCGCGCCCGTAGGTCGCGACGGGGTCCTGGATCCGTCGTCGCCGCCCCTGGAAACGACTTCGGGCCCCCGATCAGCATGATTGCTTGACCAGGGGCCCGAGGCGTTGCGCGGGGCGCCGTCCCGTCCGGGGTCGTTCCTCAGAGCCGCAGCCACGCGAAGGAATTCACGTTCAGGGCCCGCTGCTGCTCCAGTTCGACGTCGCGCCGGGCGCGGTGCCGCCGGAGCGCGGCCTCCCGCGCGATGGTCCTGGCGCGGTCGGTCTCAGCGGCCGGACCGCTCGCCCAGTGAATGAGCGAATGCCCTGCCGAGTACGCGACCCGACGGGGGATCAGGTGCAACTGGCTGATAGCCATGGGTACTCCTCATTGCTAGTGCTTGGTTCCGCTGCACACCTCACGCGGCGGAGGTGGTGCGGTTGATTGGAGGGGGCGCTCGGATCGTCCTTGCGGGGTCGGCCGCGGCCACGCTTGCGGGCCACGATGGCCCCGTCCACGAGGACCTCACCGCCCCAGACGCCCCAGGGCTCCCGACGTGCCAGCGCGCCATCGAGGCACTCGGCCTTGAGGGGGCACGCCTGGCACATAGCCTTGGCTTGCTCGATCTGCTGGGTGTGCTCGGCGAACCACAGGTCGCTGGTGGCCACGTCCTGACAGGGCAGGTCTACCTGGACCACGGTAACCAGCGGGCCCGCGTCCAGCGGCCACGTGGTCGACGACCCCGACGGCTGATCGAGAATCGATGTGTACTGCACGAGATGCTCCTGAGCGGTGGTGATGTCTACCGAGCCCGGAGGGTTCCTCCTGCCATGAAGCAGGAAGGCCGCGGACCCTGAAGGGAGGGCTCCGCGGCGGATGAGTGCAGTGCTGGTGGCTAGCTGCCGGCCGCGAAGCCGATGGTGGTGACGCCGGTGCCGAATGCGCCATAGGCGGCACCCGGGGCGCGGTCGCCACGAGGACGCAGATCTGCGTCGGTACGGGCAATGCATGCGCCGGTGTCGAGACCGGTCATGATCTTCATGATGTTCATCAGGGTGCTCACCTCCTTCAGCGTCGTGGAACCGCGTCGTGCTGGCTAGGCAACGGTCCAGGGGATCAGGAACAGATCGAGACTAGAGCGCCGGCCCAGGCGAGCCAAGTCTTTTTCGAAGAAGTTCTTCTCGTCCTTCCATGGCCCGGTTTCGCCTGGTGTATCGCCCGGAAACCTCTTTCCTGCACCCGGGCTGTGGCACGGCCACTGCGCGCCGGTCACGACTGTCTGCGCGCACCACCCGCCGATGTGGCGTACGGTCGAATACGGGTCCTAGTTCCCTCAGGTATCGACCGGTTCGGTGCCACCGGACCGGACGCTTCTTGCAGGGGCAGGGCTCGATCCCTGAACCCGATGAGAGGAGAGATCCGTGACAGCCGTGGCCCAACGCGCCCACGACCTGTACCCAACCCGCTTGACCGAGGCCGGAGCGCCGGTCCAGCGGAATCACCCCACAGTCTGGGGGTCGGCCGAGGGCGGCCCGTTCGATGACACTGCCCTGCAAGCCCACGAGGAGCGTGGCTTCTCGATCTTGCAGGATTTCATCACCGCCGATGAGGTCAAGGGCTACCGCGCCGAGCTGGACCGCCTGGTGAGCGATCAGTCGATCACCGGCGATGAGCGCGTGGTGACCGAGAAGGCCTCCGGTGAGGTGCGTTCGATCTTCGAGGTGACCAGCCTCAGCCCGATGATCGACGCGTTGTCCCGCGACCCGCGGCTACTTGACCGCGCCCGGCAACTCCTGGGATCGGAGGTGTACCTGCACCAGAGCCGGGTCAACTACATGCCCGGATTCAAGGGCGCCGGCTTCTACTGGCACTCCGACTTCGAGACGTGGCACGCCGAGGACGGGATGCCGGCACCGCGGGCGGTGAGTTGCTCGATCGCACTCACCCCCAACTTCCCCTACAACGGCGGCCTGATGGTCATGCCCGGCTCCCACAGGGAGTTCGTCCCCAGCGTGGGTGCCACGCCGGAGAACAACCACGCGTCCTCCCTGAAGGAGCAGAAGATCGGCGTGCCCAGCACCGGGGCCATCACCGACATGGCCCACCGCTACGGCATCGAGCAGTTCACCGGACCGGCCGGTTCGGCCCTGTGGTTCGATTCGAACATCATGCACGGATCGGGCAACAACATCACGCCCTTCCCGCGCTCGAACATCTTCCTGGTGTTCAACAGCGTGGAGAACGCGCTGGTCGAGCCATTCGGCGCGAGCCGGCCACGGCCCGAGCACATCGCCAGCCGGGACTTCACACCGTTGGCGTGAGCATCCACCCCGGCCCGGCGGGACGGTCTCGTCGCGCTGGGCCGGGGGCCCTTCAGTCGAGGCAGAACTCGTTGCCCTCGGGGTCGGCCATTACAATGAAGCCGATACTGGTCGGTTCCTCCGGCTCGTGCCGCTCCAATCGAGTGCCGCCGAGGGCCACCAGGCGCCGGCACTCTGACTCCAGTGCCTCCATGCGTGCCTCGCCCCGAAGGTCCGAGGCGGTCCGCACATCGAGATGCACACGGTTCTTGGCGACCTTGTCCTCGGGCACCCGCTGGAAGAAGATCCGCGGACCCGAGCCATCGGGGTCCTCCAGGGCCGAGGCACTGTTGTGCAGTTCCTTCGGCAATCCCGAATCCTCCAGGAACTGATCCCAGGCCGCCAGTGGATCGCCTCCCGGCGGCAGGTCCACCCCCGGTGGCGCGGGGTGGGTGTACCCCAGGACGTCGCGCCAGAAGATCGAGAGGGCTCGTGGATCACGGGCATCGAAGGTGACCTGAATCGTGGCGCTCATCGCTGTGCTCCATCCTCGTCGTCGTGACTGGGGGCGCCCACGCTACCGGGCACGTCCCACACGAGGCCATCCTCCCCCGCACGTGCACCCTCGGAGGGCGGGTGCGCTCGCACGGCCCCGTCGTGCATCAGGTGGAGGACCGGGACGTCCGTCGTCATCGCCGTCACGTCCGCGATGATCCGGCGGTGGCAGCGCCACCACACCGACTCCGAGCACATCACCGCCACCCGTGCGGCGCGTGCCTCCTGAACGACCCGCGTCAGCGCGGCACGGAACTCTTCGGTGCGGGTGTAACCGGCATAGGCGCGGAAGGCCGCCACCTGCCACCACGTGTCGGGTGAGCGTGCCTGCGCGGCCCTGGTCAGGTGCCGGCGGCCGCCCAGATGCTCCTCCCACCGGTAGCCGATGCCGGCCTCGGGCAACCAGGACGCCAACGCGTCCCGGCCCACATCGGGGTTACGCCGACTACCGGGAAAGCGCCGCACATCCACCACGGATTCCACCTCCGCGCCGATCAGCAGGTCCCGAAGTTCCGCTCGAGACAGCGCGCCGTGACCAACGGTGAGCAGGGGCATCGCACCATTGTGTGCCGCTCCTCGCCGGCGTGCAGCGTGGACGTGGCCCACGAGGCTCCTGCGCCGGACTGCCGTGCGCCGAGTTGCCCATCGCCGACAGCATCCGATGATGGAAGTGCTGCCGGGACATACCATCGGCACCGCCGAGAGGAACGAGGAGCAGATGTCAGCGATCGTTGCCGCCCACGGGCCCTTCGAGGACGACCTGGGCAGGCGCATGCTGGAACGAATGGCACACCGCGGGCCCGACGGCGTGGGCTTCCGCCGGGCGGGCGAGGGATGGGTGGGCTCGCGCTACTTGTCGATCACCGATCCCGACACCGGCGCGCAGCCGCTGGCCGGAACCCGGCAGGCGATCTGGCTGGTGGGGGACGGGAAGATCTACAACGACCGGCGCCTGCGTGACCAGCTGGGCAGCGACCGGTTCCGCACCCAGTCCGATCTGGAGGTGGCACTGCACCTGTACGAGGACCAGGGCCGGCGCGCCTTCGAGCAGTTGTGGGGCACGTTCGCCCTGGTCATCACGGCAGCGGACGGCCGCTTCACGGTGGCCCGGGACGTGCTCGGTATCGCACCGTTGTACTGGGCACGTCGCGGGGACACGGTGCTGTTCGCCTCCGAACTGACCGCGTTCGATCCCGACTGGCGAGCCGACGTCGAACCATTCCCGCCCGGGCACTCCTGGACCCCGGAGGAGGGGCTGATCGCCGGGCCGACCTTCCCCGGTGCCTCCCCGGTGCTGCTGAACAGCAGGGCGCCGCACGAGGAGCCCCCGCCCTGGGTGTTCGCCGCGCTCCGGGACACGATCGTCCGGTCGGTGCAGCAGGGCCTGGACGCGCAAGTGCCGGTGGGGGTGCTGCTCTCCGGCGGCGTCGACTCCTCCATCGTGGTGGCTGTGGCCGCCCACCTAGCCGGCCGGCAGGGGCGGACCCTGCCGACGTTCGCCGTCGGACTCGAGGGCAGTCCCGACCTGCTCGCCGCGCGACTGGTGGCGCAACACTGCGGAACCGAGCACCACGAACTCACCTACACCGCGGTGGACGCCATCGAACTGGTGCCGCGGATCATCGCCGAACTGGAGTCCTTCGACCCCACCCTGGTGCACTCCGCGGTGCCCCACTTCCTGGTCTGTGGTCTGGCCGGGCAGCATGTGAAGGTGGTGCTGGCCGGCGAGGGTGCCGATGAGTTGTTCGCCGGGTATGCCCACTACGGGCGGCACACCTCCGGTGCGGAACTGCACGAGGAGTTGATCGAGACCCTCGAGGGGATGCACATCGGGGGGTTGCAGCGGGTGGACCGGATGGCCGGCGCCCATGGGATCGAGCCGAGGCTGCCCTTCCTGGACCTGGATGTGGTCGAGCTGGCTCTCGCACTGCCCCCGGAGTGGAAGTTGATCGGGCCGGACCGGCCGGCCAAGTGGATGCTGCGGCGGGCGTTCGACGGGTGGCTGCCCGATGAGGTGCTGTGGCGCCGCAAGGAGCAGTTCGGTGAGGGCACCGGGATGAACGACGTGCTGCGCGAGCACTATGAGGCCACCGTCACCGAGGAGGATCTGCACGCGAACGCCGGCGTGCTCACCCCCCCGTTGCGCACCCGGGAGGAACTGGCCTACTACCGGATGTTCACCGAGGCGCTGCCCGGATTCGACGTGGGCCGCACGATCGGACGGTTCGTCGAGGCGTAGCATCGCCGGGCCGGCCACACGAGAACGGGGCGCCCGGTGTCCCGGACGCCCCGTCGTCGTCGTGCTTGGGCGGTGGCCTGAGTCGGCCGGTGTCAGTCGAGGAAGCCGTTCTCCGTCAGCCAGTCCTCGGCGACGTTCCGCTCGCCCTCTCCGTCGACGTCGATGCGTGCGTTGAGTTCGAGCATGGTCTCGTTGGTCAGTTCGGCGCTGACCGCTTCCATGACCTCGCCGATGTAGGGGTACTCATCCAGGGTCTCCTGGCGCAGGGTCACCGCCCCGGCGTACTCGACGAAGAAGCTCTGGTCATCCTCCAGCACCATCAGATCGTTGGCGACGATGCGTCCGTCGGTGGAGAACACCTCACCGAACTCACAACCCTGGCCCACCTGGGTGTAGATGAGGTCCAGGGCCATCTCGACCACCTCGGAGTACTCGAACCCGTAGGTCTCCTGCAGACCGGGGAGCCCGTCGTCACGGGCGATGAACTCCGCGGCGGCGCAGATCCGGCCCTGGTCGGGGTTGGCCTGGACGAACTCGGCCATGTCGGTGCTGGTGGCCAGCCCGTTCTCCGCGGCGAACTCCTCCGTGGCGGCGATCCGATAGGTGTTCTCGAACGGCGCCGCCTCCAGCCACGCGATCCCGTTCTCCGTGTCGGCCTCGGACACAGCGGTCCACAGGTCCTCGGGCACGTCGTCGGGACTGTTGCCGAGGATGTTCACCCAGCCGGTTCCGGTGTACTCCCAGTAGATGTCGATCTCACCGTTCTCCAGGGCCGAGCGGACGGTGGCGGTGCCCTCCAGGCCGGTCTGGTCGGTGACCGAGGCACCGGCGTCCTCCAGCAGCGCCGCGGTCATCTGCCCGAGCAGGCGCTGCTCGGTGAACTCCTTGGAGCCGACGATGATGGTGGCCCCCTCCAACTCGCCGTCACCGGTGCCGCCATTGCCGTCACCGTTGCATGCGGCGAGCATGAGCAGCGCGGTGGCCCCGCCCGCGATCGTTGCGGTGGTTCGCTTCCGAATCATGGTTTCGTCTCCTTGTGTGGGTGGTTCTGCCGGGCGTCACCGCCGCGGTCCGGGGCGGGCTTACAGCCCTCGTGGCCGGAGCACCTCCTCCACGACCCCGGCCAGGTAGTCGATCAACAGGGCCAGCACCGAGGTCAGGACCGCACCGACCAGTTGGATGGTGAACCGGTTCGTGGCCAGGCCCGCGGAGATGATGTCGCCGAGACCGCCGGCATTGATGTAGGTGGCCAGCGTGGCGGTGCCGACGTTGATCACCAGTGCGGTGCGGATCCCGGCCAGCATCACCGGGATGGACAGGGGGAGTTCGATCTTGCGCAGCACGGTGGCTTTGGACATCCCCATGCCGCGGCCGGCTTCCAGGACGTTGTCGTCGACCTGTTCGATCCCGACCATGGTGTTCAGCAGCACCGGGACGATGGCGTACAGCACCAGCCCGATGATCGCTATCCAGAACCCCAGGATCAGGAACACCACGGCCAGCAGCACCAGGACCGCGATCGTGGGAACCGCCTGCAGCACAGTGAGTACGCCGATCACGTACGCCCTGATCCGGCGGGCGAAGGGGCGGGTGAGCATGATCCCCAGCGGGATGGCGATCAGCAACGTGATGACGGTGGAGGCCGCGGTGAGCAGGACGTGGTCGCGGGCGGCATCGAGGATTCTCGGGAAGGTCAGGGTGCGGGCCTCGATCGAGTCGAGTTCCTGGTTCGACACGTACAGGTACAGCGCCAGGAGCACCCCCGCCAGCAGCAGCGGCATGAGCAGGTAGCTGCCGAGGCTGCGCCCACCCGCCGCCGTCCCGGTGCTGGATCTGGCCTGTGCCGCAGGTGCCACGCTCATGTCTGCTCCTGCAGCCCGGCCCGTGATTGGTCGACCGCCGAGGCACGCATCGTGCGGATCGCCTCGTTGATCTGATCGATGTCCACCACGCCCTGGTAGGCGCCGGTGTCGTCGACGACCAGCGTGATGGCGTAACGAGCGGTGATGAGTTCGTTGAGGGCGTCGCTGAGGGTGGCGCGGGGCTCCACGACCGCCCGCGGAGCCAGCCCGACCTGGTCCAGCCGGCGCCCGTCGGCGCGACCGAGGTCCTCGGCATTGACCCAGCGCCGGGGCCGGCCGGCCTCGTCCAGCACGAGCAGTGAGGCTTCCGCTACGCCTCGCAGGGTCTGCAACGCCTCGGCCGGCGGGGTGTCGAGGCTCACCGTGGGCCATGGCCGCAACTCGATGTCGGCGACCCTGGACAGATTCAGCCGCTTCAGCGAGGCGCCGCGGCCGATGAACTCCGAGACGAAGTCGTCGGCCGGGGCGGTGAGGATCTGCTCGGGGGTGTCGTACTGGGCCACGTGCGAGCCCTCCCGCAGGATCGCGATCCGGTCGCCCATCTTGATCGCCTCGTCGATGTCGTGGGTGACGAAGACGATGGTCTTGCGCACCTCGGCCTGCAGGCGCAGGAACTCGTTCTGCAGCCGGTCCCGGGTGATCGGGTCGATCGCGCCGAACGGTTCATCCATGAGCAGCACCGCGGGGTCACCGCCGAGTGCGCGGGCCACCCCCACCCGTTGCTGCTGGCCGCCGGAGAGTTCCTTGGGGTACCGGTCGCGGTAGGTCTCGGCCGGCATGTTGACCAGGTTCAGCAGTTCGTCCACCCGCTCGGCCGTGCGGGCGTTGTCCCAGCCCAGCAGGTGCGGGACGGTGGCGATGTTCTCCCCGATGGTCATGTGCGGGAACAACCCGACCTGCTGGATCACGTAGCCGATCTTGCGCCGCAACTCATCCGGGTTGCCCTTGGTGACGTCCTCCCCGGCCATGATGATGCGCCCGTCGGTGGGCTCGATGATGCGGTTGATCATCTTCATCGTGGTGGTCTTGCCGCACCCGGACGGTCCGACCAGCACGACGATCTCACCCCGGTAGATCTCCAGGTCCAGCGCATCCACGGCGTTCTGGGACTGGCCCGGGTAGCGCTTGGTCAGACCCTCCAGGCGGATCATCACCTCGCGGTCGGCACTGGCGGTCGGTTCGGAAGTCGTCATCGGATCCCCTTGGAGGTGGTCAGGCGGCGAGCGGAGTAGAACACCAGGTCGAACAACACGGCAAGGACCATCACGCCGACGATGCCGGCCAGGACCAGGTTCACCGCCACCGGGGTCCCGACCCTGCGCAGACCCTCGAAGATGAAGTCGCCATAGCCGGGGCCGTTGACGATGGCGCCGATGGCGGCGATCCCGAGCAGCACCAGGGTGGTGACCCGGATGCCGGTGATGATGACCGGCCAGGCGAGCGGCAACTCGATCCGCAGCAGCTGCTGGCGCCGGTTCATGCCCATGCCCTTGGCCGACTCGATGACGGCGGGGTCGACGCCGCGCAACCCGGTGATCGTGTTCCTCAGGATCGGCAGCAGGCCGTATCCCGTGAGCGCCACCAGCACCGGCTGCCAACCCAGCCCGAGCGGACCGAGCAACAGCACGAACAGGGCGAAGGAGGGAATGGTCAGGATGACCCCGGCGGTGGCCAGCACCAGTTCACGGGAGCGTTCGCTCTTGTAGGTGAGGATGCCGACGCTGACGCCGATGATGGTCGCCATCACGACGGACGCGCCGACGACGGCGGCGTGTTCGATCCCGAGTTCGATGAAGTCGCTGCTGCGGTTGGCGAGGAACTCGAAGAAGTTCACCGTTGTGCTCCTTCCCTCGCAGGGTCCCGGTGCGGGCTATGGCTCCTTGATGGTTTCGTGCTGACGGCGTCGTCGGTTCGTGTCATGGATCCCCGGTCCGGGCTTCCCAGTCTACTGAGGATCGCCTCAGTCGCGAACGAGGGCGGTGACCTCGCGCATGTACTGGTCCACCCGGGTGTAGGCCTCCCGGGTCAGGGACCGCCAGAGTTCGACCGCCAGGCGGGGGTCGCTGTGTTCGAGATCAGCGATCGCTTCGTCGGTGAGGACCATGACCTCCACGGGCCCGACGGCACGCTGGGTGGTCCGCTGGCGGTCCTGGCGGCCCAGGGAGAGTTCGCCGAAGGTCATGCCCGCACTGAGGGTGGTCAGGCGCACCTGGTTGCCCTCCGGGTCGCGTGCGGTGGTGGTGACCGTCCCGGAGACGATGAAGTACACCCCACCGAATCGCTGGCCGATGCGACGCAGCACCGCACCGTCGTCGTAGGTTCGCGACTCCATCCGCGTCACCAGGGCCTCGGCGTCCTGCGGGCTCAACTGGGCCATCGCCGGGGAGTCGCGCACCGGTACGCGCGCGGGCACCGCGAGGTCGGGGAAGTGGCGCCGCAGCAGTTGCCCCTCGCAGTGGGCGACGGCGGTGCTGCGGGTGCTGAAGACCGGCACCTGGCCGCCGGGTAGGTGATCAACGGGCAGTACGGAGGTGAGGTTGGCGTCGGGGTCGATCAGCACCAGTCGCCGTCCGGCCGCCTCGAAGAGGTCGATCACCTCTCCCAGCAGGTTCACGGACATGCGACTGACCTCATCGACCCGGCGCGCATCGAGCACGACGAACTCCACGTCCCCGGGCAGGTCGGCGATCTCCCGGATCATCGACTCGGTGCCGGAGAACAGCAGGTCCCCGGCCAGTTCGATGATCATCGCCCGCTCGCCCGTCTCGCGCAGCCCCACCTCGGCGTCCTCGGTGCGGCGCACGTCGGAGGGAACCTCGGTGATCGGGTAGGTCGCCCGGATCGCGGACCGGCCCGCCCGGGCGGAGCGCACGAAGTGCATGTCGGTGTCTCTGGACAGCCGCTGACAGGTGGCCACGCCGCGGATGCTGTTGCCGTGCTCGTCCAGCGGCGGGGAGAAGACCGCGAGCCCGGCCTGGCCCGGCAGGACGGCGAGCGTGCCTCCCCCCACCCCCGACTTGGCCGGCATACCGACGTTGACCACCCAGTCGCCGGCACTGTCATACATCCCGGAGGTCATCATCACCGACAGCACCCGCTCCACGGCGCCGATGCCCAGCACCTCCTCCTCGGTGCGGGGGTTGGTACCGCCGTTGGCGAGGGTGGCCGCCATCATGGCCAGGTCGCGGCAGGTGATCTGGACCGCGCACTGGCGCAGATAGGTCTCCAGCGCGGCGGTCGGGGAGCCCTCGATGATGTCGACGGAACTGAGCAGGTAGGCCAGGGCGTGGTTGCGGTCGCTGTTGCGACGCTCGGCGCCGTAGATCCGGGCGTTGCTGCGCAGTTCACGGCCGGCGAAGGCGGAGTAGTGCTCCTCGATCCGGGTGATCGCCGACTTGCCGCCGGCCCCCTTGAGCAACGAACTCACCGCGAGGGCGCCGGCGTTGATCATGGCGTTGGCGGGACGCCCGGACCCCGGGGCGAGGGAGATCTCGGTGAAGGATTCCCCGGAGGGTTCCACATCCACCTTCTCGTCCACGACCTCCGGGCCCAGGTCGCTCAGCGCCAGCCCGTAACTGAACGGTTTGGACAGCGACTGCATCGAGAACGCCTTGGATGTCACCCCCACCTCGTAGATGTACCCGTCCACCGTCGCCAGGCAGATGCCGAAGTCGTCGGGGTTGATCGTGGTGCCCCGTGGGCCCACCGTGTAGGGCGTGCCCTCGCGCACCTCGGAGATCTCCGCGTGCACCCTGCGCAGGTAGACATCGATCGGGGACTCCATGGGAACGGAGCCTAACGGCGATCACCAGCCCCCCGCCCTGGGGCACGGCGCCGAAAGCGACGCATGTGGTCGACGACGACGGGCGGGACACTCGACTACGGCCACTAGCGTCGTCCTCGAGGGCGTGCCCGGAACCACTCAGGCGGCCGCGATCTCCCCGGAGACCACGCGTCCCTCGCGTAGCACCGCCATCACGTGCTGCATGGCCCCGAGGTCAGCGAGCGGATCGCCGTCGAGGACCACCAGGGCCCGCACGTCCCGGAGCAGGCCGCCGCCGAAACCCATCCCCGGCACCGCCGCGTCGCTGCCGGCGATGATGGCGACGCCGGCCCGATGGGTTTCGAGGAGCCGGGAGTACACCGGCTCCCCGAGTTGTGCGAGCTCCGGCGGCTGGTCGGCCGGGTCGCGGAGTTCGACCATCAGCGTCCGGTCCAACGCCACGCCGGCGGCGGCCATCTGATCCAGCAGGCCCTCCGGCCAGCCCATCGTCGCGGTCCGGGGGACCTCATCCCAGGGGGCCGTGGGGTCGCGCGGGGACAGGTGCTCGATGCCGTCGAAGCCGGCCCCTACCGCCTGGGTCAGGTCCGTGACGGTGCCGCAGTGGGCCGTGACCGGCACACCCAGGTCATGGGCGGCGGCGGCGACTGCGGCCAGCACCTCGGGTTCGTGCGGGGTGAGCGGGCGGTCGGCGGTTCTGCTCTCCTGGATCACCTTGATCACTTCGACCCGGTCCTCGCCCTCGCACAACTCCGCCACGATCGCCTGAGCCTGAGCCTGAGCCTGAGCCTGAGCCTGAGCCTGAGCCTGAGCCTGAGCCTGCGCCTGAGCCTGCGCCGGGTTGCCCGGAAGTCGGATCCCTTCGGAGTCGGCAGGAACGTCGAACGTGCTGATCGGGTGGCCACCGGGGGTGGTCAGCGTCGGGCCGGCGAAGAACACCCGGGGACCCTCCAGGGTGCCGTTCCCGACCTGCTGACGCAGTTCATGGACCCACGTGAGTTCGTCGCCGAGGCTGCGCACCGCGGTCACCCCGTGGGCGAGGAAGTCGCGGCGACCCCCGGGCAGATAACGAGCCATGTCCCAGTAGTAACCGGGCAGGTCGGACAGGCCGAGTGCCCCGTCGGGGTCGATCGCCGTCGCACCACCAGCGGCCACTGCCACCGCGCCACCGGCAAGGATCCCCCGGCCCACAGGAGCCGGCGGCGGGTCACTCCGCGCGACGTCCGAGGCTTTCAGGGTTCGCCGGCTGACCGGGACCGTCGGCCTCGGTGTTGCTGCTCGCTCGGGCCGGGTGGCTGCTGCACACGGATGCTCTTCCTCTGTCTCGCCGGTCGTCGTCCCGCGATCCGGGGACTCTCAGACCCTGGCAAGGCAGGTGCCGGCCAAGAAGTGCCAGATGTCACCCGTGGGGCACCGGATCGTGCGGGGTGCGGCGGGCTCAGGATGCGGCGGCGATGAGATCGGCGAAGCGTTGCACCGCTGCCTCACCGACGATGTCACCTGCCAGCAGCGGCAACTCGATCATCGGGACGTGCCCCAGCGCCTCGCGCACGGTGTCCAGATGGACGTCCTCCTGGGCACGGCGGTCGGCAAGCAGGCCTCCGGCGTCGGCGGGAGAGCGCTTGTTCACCACCAGGGCGCCCACGTGCACCCCCGAGCGCAGCAACTGGCCGTAGAGCTCGATCGTCTCCATCGCGGGAAGCCGCTCGGCGGCCAGCACGATCACGAACGCGGTGCGCTCGGCGTCGGTGATCAGATCCCGCAACCGTTCGAACCGGGTGCGTCGACGCAGCAGGATCCGTCTGATCTCGTGATCACGCTCGGCCCGTTGGTCCACCCGCCGCCCGGTCCCCACGATTCCGGCGGCACCCGCGTCCGGATCGAGCCCGCGCAACGCGGCCCCGAACCTGGCCGAGCGGTCCTGCCGGCGCAGCAGGCCCTCGGTCCAGGCGAACATCGTCTCGGGCAGGCTCATCAGTCGCGAGGTGTGCCCCGAGGGTGCGGTATCGAAGATCACCAGATCGTGCGAGGCGTCCTCCAGCACCTGAGCCACCCGCTCCAGGACGGCCGCCTCGTGGGTGCCGGGGGCGTCGCGGGCCAGCGCCAGGTGCTTGTCCACCTCACCGGAGAGGTGCTCGGGCATCAGTCGCCGCACCTGGTGGCCCACCGCGGCCAGGTGCTCGTCGGTGGTCCGGGCCGGATCGATCTCCAGACCCTCCAGGTTCTCCACGTCCCCGGCCAGGGGCACGACCTCATCACCCACCTCCCGGCGCCACAGGTGACCCAGGTTGTGGGCGGGGTCGGTGGAGACCACCAGCACCCGCCGTCCGGCCCTTGCCTGGTGACATCCGACCGCGGAGGCGACCACGGTCTTGCCCACTCCGCCCTTGCCGCCGACGAACAACACTCGGCGGGACCCGGCGAGTCCTAGCAGCACGAGAAGTGATCCAGGGGCGAGTGGTCCATCCCCATCCGGCGGTGCCAGTCGTGAAAGCGGTCGTACATCACCGGCAGCAGTTCCACCGTGTAGTAGCTGGCCGGGTTGGGCACGCCCAGCATCTCGGCGAGCACGATCATCATGAACAGGTCGTCCTCGTCACGCTGGGCGCGGGCGAAGGTGCGCCGGTAGGGGGCGACGTAGAACTCCCGCAGCCCGGCCGCGAAGCGGCGTGGGGCCGAGAGGTTCTCGCCCCCGTTCGTCAACGCTCCCGCCCCTCCTCAACCGTCCTACCCTCGGCGACCACCGGCTCGTCGTCGACCTCGAGTGGTTCCTTGCGGGCCTTGAGCATGGCGTTCACCGCCTCCACGATCACCCACAGAGCGGCGACGATGATGATGACATCGAGGATGAAGAGCAACCAGTTGGCGTCGGAGAAGAACTGGCCCACCTGCACCAGCGCGGCATACAGCGACATCACGAACACGAACACCAGCGGGATCAGCGCCGGGAGGGGGTTGCGGCCCTTGCGCAGCAGCATCACCGTGATGATCGACAGGGTCAGCCCGGCCAGCAGTTGGTTCGTGGTCCCGAACAGGGGCCAGATGATCATGCCCCCGGCGCCCTCGGCGCTGATGGAGAACGCCAGGCCCATGCCGAAGATCAGCACGATGACGGTCGCCAGGATCGTGCCGATCTTCTTGTTGACGATGCTGAAGGCCTCCTGGACCACGTAGCGTTGCAGACGCACACCGGTGTCCATGGTGGTGGCCGCGAACAGCACCGCCGTCGTCGCCAGGATGGTGGTGCTGAGCGAGACGGGCAGGCCCAGCCCGGAGTTGACGATGTTGGCGCCGCCTTGGACGAAAGCGGGGGCCCCGCCTTCGCTGAAGGCCGTGTACACGCTCTCCCAGTCGGCCAGGGTGGCAAAGCCCGCGGTGACCGCGATGATCGACCCCAGCGCCAGCAGACCTTCCCCCACGGCACCGAAGTACCCGACGAACCGGGCATCGGACTCCTTGTCGAGCTGTTTGGAACTGGTGCCCGAGGAGACGATTCCGTGGAAGCCCGATATCGCCCCGCAGGCGATGGTGACGAACAGCAGTGGCACCAGGCTCGGGGTGCCCGCCGGTACGGCGTCGTTGAACGCCGGGGCCACGATCGTCGGTGAGGCGATGGCCACCGACACGTACAGGATGCCCAGGGCGAGGAACAGTTGCAGCCCGTTGATGTAGTCGCGTGGCTGCAGCAGCACCCACACCGGCAACATCGAGGCCAGGCCGGCATAGAGGAACAGCACCAGCACCCAGAACGCTTCGGCGGACAAGCCCAGGACGGTCTCGGGCAGCACTATCGGGAAGTTGTCGCCCAGGATGATCAGGGCGTACAGCGCAACCAGCCCGATGATGGAGACCCAGATCAGGTTGAGATTCCACCGGTAGATCGCCTGCCCGATGAGCACGGCCACCACCAGCGCTCCCCAGGCGGGGATCACCGCGCTGGGGTTGGCGACCAGCAGCCCACCGATGACCACGGCGAAGGCGGTGTTGACCATCAGCAGCAACAGGAAGATGACGACGAGGAACAGGTTCCGTCCCCGGGGGCCGATGTACCGGCCGGACAGGGTGCCGATCGACTGACCCTTGTTGCGCACCGAGGCCCACAGCGCGCCCAGGTCGTGCATACCGGCGAAGAAGACGGTGCCCAGGGTGACCCACAGGAAGGCCGGCAGCCAGCCCCAGATGACGGCGACTGCGGGGCCGACGATCGGTGCGGCGCCGGCCACGGAGGTGAAGTGGTGTCCCCAGAGCACGTACTTGTTGGTCGGGACGTAGTCCACCCCGTCGCGGAGTTCATGGGAGGGGGTCCGGAACGAGGCGCTGAGCCGGTAGATACGCCGGCCGAGGAACTTGGAGTAGAGCAGGTAACCCAGGATCATCATGCTGACGCCGACGAGGGCGAGGATGAGGGAGTTCACACCGTCTCCGATCTTCGTCGATGACGACCGGTCGATTTCCCGGAGGAACCACCCGGCCCGGACTGGTTCGGTGAAGTGCGCCACACTCTAGCGCTCTCACCCCGGCCACAACCAGGTTTCGGGGCAGCGTCCATATTCCGGTCCGGAACGGGGCGGGGCGGAGCTCGGTGCGGCGGAGATCGGCCGCGCCACATCCGGACGTTTCAGGTGCGTCCAGTGCGATAGCGGGCGCCACACCCTTGGAGACACTTCGCTGTGTGGGAGGGTCGTGGCGCCGGGTGCCGCTGCGCTGCTGTTAGCCGCTGCCGGCGGCCGGCGTTCAGAAGGGGCGGTTGTTCATCACCATCGGGCACTCGAACGGATCGGCGTGACCCAGCCCGACGCGGTTGAGGTACTCCACCACGATCCGGTAGGACTCCAGCAGACCTGTCTCGGTGTAGGGGATATCCCGGGCTTCGCACAGTTCGCGCACCATCGGGCGCACCTGGCGCAGGTTCACACTGGGCATCCTCGGGAACAGGTGGTGCTCGATCTGGAGGTTGAGCCCCCCCATCGCCCAGGTCATCGCCGCCCCGCCGCGAATGTTCCGGGAGGTCATCACCTGACGGTGCAGGAAGTTGACGGTGTCGTTCTTGCCGATCAGCGGCATGCCTTTGTGGTTGGGTGCGAAACTCGCGCCCATGTAGAAGCCGAAGACCATCAGTTCCACGACCAGGAACGCCAGACCCAGCCACGGTCCGAGCGCGAACACGAGCAGGACCGGGAAGCCGATCAGCCGCACGGCCACGAGCACCGACTCCAACGCGCGGTAGCGCAGGTCCTTGCTGGTGACGATCGTCTGGATCGCCCGGAAGTGCAGGTTGAACCCTTCCAGGGTGATCATGGCGAAGAACAGCCATCCCTGCCGGCGGGTGACCCAACCGAGCACGCCGCTGCGGCCGGGGGCGTCCTCGGGGTTGAAGACCAGCGCGCCGGTCTTGATGTCCCCGTCCTTGCCGATGGTGTTCGGGTCGGCGTGGTGTTTGCCGTGTTTGCGAGCCCACCAGCCATTGCTCAACCCCACCACCAGGTTGGCGACCAGGATGGAGAGCCACTCGTTGCGCTTGCCGGAGGAGAACACCTGCTGGTGTGCGGCGTCGTGGCCCAGGAACGCGGCCTGGGTGAACAACACCCCGAACAGCACGGCCACCGCCAACTGCCACGGCGTGCGGCCCAAGGTGAACAGCAGGGTGAACGCTCCGCCGAAGGCGACCAGCAACACCACTCCACGGGCGATGTACCAGCCCGGACGGCGACCCAGCAGCCCGGCGGCCTTCACCTTGCGCTTCAGTTCCAGGAAGTCGCGCTGCGCGGCCTGCACGGCACTCCCGCGCCCAGGAGTTCGCGGCGCGGCACCGGCCCGAGCAGAAGGTGTGGCACCGGCCTGCGCAGGACCGGCGGGCGAGGACGCGCCACCGATCAGCGCGTCGTCCCCGGGCCGGACGGACTGGGGTGCCGGAGCAGTAGTGGTCATACCTGGAATCTATGTTGCCGATCGGCACCGGCACATCACCCGCCAGAGCGAACCTCCACCCCCTACTGCGGTAGGGGCTCGGGGCACTCGGGGCGCGCTGGGCCCGAGAAGTGCGCCCGTGACACCTGTGTCGCCCGGGCCCGGACATGCATGCACCGGGCTGCCCCACGTGGGGCAGCCCGGTGCACGGAGATCATGGGCAGTATGTAGGGCTACACGCGACCCCGGCCCCTCGTGACCAAGGACATGATGATCGAGGCGACCAGGATGATGATCCCGATCCAAATCAGGATCTGGGCCGCTTCGACCGCGACTCCGATCACCAGCATGATCACGCCAACGATAATGAGGATCAACCACAGGGCCATACTCTGCTCCTTCGTTCGATGCGCCTTCCGACGCTCAGTTGTGCATCTGAGCATGGCGGCAATCGTGCGGTTCGGCATCTTGAACGGTGTGGTCGCGGCCGGAAGGGGTGGTGGCAACCGCTGCGTCACGCCACGAAGTCCGCGCCGTTCCAGGCTCTATCGCTCGCGGCGACCCGGTCGGTGCGCAGGGCGGCGTCTGCGCCTGTCCCGGGTTCAGTGCGGTGCGCCGGACTCGGTAGGCTCGCCGGTGATGTCTGAGAAAACTGAAACCAGCGAACCCACTCCGGAGCCCAGTGTCGAGGACGAACTGGTCACCACCAGCCACACCCTGACCACCTCTGCCGGACCCCTGCACTACACCGCCAAGGCCGGCCGGGTGGTGCTGTATGAGGACAAGGTCGACGACGGCGTGTGGCAGGGCCGTAAGGCCCGCGCCCAGGTGGGTGTCACGGCCTACACCCTGGACGACGCCGACCCGGCCGAGCGGCCGGTCACCTTCGCCTTCAACGGCGGTCCCGGCTCGGCCAGCGTCTGGCTGCACCTGGGAGTGCTCGGTCCGCGGCGGGTGGTGATGGGTGACGTCGGCGACCTCCTCCCACCGCCCTATGCCCTGGCCGACAACCCCGAGAGCCTGCTCACCGTCTCCGACCTGGTGTTCATCGATCCGGTCTCCACCGGGCACTCCCGGGTGGTGGAGGGGCAGAAGGCCGCCGACTTCCACGGGTTCACCGGCGACATCGAGTCGGTGGGCGAGGTGATCCGCCAGTGGGTCACCGCAGAGGGACGTTGGATGTCCCCGAAACTGCTGGCTGGGGAGTCCTACGGCACCACCCGTGCCGCCGCGCTGGCCCAGCACCTGCAGTCCAGCGGGATGTACCTCAACGGGCTGATGCTCATCTCGGCGGTACTGAACTTCGCCACGAACCGGTTCCAGCCGGGCAACGACGCCGCGTATGCGATGTTCCTGCCCTTCTATGCCGCGACGGCGCACTATCACGGCAAGCACCCGGGCCGGGAGCTGGATGAGGTGATAGCCGAGGCCGAGGCTTACGCGGCGCGTGACTATCCGTATGTGCTCAGCCGGGGCAGCCGGCTCACCGCTGAGGAGCGTGCTGAGGCCGTGACCAGCATCGCCCGCCTGGCCGGGGTGAGCGAGGAGTACGTGGACCGGGCGAACCTGCGCCTGGAGCATCTGCGCTACTTCACCGAGTTGCGCCGCGATGAGGGCCTCACGGTGGGCCGGCTGGACTCCCGGTTCACCGGGCCGGCCGCCTCCGGTATCGCCGAGCGGATGGACGCCGACCCGTCGATGGATGTGATCCTGGGCCCGTACGCCACCGCCTACCAGCACTACATGCGGGCCGAGTTGGAGGTGAAGGACCCCAGCCCCTTCCATGTGTTCGGACCGAACGTGATCGGGGAGTGGAGTTACAAGGAGTTCGAGAACGCCCCGGTGTACGTGTTGGACCGGCTCTCCCGTGCGATGCGGCAGAACCCGCACCTGCAGGTACACGCGGCTTTCGGCTACTTCGACGGCGCCACCCCGTTCACCAGTGCGGAGGAGGATCTGGCCCACCTGGACATCCCGGAGTCCTTGCAGGCCAATATCGAGCGCAGGTACTACGAGGCCGGCCACATGATGTACGTGCACGAGCCGAGTCGGGTGAACCAGTGCGCCGACCTGGCTGACTTCGTCCGGCGGGCCACCGGCCGGGGCTGATCTCCACAGTCTCGCGCCCTGGGTGATGCGGCAGGCCCATCGACCTGTGTTAGTGATCTAACATCTACATCGCGCTCGACGTCGCCCTCGACGTCCTGGGAGGGTCATAGCCATGCTCATCCTGGAGGACGTGTGTCGCACCTATCGCAACGGGCCCGGGGTGCACCACCTCGACCTACGTGTCAGAGCCGGTCAGATCGTGGCGCTCGTCGGCCTCAATGGGGCAGGCAAGACGACGTTGATGCGCCTGGCGTTGGGCATGCTCCGCCCCGATCGCGGCACCGCGCACCTCTTCGGCAGGCCGTTTCGCGGGTTGCCCGCCTCCCAACTGGCTCGCCTCGGCGCGCTGGTAGAGGCGCCGTTGGCCTATCCGGAGTTGACCGTACTCCAGAACCTGAATCTGGTGGCGCTGCTGCGGGGCACCGGATCCCACCGGATCGCGCAGACGCTGGAGCACTGGGAACTGACCGAGCTGGCCGCCCGCCGTTACCGCCGGTTGTCCGCGGGGAACCGACAGCGGGTGGGTCTGGCCGCGGCCCTGGGCCATGATCCGGAACTGATCGTGCTCGACGAACCCAGCGCCGCCTTGGATCCTGCGGGCGTGATCGTGCTGCGAGAGACGCTGCGGCGCCGTGCCGGGGCCGGCGCGGGTGTGCTGGTCAGCAGCCATCACCTCGATGAGGTGGCCAGGATCGCCGACCGCATCGTGGTGATGAACGCCGGTCGCCTCATCACCGACCTGGATCCGGCCGCCACGGACTTGGAGCGAGTCTTCTTCGAAAGCATCCGCCGCGACGACGAACAACGCCGGGGGTCCCAGGCCCCCGCCAGCAATCGACCTGATGACGGCGCTTCGGGCGAGGAGCCGCGATGACGGCGGCGATCAGAACCGAAGCGCTCAAACTCTTCCGGTCCGCGGTGGGAGTGCTGGGCACGATCGCACTCGTCGGGGGTGTGCTCGCCCTGGTTGCCGGGCTCACCACGGCGGTGCGCGCCGGGAACGCTCAGGTGATCGCCCAAGCCGGCCCCGGCGCGCAACTGGACTGGGCGGGCATGTTGGCCATGTCGATGCAGGTCACTGCGGCCGGCGCGTTGCTGGGTTGCGGGGTGGTGCTCACCTGGCTGGTGGGCCGAGAGTTCAGTGACGGCACGATCAGTGCCCTCTTTGCCCTCCCGGTGTCGGTAGGCCGCATCGCGCTGGGGAAGATCGCCGTCTATGGCCTGTGGGTGGTGGCGGTGCACCTGACGCTCGCCGCCGGGCTGCTCGCGCTGGGTCTGTTGCTCGGGTACGGCGTCCCGGACGCCGGAGGGTGGGCGGGGCTCCTGAGGCTGTTCGTGCTGGGACTGCTCACCGGCGCGATCGCGATGCCGGTGGCCTGGGTCGCGACCCTGACGCGCTCGGTCCTGGCCGGAGTAGGGGCCACCATCGGCCTCGTCGCGCTCGCGCAGGTGGGGGTCCTGGCCGGGGCCGGGGGCTGGTTCCCGCTCGCCGCGCCGGCGCTGTGGGCGATGTCCGGCTCCGGGACGGCGGCCGTGGGTATCGCCCCGGGGACGTCGGTCACGGGCGTGCACTTGCTGATCGTCGTCATGACCTCCGTGTTCTTCGCCCTGCTGCTCTGGCGGTCCTGGTCCAGGCTCCAGATGGATCACTGAGTCACAGGCCGGCGCTCAGGTGTTGAACTGCCTGTCGCCACCCGTCCGGATTCCGCCCGTCGGGGACCTGGGCGATGGTCAGCCCCAGCACGAGCGCTCCCAGCCAGCGCTCCTCCAGATCGCTCAACGGCCGCACCGATCGGTATCCGTCCATCAGGGACTCCCGGGCCGCCGGGGGTGCCGGGTCCCAGGTGGTGTAACGGGTAGCGAGCAGGGTGCAAGCGAGGGCCAGGTCCAGCACCGCGTGATCGAGGGTCATCTCGTCGAAGTCGAGTACCGCGCTGACCTCGGGGCCGTTCATGAGCACGTTCGGGCCCCGGAAATCGCGGTGCACCAGTTGGGCCGGGGTGCCCAGGGCGGGTAGGTCAGCAAGGAGGGCATCCAGGCGGTCCGCAGCGTGTGGCACGCAGGGACGGGCGGGGCCCGCGACGGCGCCGTGCAGACGGCGGTGCAGGTCGGGCTCGCCCACCCGGTGCCCGGCTTGGGGCAGGTCGACGACGGCGCTGTGCAGCCGGGCGAGTACGGCACCGGCCGCGCGGACCCCGGCCAGGTCCCCGGCATCCAACAGAGTGCCCGGTACCAGCGGCTGCACGATGACCGACAACCGCCGATCGCGCGGGCCGGGCGCTGCGGGTGCCGCGCCCGCCTGCGCCGCCGGGTCGTCGCCGTCGTGCTGCGCGAGGCAACGACCTCCGCTGTGCAGCCCATCGCGGCGTTCGACTCCGGCTGCTGGTCCTTGCAGCACCACCCGGGTGGAGCCATCGTTCGCCGGCGTGGGAGCCGCGACCGGAAGGCCCACCTCCCCCAGGTGGGCCACGACGTCGGCGATCAGGGCTAACCGGTCGAACCTGGTGGCATCGGCGCACGCTTTGACCACGACGATGCCCTGGTCGGTGTGCGTCCAGGCGATCGCGTTGTGGTCGCTGAGCACGATGCGCTCCACCTGTCGCACGCGCAGCGACCAGTGCCACCGCAGCACGTCGGTGAGCCAACGGGACATCGCGGACAGGTCCGCGAATCCGAATCGTTCGGTGAGCGCCCGGGCAGCGTCGACGCGCTCCCACAGCATCGACAGGCCGGGGGCGAACACCCGCCCGACGTTAGCAGCCCCGCCGGGAACCCCGGCGCTGCTCAGGCCTGCCAGCGCGCCAGGTCGTCGTCGGTGATCTGCGACATCTCGGTGGGCTGGGTGATGCGAATATGGTTCCCGAACGGGTCCCGCAACGCGCAGTCGATTCCGTAGGGCTGGTGCACCGGCTCCTGGGTGAACTCCACCCCCTTGTCCCGGAGGGCGGCGTAGGTGGCGTGGCAGTCGTCGGTGTTGAACATCGCCACCGCCCCCATGGCGCCCTTGGTGACCAGATCGCGGATCCGCGCGGCGTCGTCGTCGGAGATCGCCGGTGGCCCGGGCACCTCCAGCAGGATCTGTCGGGCCGGGTCCGAGGGTGGTGCGACGGTGAGCCAGCGCATGAAGCCCATGTCCACGTCGCTGGTGATCTCCAGGCCGAGTTTGCCGACGTAGAAGTCCAGCGCCTCCTCCTGGTCGAGTACGTAGATTCCGTGTATTCCGATGGTGGTGAGCATGGTCCCACGCTAGGAGGTGGGCAGGACCGGGTGCTTATCCGAAACTGCTCGGTCCGCGCTGCCTGCTCGATCCGGTACGCCTGCTTTGTCCGCGCTGCTCGGCCTGGTCCACCCCTTCACGAAGCACACCGGTGCCGTCAGTGGTGTCGCCTGTGCCCGGTAGGCGCTCGGCGAGCGCCCGATGATCGCGGTGAACGTACGGCTGAAGGTGCCCAGGCTCTCGAACCCGACCGCGAAGGAGATGTCGGTGACGCTCAGCTCGGTGTCACGCAGCAGCGCGCAGGCCCGTTCGATGCGGCGTCGTTGCAGGTACCGGTGCGGGGTCTCTGCGAAGGTGGCGCGGAACTGCCGGGAGAAGTGGGCCGGAGACATCATCGCCACCCGGGCCAGGCCGGGCACGTCCAGCGGCTCGGCGAAGTCACGGTCCATCGCGTCCCGGGCGCGCAGCAACCGGCGGTTCTGGTCCTCGTTCGGGTGCATAGCGCTCCTGTGGCCGGACGTCCCCGGTGCCGCGGGCATGTGCCCGCCGAGCACGGGCGTGCCGTCGATGACTCCCGCAGTGGGTCGTGTCAGTACTGAGCGTAGCGGGCGGTGAAGTTGCGCAAGATGGCCGGGGGGTGCTGCACGGAGGTGTGCTCCAGCGCGGCGAACAACGCGGCCTGTTCCTCCGGTGGGTAGTACCCGTGCCGGTCGTAGGTGGCCAGGCGCCCCAGCAGCCCGGGCAGATCAAGTTCGGGGTGGAACTGCGTGGCGTACAGGTTCTGTTTGATCCGGAACATCTGCACCGGGCAGCCGGCGGAGGAGGCGAGCAGCACCGCACCGGGTGGTAGCCGGGAGCACGCCTCCTTGTGGCCCACGTAGGCATCGAAGGTGTCGGGCAGTCCCTCCAGCAGCGGGTCGGCCCGCCCGTCGGGCGTGAGCGTGATCGGCACCGCTCCGACTGCCTCGCCGTAGGTGGTGTCCACCACCGCACCCTGGTGCACGCCCAGGGTGGCGACGCCGTAGCAGGCACCCAGGAACGGGAAGTCCCGGGCCACGACCTCATCGAGCAGAGTCGACAGGTCGGCCTCCACCCGGTGCTGCACCGCCGACTTCACCTCCGGCTGGTCGGAGGAGTTGAACGGGCTACCGCCCACCAGCACGCCGGAGTAGGCGTCCAGTTCGATCCGCGGCAGCGGACCGGCCTCGGCCCGCACCCGGTGCAACTCCTCCGGGCGCAGTTGCCCGTAGTTCAGGAACGCCGCGTACTCGCTGTCCGCTGCGTCGTCCTCGGCCCGGGTGGCGATGAGCAGGAACGGCTTCACAGGTTCGTGAGCCAGGTGGTGCCGATCAGCACGCTCCAGAACAGGGTCACCGCGTAGCCCAGGACCATCCCGCCCAGCGCCATTCCCCGTCCGGTGCGCTGGTAGTTCCGGGTCCGGTACACCCCCAGGTGCCCGAACACGATCGCCAGCAGCGCGGGTACGGCGACCACCACCCCGGCCAGGGCCAGCACGAGGGAGGCCGCGGCGAACCCGCAGGCCGGGGTGCGGGGAGAGTAGTAGCCCGGCCCGGCGAAGACGGTCGCCGGGTCCGGCAGCGGCCGGGTGAACTCGTTGACGAACGCCGACGAGTCCGGCAGCAGCCGGGCGGTGCCGGCTGGGCTCCGGGCGTAGGGTCCCGAGGTGACCTGCACCGGTGCGGCCGGCATCGGGGTGGCGGGAGTGCGCAACGGAGCGAAGCCGGCTGAGCGTGTGGTGCCGGCGCGGGTAGCCGTGCCGGTGTCACTCATCGGCGTCGCCGTCGTCCCCCTCGCCGCCCTCGCCGTCGTCCTCCTCGGCCTCATCGAGCACCACGGGCTCGCAGCCTGGCAGCGGGTCCAGGGGGACCTCGTCCTCCAGGGTCACCGACTCCAGCGGCAGTAACCCGTCGAATTCGCCACCGACGGTGATGGTCAAGGTGTCCTCGGTGCGCCCGTCGAGTTCGATGAGGGCCTCGGGGAAGTGGGCGGCCACGGTGTAGGCGTTGGCCACCGCACTGGGGCCGGAGACGATCCGCACGATTCCGTCGAAGCGGACGGGGGCGTTGCCCTCATCGCCGATGACGACTCCGCGCTCGGCGAGCGAGGCGGCGGTTCCGGCGGCCAGGCCGGCGCGATTGGTGCCGTTGAGTACGTCGGCGGCGATCTCATCCATCGGCACCGGCAGCGCATCGGGAGGAGGGCACGGGGCGGCGGGTGCGGCTTCCTCGGGTTCGGGGGTATGGATCGGGATGTTCACCGGCGCCGGCAGGATGCCCACCCAGATCGCTCCGGCGGCCAGGCCGATCACCAGCAGACCCGCGATCAGCGAACCGAAGATGACGGTTTGGCGCTGCTGCAGGTGCCGGCGGCGGGACTCGCGCGCCTCGTGTGCGCGCTTGGCGTCGATCGAACTCACGGCAGAACCGTATCCGACAACGGGCTGATGACGCTGGCCGGCACGGCCCGTGGTCCGAACTGTGAATGTAAGGGCATCAGAGTTCGAGCACCCGGGCGTGCAGCACATTGCGCTGCTGCAACGCCGCCCGCAACGCCCGGTGCAGCCCGTCCTCGAGGTACAACTGTCCGCGCCAGGCCACCACGTGGGCGAAGAGGTCACCGTAGAACGTGGAGTCCTCCGACAGCAGGCTGCGCAGGTCCAGGGTGGCCTTGGTGGTGATCAACTCATCGAGGCGGACTTGCCGCGGCGGGATCTCGGCCCAGTCCTTGGGGGTGTCGTGACCGTGCTCGGGGTAGGGGCGGTCCTCGCCCACGGCCTTGAAGATCACCCCTCGATGGTACCTGCGGCCCGGAGGTGCTGTGACGGACACCGGCGCCGCTTCGCTCGCCCGGCGGGGCCGGTGTGAGTGTGTCCGGTGCTCCGGTGCTCCGGTGCTCCGGGCGCGGGTTGGGGGAAGGTGCCGCCCGATGCTCGTGCGCCGGTGGCGTGTGCAGATCGGGGGCCGGGCGGGGATCAGAGCCGCGCGGACTCTAGAAATCTCGCGAGGAGAGGGGCCGTCGACCCATGCGCCACGGCAGCGCGAGCCAGAGGCCGACCAGCAGTACCGCCGCCGCGCCGGCCGCGATCCAGGTGGCGGGGGCGCCCAGCACCATCTCGAACACGAACGCGGCCGTACCGGTGACCACCAGACCGAACGTGAGCAGGCCGATCTGGGCCAGTGTGTTCGCGGTCTCGACCAGTTGCGGTTTGCGGCGGCGCCGGAACAGCCGCCGATGCAGGCTCACCGGGGCCACCAGGAGCGCGGTGGTGGTCACAGCCAGGGCCACCAGCACCAGGTACAGGGTCCGCTGGAAGTCGTCGAGTTCGGTGAACCGGGGTTGGAAGGGCAGGGTGAGGAGGAACGCGGTGAGGATCTGGATCCCGGTCTGGGTGACGCGCAGTTCCTGCATGAGTTCATCCCAGTTGCGGTCCGAGCGCTCGGTCTCGGTCTCGGCGCGCTCGGCGCGTGGTGCCTTCCGGCTCGGCGCCTCCTGGTGAGAACTCACCTTCGTCATTGTGCCCGGTAGCGGTGGGCGCGGCAGGTCGAGCCCTGAGGGTGGCGTGCCTGGGTGCCGGCCCGGAGCCGGGCGGGTTCTGGGTGAGTGGACCGGCTCGTGGGAACGCCCACGACGTGCAATCCGTACCGATACGATGCCGGGCGAGCCACGCCGAGGTGGACGACAGGATCAGGGCCGAATAGGAACGCAGAGGTGCGCTGTGGCGATATGGACGTTGTACCGAGACGGTAAGTCAGTAACTCCCGGGGAGGCGGTGGGTCCCAAGCAGCGACTGACGTGGCCCCGCACCATCGGTCTGGGCAGTCAGCACGTCGTGGCCATGTTCGGCGCCACATTCCTGGTGCCGCTGCTCACCGGGTTCCCGCCGGCCACCACGCTGTTCTTCTCCGCGATCGGGACCATCCTCTTCCTGGTCATCACCCGCAACAGGGTGCCCAGCTACCTCGGATCGAGTTTCGCCTTCATCGCCCCGATCGGTGCGGTCACGGCCTCCCAGGGCATGTCCACCGCAGTCGGCGGAATCCTCATCACCGGGGTCCTGCTCGCCCTGGTGGGGCTCGTGGTCCACTTCGCGGGTGCGAGGTGGATCGATATCGTCATGCCACCGGCGGTGACCGGCACCATCGTGGCTCTGATCGGCTTCAACCTCGCCCCGGCGGCCTGGGGCAACGTGCAGGAATCACCGGTGACGGCGATCGTCACCCTGGCCGGGATCGTGCTGATCACGGTGTTGTTCCGGGGGATCCTCGGGCGCCTGGCGATCCTGGTGGGCGTGCTCGCCGGCTACGCGGTCGCGGTGATGCGCGGCGAGGTGGACTTCACCAGCGTCGCCGAGGCCGCCTGGGTGGGCCTGCCCCAGTTCACCGCCCCCACGTTCGACATCGCCGTCGTCGGCCTCTTCGTGCCCGTGGTGCTGGTGCTGGTTGCCGAGAACGTCGGCCACGTGAAATCGGTGGCGACGATGACCGGGGAGAACCTGGACGATGCGATGGGCCGGGCGCTCTTCGCCGACGGTGTGGCCACCACCCTGGCCGGGACCGGTGGCGGTTCGGGCACCACGACCTACGCCGAGAACATCGGCGTGATGGCAGCCACGCGGGTGTACTCCACCGCCGCCTACGCGGTGGCCGGGGTGGCGGCGTTGCTGCTGAGCCTGTCGCCGAAGTTCGGTGAACTGATCGCCACGGTTCCGGCCGGTGTGCTCGGGGGTGCCGCCACCGTGCTGTACGGGATGATCGGTGTGCTCGGTGCGCGGATCTGGGTGCAGAACAAGGTCGACTTCTCCGACCCGGTGAACCTGACCACCGCCGGCATCGCGCTGGTGATCGGCATCGCCAACTACACCTGGGTGGTGGGCGAACTGCGGTTCGAGGGCATCGCGCTGGGGACCGCTGCGGCGCTGGGGGTCTACCACCTGATGCGCAGCGTCTCCCGCTGGCGCGGGACCTCGGCCGAGCCCGCCTCCCCGGCGTCGGTGCCGCACAACCCCACTCCTTCGGACTGACCGCCCGGGGCGCACCTCGCGGCTGGCCGCTGCCCCGCCGCCGGGCGCCTCCTCTCTGCTGGCCGCCGCCCCCGCCCGCCGCCACCCCGAGCGCGGAGCACCTCACATCGCCGGAACCATCCAATTGAGCGCTCCCGGCGCCGTTCGGCACGCCTGGGGCGCCGCAACTCTCCAATTGGATGGTTCTGGCGGTTCATCCGGGTGGGGCGCGGACCCGCCCGGGTGGGCTCGGATCGCAGGGGGCTCGGATCGCAGCGGACCCGCCCGGGTGGGCTCGGATCGCAGGGGGCTCGGATCGCAGCGGACCCGCCCGGGTGGGCTCGGATCGCAGGGGGCTCGGATCGCAGGGGGCCCGGAACGCGGGAGGCCCGGATCCAGGTGTGGTCCGGGCCGTGGGTGATGTGCGGTGACATCACATGGCGGAGGATGGGGGATTCGAACCCCCGAGGGCGTTAACCCAACACGCTTTCCAAGCGTGCGCACTAGGCCACTATGCGAATCCTCCTGGAACTGCCCCATGAGGATACCGGAACTGCGCGCGCGGGCCGAATCCGCATGCTGTGAGATCGCCGACCCTCGTTGCCCGTCGCCGGCTGGGAGGGGCCCGACCCCGAGTCGCTCCTCGACCTCGTCGACCCACCGCCGACTCCCGGTTACACTGGGAGGCGACCCCTCGCGTGGCGTCATCTTGCTGAACTCCCCCAGGGCCGGAAGGCAGCAAGGGCAGGTGAGCTCTGGCGGGTGCGCGGGGGGTCCTTCGCTGCCCGGATACATCCACAGCGAGCTCGCCCGATGTCAGCCCACTCACCTAGAGTGAGGCGCGTGAGCACCGCCCTGTACCGCCGCTACCGGCCCGAGACGTTCACCGACGTGATCGGGCAGGAGCACGTCACCGAGCCGTTGATGGCCGCGCTGGCCGCGGACCGGGTCACCCACGCCTACCTCTTCTCCGGTCCGCGTGGCTGCGGGAAGACGACGTCGGCGCGGATCCTGGCACGTTGCCTCAACTGCGCCCAGGGCCCCACCGCCCAGCCCTGCGGGCAGTGCGACAGTTGCGTGGAACTGGCCCGGGGCGGGTCGGGAAGCCTGGACGTGGTGGAGATCGACGCCGCCAGTCACAACGGCGTGGACGACGCGCGGGAACTGCGCGAGCGGGCCGCGTTCGCCCCCGCCCGGGACCGGTACAAGATCTTCATCCTCGATGAGGCGCACATGGTCACCACGCAGGGATTCAACGCCCTGCTCAAACTCGTCGAGGAACCCCCGCCGCACATCAAGTTCGTGTTCGCCACCACCGAACCGGACAAGGTGATCGGCACCATCCGTTCCCGCACCCACCACTACCCGTTCCGTCTGGTGGCCCCGGAGAAACTCACCGACTACCTGCAGTCCCTGGCCCAAGCCGAAGGGATCAGCGTGGCCGGCGGCGTGCTCCCGCTTGTGGTGCGGGCCGGCGGTGGGTCGGTGCGCGACTCCCTGTCGGTGCTGGACCAGCTCATCGCCGGGGCCAAGGATGCCGAACTCACCTATGAGCGGGCGGTGGCGCTGCTCGGGTTCACCCACGCCGCCCTCCTGGACGATGCCGTGGAGGCCCTGGCCGCGCGTGACGGGCTGAGCGTGTTCCGGGTGGTGGACCGGGTGATCGAGTCCGGGCACGCCCCTCGACGGTTCGTGGAGGACCTGCTCGAGCGGCTGCGGGACCTGATCGTGGTCCGCGCCGCCGGCGAGGAGGCGGCCTCGGTGCTGCGCAGCGTCCCTGCCGACCAACTCGAGCGCATGCGCTCCCAGGCCCAGCACATGGGCGCCGGAGCCCTGTCCCGCGCCGCGGACCTGGTCAACGATGGCCTGACCGAGATGACCGGCGCCACGTCCCCGCGCCTGCAGCTGGAGTTGCTGTGCGCACGCCTGCTGCTTCCCGCTGCCGATGACGGCGTGGACGGCTTCGCCGCACGATTGGACCGGTTGGAAGCAGCGATCGCAGGTGCGCCCGCGCCGAGCAGCCCGACAACTGCCCGCCCGACGACGGAGCCGGCCCCCCAGCCGCAGGCCCGGAAAGTGCCCGCGAGCGGAGGAACGACCGAGCGGCCCGCTGCGGCTCCGGTACGAGCCCAGGAGGCGGCCCGGGCGGCCCAGCCCGAACCGGCCGGCCGGCCGGCCGAGCCCGCACCCGAACCGGACTCCGGACCGGCGCCGGACGTGGGACCTCACCGGCCGGGAACGAGTCGGGAGGCACCGGCGGCGCCAGAGGAACCGGCAGCACCCGCAGCCGCGCAGACCCCGCCAGACGAGAAAACCCAGGCAGGCGAGCAGGCCGGAGGCGCGATGACGACGGATCAGGTTCGTCGTCGTTGGCCCGAGGTGCTGGACACCCTGGCCCGGCTCAAGCGGACCTCGTGGGCGCTGGTCTCCCAGGATGCCCAGGTGATGGATCTATCCCCGACCACGTTGTCGCTGGGCTTTTCCACCTCGGGCCTGGCCACCGCGTTCCGGTCCGGCCCGCACGGCGACATGGTGGCGCAGGCGCTACGGGAGACCCTGGGGGTGGAGGTTCGGATCGAGCCGGTCCTGAACGACGGTTCCGCGGGCGGTGGTGGCGCCGCTGCGCACCGGCCGGCGCCGACGCAATCCGGTCCCGGGACCCCGGCCGCCGATCCCACCGCGTCCGCCCCGAGTGCCCCGCGCGAGCAGACCTCCCGGCCGGCATCGGGTCGTCAGTCGGCAGCCGGGCCAGCGGCCCAGACCGCGGGACCGGGGCAGACCGCGGGACCGGGGCAGACCGCGGGACCGGGGCAGACCGCGGGACCGGGGCAGACCGCGGGACCGGGGCAGGCCCCGCAGCCGGAGCGACCCGCGCAGCCGGAACAGGCGGCGCGAGCCGAGCAGCCCGCGCCTCGCAGTCTCGGTGCGGTCAGTGGCGGTGCGGAGCCTGCGGGCCCGGAAGCCGGTGACGGCCACTCATCGGACCGGCCGCACGGTGCCGGCCGGACCGGACCGAGTGCCACGGGCGCGGCCCGGTCGGCGGGCACGACCTCCGCTGAGGTCAAGGGTCCGCGCGAGGCTCCGGCGAGCGATGCCACGCCGGGAATCGACGGCGATGGCTGGGCCGATGTCCCGGTACGGAGGCCACCGCAGAACTGGTCCGCAGCGGCGAGCGACCCCACCGGCTCCGGCAGCGAATCCGGCACTACGGGTGCGCCGGACCATGACGTGCCGCCCCGCGCGGGCGCGATCCCGGATGAGACGGCCGGTCCGGTCGCGCCGGCCTCACCTGGTTCCGATGCCACACCCGACCACTCGCACCCCTCCTCGGCCCCGGACGCACCGGACCACGGCACCTCCGGCTACCGGGCGATCGCCACCCAGGCGCAGGAAGCCGCCCTGGTAGCCGAGCCACCGCGCAACCCAGATGCGCCCGCACCCGTGCAGCGCCTCGGGGACGAAGCCGATGAGCACTCCGATGACGATCCGGCCCTGGAGACCACCGAGGTGGTGGGCGCGCCGTTGGTGGCGCGTCTGTTGGGCGGAACCGTGATCGATGAGGAGATCGACGATCCCGGGCAGGTGCGGTGATGGTGGCCTATGACGGCGCCGTCCAGGACCTGATCGATGAACTGGGCCGACTGCCCGGGGTGGGGCCCAAGAGCGCCCAGCGGATCGCCTTCTACGTTCTCGGCGCCGATCCCGAGGACGTCCAGCGCCTGGCCACCGCCCTGACCGAGGTCAAGGCGCGGGTCCGGTTCTGTGAGGTGTGCGGCAACGTGGCCGAGGAGGAGCAGTGCCGCATCTGCCGTGACCCACGTCGCGACGGCGCGCTGCTGTGTGTGGTCGAGGAGGCCAAGGACGTCGTGGCGATCGAACGGACCCGGGAGTTCCGCGGGCGCTACCACGTGCTCGGTGGGGCCATCAACCCGATCGACGGGGTGGGTCCGGACGATCTGCGCATCCGCGAACTGCTGACCCGGCTGGGCGATGATGAGATCACCGAGATCATCATCGCCACCGACCCCAACGTGGAGGGGGAGGCCACCGCGACCTACCTGGTGCGGATGCTGCGACCGATGGGCCTGACCATCTCCCGGCTCGCCTCCGGCCTGCCGGTGGGCGGGGACCTGGAGTACGCCGACGAGGTCACCCTGGGCCGGGCGTTCGAGGGCCGCCGGGCCGTCGACGCATGAGCCGCCGCCCCAAGGTGGTCCTGATCACCGGGGTCCAGGCCGCCGGCAAGTCCACCCTCGCGCCGGTGCTGGCCGACCACCTCGGCCCGCCGTCGATGGCGCTGGATGGTGATGTCTTCTACTCCGCGGTTCGAGCCGGGCACGCCCGGATGGGCCCCGACCCCGACCCGGAGGCCGTGCGCCAACTACGGCTGCGGTACGAGGCTTCGGCCCTGGTCGCCAACCACTATGCCGCGTCCGGATTCCACGTCGTCATCGCCGACGTGGTCCTCGGGGAGGATGTGACCGCCTGGATGGAGCGGATCGCCTCCGCTGAACGACACCTGGTGGTGCTGAACCCCGGCCCGGAGGTTGTGCTGGCGCGCGAGCGGGGGAGGGGCGGGGACTCCTACCGGGACTGGGACCACGGCAGCGGGTCGCCAGCAGAGGGGGTGCGCACGCTGCAGGAGTTCCTGGAGCAGGGCCCGCGGCGCGGGCTGTGGCTGGACACCAGCGCCCTCGACCCCTCGCAGAGCGTTGAGGCGATCCTCGCCGACGGGATGGCCGGTTCGCGGTACTGAACGTGCCGGCCCCGCGGGAAGCCGGGCCGATCGGCGTGCCGCAGCCGGGAAGATAGCCGCAACCCACGTCGATTGCCTACGGTGGGGGCACACCAACGAGACCGGAGGTGGGTAACCGATGGAAGCGAGCCTCGATGCGGACCTGCGCGTGCTGGGTACGGCGACCGCAGCGGTCGCCGAGCAGTTCCTCAGCACCACCAAGGAGGTGGCCTCCGGGTCCAGCCCGGACGTGGCGATCCCGCTGCTGCTGCTCGCGGTCTCGGATCTGGTCACCGCCGGCGCGCGGCTGGGCGCCATCACCGACGTCGTCCCGGCCCACCGGTTCGAGCCCGACGACGGCCCCGAGGTCGACAGTGAGCCGCTGCGGGTCTCCCTGGCGAACGTGCTCGACGGGTTGGATGCCTACTCCGAGGTGATCGACCCGCTCATCAGCGCCGACACCGGTACCGCCCGGCTCAGCGACGACCTGGCCGACATCGCCACCGCGCTGTCCACCGGGCTGCAGCACCACCGTGCCGGACACCCCGACGAGGCGCTGTGGTGGTGGCAGTTCTCCTACCTCTCGGTCTGGGGTGAACGAGCCACCAGCGCCACCCGGGTCCTGATCAGCCTGATCGCGCACCTGCGCCTGGACGTTGACGACGAGGTTGCCGCCGACGCCGAGTTCCGCGCCCTGCACGCCACGCCCGGCGAGGTGCCCGCGGACGGCCGGCCGTCCCGGGGCACCCCCGCATCGGGTGACTGACCCGGCGCCTGCCCGCCCACGCTGCGACCCGCGCCGGCACCGAACCCGTCGCGCGAAGCCCGCGTGCGCCGTCGTCGGCCACGCCATGGGACCGTGCGGTCAGGCGACTCGCGCTCCCCGGGACAGGGTCCGGTAGGGCACCGCGAGCCGGCGGATGGCGAGGGTCAGGCCACCGGCCCCCAGCAGCAGGTGCAGACCCAGCCCCCAGGGCCAGTGGGGCGTCTGGGACAGCGCCGGTGGTTCGGGTGCGTCCGGACCGTAGTTGCCGCTCCAGCACTGATCCACCTGCGCGCTCGGCCCCTCGCGGGCCAGTTGCACCGCGCCCCGGATCGCACCCAGGGGCCCCTCGGAGGAGTGCCTGTCGGCGGGGTCGATCGACGGCGCGGCTGAGTCAGCGAGGATCACGAACGGGTTCACCGCCAGCAGCCACCAGGTGCGGTCGGTGTCGGAGACTGATTGCAGGTGGGTCTCCCAGCGGCACCGGGCATCCTCGGCCTGGGCGAAGGGCACGGTGTACACCTGCACCTCCCGCTCCTGGGTGATCAACGGGAACGTCAGCCCGAACAGCACCAGACAGAGGATGCTCAGGGTGCCCACCGTCAGATAGGACAACACCGTGGACCCGGCCGGACGGTTCGTCAGTGCGGAGAACCCCAGACTGACCGCGCACACCACCACCAGCAGCAACGCCAGCACCACCAGGGCCAGGGCCAGGCGTCCGATACCGGTGCGGGACAGGACCCAGGACCAGATCAGGAACGGCATCGAGACCGCCAGGAAGGACAGCGCGGCGAACCACCCGGCCAGTAGCTTCCCCAGCGCCAGATCGACCGGGCTCAGTTTGGTGATCTGCATGATCGCCAACGTGCCGGCCTGACGGTCCCCGTTGATGGCGGTGGAGGACAAGGTCGGCGTGACCAGCAGCCCCAGGCCGAGCACGAACATCAGGATCAACTCGTAGACGAAACGGCTCCCGGGCGCCCCGCCCACGGTGGTCAGGGCCTGGTGCAACAGGATGGAGACCACCCCCACCAGGACGAAGAAGGCCACCAGGGCCACCTTCCACCGGGTCGAGCGCACTCGCTGGCGCAACTCCAGCACCAGGACGGTGCGGACACCCTGCCAGCTCACCGCGCGCGCCCGCTGCTCGGCAGGTTCGACCGGGGCGGGACCGAACGGGTGCTCCGGGCCACCCGGGTCGGCGCCGCCCGGGTGCTGGGAGGTGGGGATCCCGGTGGTCATCGCCGGTCCGCGTCCAACGTGAGGTAGGCCTGCTCCAGCAACCCGCCCACCGGCGTCAGCGTGCTGATCGGCACTCCTGCGCCCACCGCGTCGGCGAGCAACCGTGCCGCAGCCCGTTCATCGGGCAGTTCCACCAGGACGGTGGCGGCCCCTGCAGGTGCGTCGGTGTCCGGGATCAGCCTGACCTGGGCACGGTCGGCCCAGACGGTGAGTGCGGTCGCATCCAGACTGTGCAGCCGCCAGCGCCGTCGTGCGTTGGTAGCGGCGAGCAACCCGGCCGAGGAGACCGTGGCACCGCGCGCCAGGAACACCGCGTCGTCGACCATCTCGTCCAGTTCGGCCAACACGTGGGAGGAGATCAGCACGGTGGTGCCCGCCTGCGCCAGGGAGCGCAGCAGCGTCCGCATGTCGATCCGTGAGCGCGGGTCCAGACCCGAGGCCGGTTCGTCCAGCAACAGCACCTGCGGCCGGTTCACCAGCGCCCGGGCCATCCCCAGGCGCTGTTTCTGCCCCCTGGAGAGCACCTGGGCAGGCGCATCGGCGAACTCACTCAGGTGCACGGTCGCCAGCAACTCGGCGGCACGACGGCGGCTCAGGGCAGGGTTGAGCCGGTAGGCAGCACCCATCGTGGTGAGGATCTCGGTGGCGCTCAGGGATTCCCAGGTGCCGAAGGCATCGGGCATCCACCCGATCCGTGACCGGGCCTGCGCCGAGCGCGTCGGGTCCGCGCCGGCCACCAGCACCTCACCGGTGTCCGGGGCGAGCAGCCCGGCGAGCATGAGCAGCAACGTGGTCTTGCCCGACCCGTTCGGGCCGATCAGCGCGGTGACGCTGCCCCGCCGCACATCCAGGTCCACGCCGTCCACGGCTCGCACGTCACCGAAGGCCCGGGACAGGCCCCGGGCCCAGATCGCCGGTGGGGTCGCCGACGGCGTGACGGGCGGCACGGCATCGGCGGTTGTTGCCATGAGCACAATCTAGGCCCGTGCGGCCCCGCTTCGCAGTAGCCGGTGGCGCCGGATGAGTGAAGGTTTCGTGCGCAGGAACGACAGTGGCACAACCCCCGCCTCGCGGGGATCGTGCCACTGGATGTGCAGAGCGCTCAGGCCGGCTGCAGCGGGTCTTCCTTGATCAGCGGGTAGACGCCGTTCTCGTCGTGCACTTCCCGGCCGGTCACCGGCGGATTGAACACGCACACGGTGCGCATCTGGGTGCGCGGGCGCAGGACGTGCTTGTCGTGCTGGTCGAGCAGGTACATCGACCCGGGCCGCAGTTCATGCACCTCGCCGGTGGCGACGTCGGTGATGGCGCCCTCGCCCTCGGTGATGAAGACCGCCTCGATGTGGTTGGCGTACCAGAACTCGTTCACCGTTCCGGGCTTCAGGACGGTCTCGTGGAGGGAGAACCCGACGTGGTCCTTGGCCAGCACGATCCGGCGCGAGCGCCAGTTCTCGGTCGTGATGTCGGCGTCGGTGTCGGAGATGTCATCCAGGTGGCGGACGATCATGATGTGGCGAGCTCCTCAATCTTGTCGGCCGGGTTGGCGGCGAGGACGTCGTCGATGGACTCCTCGAGGATGGTCATGCCGCGCTCGAACTCATCCTTGGTCATGGTCAGCGGCGGCAGCAACTTCAGCACCTCACCCTCCGGGCCGGAGGTCTCGGCGAGCAGGCCACGCTCGAATGCTGTCGTGGTGACCTGGTCGGCGAGCTCACCGTTGGCGAACTGCAGTCCCCGGGCCATGCCGCGGCCCTTGGCCACCAACTGGTGCTCCTCGTACTGAGCCACGATGCGGTTGAACCGGGACTCGACCTGCAGGCCGCGGGCGACGGTCTGCTGCTTCAACGACTCATCCCGCCAGAAGTGACGAATGGACTCAGCAGCGGTAGCGAAGGCCGGGCCGATGCCACGGAAGGTGCCGTTGTGCTCACCCGGTGACCAGATGTCCAGGTCCGGACGGATCAGGGTGACGGCCATCGGCAGGCCGTACCCGGAGAGGGACTTGGACAGTGTGACGATGTCCGGGACGATGCCGGCCTCTTCGAAGCTGAAGAACGAGCCGGTGCGTCCCACCCCCATCTGGATGTCATCGACGATGAGCAGCACGCCGTGCTTCTTGCACAACTCGGACAAGTTGCGCAGCCACTCGGCGCGGGCCGTGTTGAGCCCACCCTCACCCTGGACGGTCTCCACGATCACCGCGGCGGGCTCGTTCAGGCCCCCGCCACCATCGCCGAGCAACTTCTCGAGGTAGATGAAGTCCGGGACGTCCCCGTTGAAGTAGTCGTCGTAGGGCATCGGGGTGGCATGTACCAGGGGCAGGCCCGCTCCGCCACGCTTCATCGCGTTTCCGGTCACCGACAGTGCCCCGAGCGTCATGCCGTGGAAGGCGTTGGTGAAGTTCACCACCGACTCCCGGCCGGTGACCTTGCGCGCCAACTTCAGTGCGGCCTCGACGGCGTTGGCACCGCCCGGTCCGGGGAACACCATCTTGTAGTCGAGATCGCGGGGCTTGAGGATCTCGTTGTGGAAGGTGGCCAGGAAGTCGTCCCGTGCCGGGGTGAACATGTCCAGGGAGTGCACCACCCGGTCGCTGGTGAAGTAGTCCAGCAGCGTTTCCTTCAGGTGCGGGTGGTTGTGGCCGTAGTTCAGGGCCCCGGCGCCGGCGAAGAAGTCAAGATAGGCCCGGCCGTCGACGTCGTGGATCGTCGCGCCGGAGGCGCGATCGAACGAGGTGGGCCAGGACCGGGAGTAACTGCGAACCTGGGATTCCAGTTCGACAGTGCTCATAGGACGGGTCTCCGTTTCATTGGCGTTCGTGCGCATCGGGCCGATGCGCACCAACCCCTCGGCCTCGTGGCCGTCGGGGAAGTCTTCGGTGGTGAACATCTCGCGGCGGTTCAGTTCGGTGCCGCGGGAGCGGGCGAACCTGGTGAACAACCGCTGTGAGGCGGTGTTGTCCGCCGTGATGGTCGCCTCGACGTAGGTGGCCTCGGTCGCCACGTCGTCAAGCAGACGCAGACCCAGTTGGCGACCGCGGTGCTCGGCGGCGACGGCGATCTGCCATACGAACAGGGTCCCGGGCTCGGACTGACGGCGGTAGCCGAGTACGAAGCCGGCAGGTTCACCGTCAACCTCGACGATGCGACAGGTCTGCGCGAAGTCCCTGGCGAACAACAGGTAGGCGTAGGAGGTGTTCAGATCGAGGGATCCGGAATCGCGCGCCAGGCGCCACATGGTGGCGCCGTCCTCAACGGCTGGGTTTCGAAAAGTAATCTGGGCAGTAGTGGGCGAGGTCGTTGTGGAAGTAGTCATACCGCCATTCACCGTAGCGAGGTTGCGCCCGGATCTAAACCGGTGCCCGGGGCTGATCCGGGCCCAGGTGGGGCGGATCGCCGCCGAGCGGATTCGGGGTAATCGTTGATAGCGCAACCGAAGCTCGGGGTGGATCAATGGCGGGTCAATCAATCGAAATCTCGTCCGGATGGTGAGACGAATCACGTCGGCCCCGGGGCCCGGCGGTGAGATCGTTAGACACGTCACAAGGTCTCCGACCCGGGACCTCGGTGGTGCGGCGCAGCTGAACCTGCGCCGGAAGGGTTGAGAATCCGCGGCTTCGTCGCGCTTCCCGCCCGGATGCCGGTGTGTGCCGGCGGAACCGGCGAGTGTGCGGCGGGAGTATTATCAAGTGGTAGCTCCGGACTGAAAGTGTGATTGGGTATCTGGTGCGCTTGTGATGCGAGCATGGTCGGGCACGTCGGTCGAGGGCGGGTTGTCCCGGCCGGGGGCCCGGACGGGTACGTGGCGCGTGCGTCCATCCCCGCCGGCCGGTTCCGAGCAGCACACGCTCGCGATGCCCTTCAGTTGATACGCACCCGGTACGCATCACCCGTAGCGCTGTTCACCAAACATTGATCCCCAGCGGAGTTCCTGTGACCCTCATCGTCCAGAAGTTCGGCGGATCGTCGGTGTCCGACGCCGCCAGTATCGCCCGTGTCGCCAAACGGGTCGTCGACACCAAACGTGCTGGTCACGAGGTCGTCGTCGTCGTCTCCGCGATGGGTGACACGACCGATGAACTGCTGGACCTGGCCAGGCAGATCAGTCCCAACCCCCCGGCCCGGGAGATGGACATCCTGCTGACCGCCGGGGAACGCATCTCGATGGCGCTGCTGGCGATGGCGATCTCCGAACTGGGCGTCAATGCCCAGGCCTTCACCGGACAACAGGCCGGGGTCATCACCGACACCGCGCACGGCAACGCCCGGATCGCCGAGGTCACCCCGAAACGGATCCAGGCCAGCGTCGACGGCGGCTCGGTCGCGATCGTGGCCGGGTTCCAGGGCGTCACCCAGACCACCAACGACGTCACCACGCTGGGCCGGGGCGGTTCGGACACCACCGCGGTGGCACTGGCAGCCGCGCTGCAGGCCGAGGTGTGCGAGATCTACACCGACGTCGACGGCATGTTCACTGCCGATCCCCGGATCGTGCCCACGGCCCGGCGGATCGAACGCATCTCCACCGAGGAAACACTGGAGATGGCAGCCCACGGCGCCAAGATCCTGCACCTGCGAGCCGTCGAGTACGCTCGCCGCTACGGCGTCACCCTGCACGTCCGCAGTTCGTTCTCGGAGAACTCCGGCACCCTGGTCACCGATGAAGAACCCGAAGAAGGAAGCATGGAAGACCCCCTGATCTCCGGCGTCGCACACGACAGGTCCCAGGCGAAGGTGACCGTCATCGACGTACCCGACATCCCCGGTTCGGCCGCCCGAGTGTTCGAGGTGGTCGCCGCGGCCGGCATCAACCTGGACATGATCGTGCAGAACGTCCCCACCACCAAGGGCAGCGGCGTCACCGACATCTCCTTCACCCTCACCACCGAGCACGCCGAATCCGCCGCGAACGCGTTGCGCGCCTGCCGGGACGAGATCGGCTACCACGACGTGGTCTTCGACAACGGCGTGGGCAAACTCTCACTCGTCGGCGCCGGGATGCGATCCCACCCCGGGGTGGCCGCGAAGTTGTTCGGTGCCATCCGCGATGCCGGCATCAACATCGAGATGATCTCCACCTCGGAGATCCGGATCTCGGTGGTGACCCGGCGGCGGGACCTGGACAAGGCGGTCCGCGCTGTGCACGAGGCGTTCGACCTGGACGCCGATGAGGTCGAGGCCGTGGTCTACGGAGGGACGGGACGCTGATGGGTGTCAACCTGGCGATCGTGGGAGCCACCGGGCAGGTCGGTGAAGTCATGCGCACCCTGCTGGCGGAGCGCAACTTCCCGGCTGATCGGGTCCGCTTCCTGGCCTCTCCGCGTTCGGCCGGCACCACCCTGCCGTGGGGCGATGAGCAGATCGTGGTGGAGGACAGCACCACAGCCGACGTCGAGGGCGTGGACATCGCGCTGTTCTCGGCCGGTTCGGGTACCTCCAGGACCCTGGCTCCCCGGTTCGCCGAGGCCGGCGCGGTCGTGGTGGACAACTCCTCGGCCTTCCGGTCCGACCCCGACGTCCCCCTGGTGGTCTCCGAGGTCAACCCCGAGGCCCTGCGCCACATCCCCAAGGGCATCGTGGCCAACCCCAACTGCACCACCATGGCCGCGATGCCGGTGCTCAAGGTGCTGCACTCCGAGGCGGGGCTGCAACGCCTGATCGTCTCGACCTACCAGGCGGTCTCCGGATCCGGGCTCGCGGGCGTGGACGAACTGCAGACCCAGGCGCGGGCCGCGGCGGAGCAGGATCTGGCCGCCCTCACCCATGACGGGCACGCGTTGAACCTGCCGGAGCCGGCCACCTACACCGCGCCGATCGCGTTCAACGTGCTGCCCCTGGCCGGTTCCCTGGTCGATGACGGCTCCGGTGAGACCGATGAGGACCAGAAACTGCGCAACGAGTCCCGCAAGATCCTGGGCCTTCCGGATCTGCTGGTGTCCGGAACCTGCGTGCGGGTGCCGGTATTCACCGGGCACTCGTTGTCCATCAACGCCGAGTTCGAGCGCCCGATCAGCCCCGAGCGTGCCCGTCAGGTGCTCTCCGGAGCCCCGGGCGTCCGGTTGCAGGAGGTGCCCACCCCGCTGGATGCGGCTGGGGGCGATGACAGCCTCGTCGGGCGGATCCGCACCGACCCGGGCGTTCCGGACGGGCGCGGGCTCGCGCTCTTCGTGTCCGGTGACAACCTGCGCAAGGGTGCGGCCCTGAACACCATCCAGATCGCGGAGTTGCTCGCGTAGCGACGAGCGGCGCTGAGCTGCTGCCGCGCACTTGTGGGTCGCTAGGCTCACGGGGTGGTACAGATCAGGCGCGCAGCGGTGGTGTATCACCCGGTCAAGGTCCCGCTCGACCGGGTCCGGCACGCCGTGAGCGCGCAGGAGCACGAACATGGATGGGATCCCTCCCACTGGTTCGAGACGAGCGGGACCGACACCGGACGGCATGCAGCCGAGCAGGCGCTTGCGGACAACCCGGATGTGCTGATCGTGGCAGGTGGCGACGGCACCGTGCGCACGGTGGCCGAGGTTGTCGGTGACGGCGGGACACCAGTAGCGTTGCTGCCGTTTGGGACCGCGAATCTGCTCGCCCGCAACCTCGGCCTGCCCCTGAACGACGTCAAGAGGTCCGTGGCCATCGCGTTCGCGTGCCGGACGCGGGAAGTCGATGTCGCCGTCGCCGAACTCCAGGACCAGTCGGAGGCTCGTCGCACGCACAGGTTCCTGGTGATGGCGGGCATCGGACTCGACGCGCAGATGGCGCAGCAGACCACCGTCCTGGCCAAGCAGCGGCTCGGGTGGCTCGCCTATGTGCGACCGATTGCGCGGTCGGTGATCGCCCACCGGCTGTTCCGGTTGGAGTATCGCATTGATGATGGCCCCTCCCGCTCGGCCCGCGCGCATACTGTGATCGTGGGCAATTGCGGCACGCTGACGGGCAATATGCTCCTGATTCCGGCCGCCAAGGTCGACGACGGGCTCCTCGATGTGGTGATGTTGCGACCGAAGGGTCGGTTCGGCTGGGCCAGGATCGGTGCTCGCCTGACCATCCAGGGGGTCGCGCACCGCTCCCGGTTCGGCCGCAGCATGCTGCTGCGTGCCCCGGATCTGCGGGCGCTGGCCTATGCCCAGGGTCAGGGGTTCACCGGGTCCTTCGAGGTCCCGCACGTCATCGAGTTAGACGGGGACAGTTTCGGGCTGGTCACGAGGGTGCGGATCAGCGTGCGACCCGGGGCACTGCGCATCTGTACCGGTCGTTGACGTCCACCACTGGTGCGAGGGCAGCACGCCTAGGCGAGGCGCCAATGCTTGATAGTGTCGCCGCGACTGCGCGGCACCGCGAGATCAGGTTTTGGTCCGCCGAGCGTGGTTCCGGATGAAGCCGAAGATCAATGTGCCGACGAAGAGCACAATTCCGATGAAGGCGTGATTATTGCTGGGAATCTGCGGTGGCGGGCGTGCTCAGATGCTCATGGACGAAGGCCAGTTGGATGCGCATCTGCGCGATCCGGTCGGTGTCCACATGGGTGCCGTGCCCGAGATTGTCCACGCTGGTCGAGACGTGACCGCCCGCGGTGCGCAGCGCCTGGACGTATCCCTCGATCTGGCCGATCGGCCCGCGGGTGTCGTTGCGGGAGGCCACGATCAGCACCGGCGCGCGCACCTGGTCCACGTACGTGATCGGGGAGGCCTTGCGGTAGGCCTGCGGCACTTGCTCCGGCGTCCCGCCGAACATGGACCGGTCCCACGCCTGGCGCGCCGCGGACTCGCTGCGGTAAGCCTCGACGGTGTCGGCCACCGGCGCCACGGCGATGGCGGCCGCCCATCGTTCGGGCTGGGTGCCCAGACCCAGCAGGGTCAGGTACCCGCCCCAGCCCTTGCCGGACAGCACCGACCTTCCCGGGTCCAGCACGCCGTCATCGATCAGTGTCTGGTGCACGGCAGCCACGTCGGCGAGTTCGGCGAACCCGGCGTCGGCGCCCAGCCCCTCGCGCCAGGTGTTGCCGTATCCGGTGGAGCCGCGGAAGTTCACGTTGAGCACGGCCAGGCCGTGATCGACCCACGCCGCGGCCTCCGCGTCGAAGGCGTCGGTGTCGTGAGCGTGCGGGCCCCCGTGCAGGCGCACGACCACCGGGTGGGGTTCGCTGACCCCGGGCGGGCGGCGCAGCAGCGCGTGCACGGCCCCGCCCGGTCCCTCCGCCCAGACGTCGGTCACCGGGACCGACGACGGCGCCCGGGTGCCCACGTGCAGAAGTTCGGCACCGGTGCTGGTCGCCGTGACCGCCGGGGGCTCGGCCGCTGAGGACCAGTGTGCCCAGGCGTCCTCGTCCGGGCGTGGCGTGGCGGCGGTGACCGTGCCCGACCCGGGCCCGACGGCGTGGGTGCGGCCGTCGGAGAGCCGGTAACGGTACAGCAGGGTGCGGGCACGGTGGTCCACACTCACCAGGAGCGAGCGGGCGTCGGGGGCCCACGAGGCGCCCGCCACGTCGCCCGGCAGGCCCAGGTCCACCGGTCGCTGCAGCGAATTGACCACATCCCAGATGAGCAGCGCCGGGCTGCCGGTGCGCTCGTGGCGGACCAGGAGCCGGTGGTCCCCGGCAACCGGCGCGAACGATTGCGCCCACAGGCCCAGGCCCGCACCGTCGTCGAGGTCGGCCACCACGGTGCCGGTGTCCCCGCGCACCACCCTGATCGCCGGGTGCAGGGCGTCCCCCCGTTCGGAGTGGCTGATCGCCACCAGGTTCCCGTCCCGGCTCAGTGCGGCCACCCGGGCGTCCTGGGCGTGGGCGTACAGCGGCACCGGCGCCGTGGCCCCGTAACCGGCTGCGCCCACCAGCACCTGGTGGACCTGGGTGCCGTATCGCGGATCGGAGCGTCCCACGATCGCGGTGCCGTCGGCGCCCAGCACGAGCCCGGCGTCGTAGGCGGGGGCGAGGTCGATGGCGCTCTCGTGGCGATGCAGGGTGGAGCCGAAGGAGTAGCGGGGCGGGGTCGAGCCGAAGGGTTGGCGCCGCCATGTGCCGAACTCGTTGCCGTCGGTGTCGTCGAACCACCAGATCCACTGCCCGGTGGGGTCGATCGTGGCGCGGGTGGTGCCGCCGGGACGGTCGGTGGCCCGGACCAGCCGCCCGGTGTCGGACTCGAAGGAGTGCACCTGCAATGCGCCCCCGGAACTGGCGATCAGTACCGCCCGCTCCGGGGCCAGGGAGGCCCACTCGGGCAGGAAGACGCGCCCGGCCCGGAAGCGCTGCTCCCAGCGCGGGGGCGGGTACAGGCCGGCGGGATCAGGTGTGCGGATCGGAATCCGCCGGATCGATCGCCCGGGGTCCGGCTTCCTCGCGGTCCCGGAGCTGGCGGCGCGCACGCACCACCAGGGCCAGCACCATGCCGATACCAGCCAGGGCGAAGATCAACCCCCAGGGGAGCAGCGGCTGGGCTTCGGTCTCGGCGACCTCATCTGCGGGGTTCTGGGCATCCGCGCCGGCAGCATCGGCGCCGGCAGCCTCATCCCCGGTGTCGGTGTCACCCGCGCCCTCGCTGGTTCGGGCCTCGTCGTCCTCGGTGGCATCCTGCGCCGCGTCGCCGGCATCGGGCTCGCTCCCGGCTTCGGGGCCGGTGGCCTCGGCAGCGGTGAAGGTGAACGCCCCGGAGACCGGGTGCCCATCGGCGGAGACCACCCGCCACTGCGCGGTGTACTCCCCGGCCGGCCGGTCCTCGGTGAGGTCGTGGGTCAGCGTCGGGCCGTTGATGCGCGGGTCACCGTCCTGGACCTCGCTTCCGTCGGCGTCGGTGATGAGTACCTCGGCTCCGATCTGCTCGAGGGGCTCGTTGAAGGTCAGCACGATCTCATCGGGCGCCTCGTTCAGTTCGGCGCCGTCGGCAGGGTCTGACCCGATCAGTTCGGCATGGGCGTGGGCCGGGCTCGACCAGACCAGGGCGGCGGCCAGGACGAGGGCTCCGACGACCGCGATGCCGAGGCCGCGGACCAGGCGCACCCACCCGTGTGCAGAGACAGGGTGCGGTGGATGGGCGGGCGCGAGGACGAAGGCACTACTCATGCCGCCCAGCCTAGTTCGGCCCGGGCGGCCCTGCCCCGGTCCCGCGCGGTGGGCAGGCCCCGCCGCCGGGGCGCTGCGGGGGCGCCTCAGCGCGCGACTCGGCGCGGGAAGAACCAGGCGGTCAGTGCGACCGCCACCGCGATGACGCCCACGCTCCAGGCCAGGGCCACGAGCGCCTCAGAGCCCACCGAGCCGCCGGCCAGCGCCGTGCGGATGGTCTCGATGACCGGGGTCACCGGTTGGTGGGTGGCGAAGGGCTGCATCCAAGCCGGCATCGTCTCGATCGGCGCGAAGGCGCTGGAGGCATAGGGCAGGAACAGCAGGATGAACCCGTACCCGCTCGCCGCCTGGGGGGACTCGGCAATCAGCCCGAGCATGGCGAACAGCGCGGTGATAGCCAGGATCCAGAGCGCCACGCTGCCGGTGGCGACGACCCAGCCGAGGATGCCCGCTCCGGGGCGGAAGCCCACCGCCACCGCGACCACGACCACGAGCGCGGTGCTGACGAGGTTCCGTGCCAGTGAGGCCAGGGTGTGGCCGGCCAGCACGGTGGCGCTGGGGATCGGCATGGTACGCAGCCGGTTCATGGTGCCGGTGGTCATGTCCTGGCTCACCGAGACCCCGGTTCCGGCGGCGCCGAACCCCGCACAGGTCAGGATGATGCCGGGCACCACGTAGGTGAGGTAATCGGTGCGTGCTCCTGCGCCGACGTCCATCGCACCGCCGAAGACGAAGGTGAACAGCAGCAGCATCATCACCGGCAGGATCACCGCCATCAGCAGGGACTCCACGTCCCGCATGCTGTGGCGCATGCTGCGCCCCACGAAGATGCTGGAGGCGCGCAGGACGCCGGAGCCGGTGGTCAGGGGAAACGTGGTCATCGCTGTGCTCCTTGGAGTCGGGTGGGGGTATCGCCCGCCGTGTGGGGGCCTGCCGGGACCGGATCGGCTGGCGTCGGGTCGGAGGCGTCGGGGTCGGCCGGGTCCGTCTCGACACCCGGTGCGGGTGCCGGCCGGGTGCCGGTCAGGTGCAGGAACGCCTCGTCCATCGTGGGGCGGCGTAGGGACACCCTGGCCTCGGGCTGGCTCCTGGCCAGATCGGCCAGGACGTGGGCGACGTGGCCGGCCGAGCCGTCGGTGGGGAACTCGCTGGTCAGGTGCCCCTCGTCGTCGCGCAGTTGCAGAACCGTGCCACCCACTCCGGACTTCAGTTCCTCCGGGGTTCCCTGGGCCACGATCGTGCCCCGGTCCAGCACCGAGATCCGCTCGGCGAGCACGTCGGCCTCCTCCAGGTATTGCGTGGTGAGGAACACGGTGGTCCCCGCCTCGGCGAGGGCGCGGATCTGATCCCACAGACCCTGCCGGCTGCGCGTGTCCAGGCCGGTTGTGGGTTCGTCCAGGAACAGCACCGCCGGGGCGCAGATCATGCTGATGGCCAGGTCGAGACGACGCCGCATCCCTCCGGAGTAGGTGCTCACCGGCTTACTCGCCGCCTCGGTCAGGTCGAACTGGCGCAGCAGATCGGCTCCGCGGGCGCGTGCGGCTGCGCGGGGCAGACCCATGAGCCTGCCCATCATCACCATGTTCTCGGTGCCGGAGAGGAGTTCGTCCACGGCGGCGAACTGACCGGTCAGGCTGATCATGCGCTGCACCGTCCGCCGGTCCCGGGGCAGGACCCGGCCCAGGATGCGGACGTCGCCGGCGTCGGGCGGGACGAGGGTGGACAGGATGTTGATCAACGTGGTCTTGCCGGCACCGTTGGGGCCGAGCAGGGCGTGGATGCGCTCGTCGACCCGCAGGTCCAGACCGTCCAGGACGGTGTGGGTGCCGTAGGCCTTGCGCAGTCCGGTGACATCGATGGCCGGTGCGGATGACGTTACTTGCGTCTGCATTGCGTGTGACATACACAGAGTATGACACATGCAGTGGATGACGTACACAGTCAGTTTCGGAGCCGGGCTCACGGGCACCGCCGGCACGTGCCACCATTGGGCGATCGGACCCAGCGCAGTGAGGTGGCATGAAGGACACGACCGAGCACGGCATCCCGCGAGTGGTGGCCATCGCCTGGGGGATGCTCGAGGCGCCCCAGCGCGGGCCGAGTCGCGCGCTGAGCCATGAGCGGATTGTGAGCGCGGCGATCGAGATCGCCGATACCGACGGACTGGCTGCGGTGACGATGCAGCGGGTGGCGCAGTCGCTGGGGTTCACCACGATGTCGCTGTACCGGTACGTCTCCAGCAAGGACGAACTGCTGACGCTCATGCAGGATGCCGCCGTGCAACTGCCCAAGTCCGGCACGTGGCCGCCCGCGGAGGGCTGGCAGGAGGGCCTGCGGCAGTGGGCCGCACACCTGCGCGACATCTACCGGGCCCGGCCCTGGCTGCTGGAGATCCCGCGTAACGCGATCGCGTTGCTGATGCCCAACTCGATGGAGGTCGCCGACCGGGCGCTCGCGGTGCTGTCGACGGTGCGGATCACGATGGAGCAGAAGATCGCCGTGGTGCTGAACCTCAGCCTGATGGTGGCTGGGTTCGTCCGGCTGGAGCAGGAACTGACCTCGGCAGAAGATCTCACCCTGGATGCCGAGGGCCTGGCCCTGCTCAGCGAAGTCATCACCGATGAGCGCCTGCCCACCCTGGGCCCGATGACCCGGGCAGGGGAGTACGTCGCCAGACCCGACTCGGGGGAGTCGCAGGACGTCGACGTGGAGTACTCCATGGGCCTGGACTGGATGATCGCCGGCATCGAGCGCTTGGACGCCGCCGCCACCGAGTAGGCCCCGGCCCGCACCGCCCCATCGGTACGGGTGTAGGCTGGGCACATGCGTTGTGCGACCCAGTATTGGTTTAGCGTGTCGGCCCCGGCCGGCGCGTTGACGAACTGACGCGCAACCGGAGCCGACACAAGGCGTGGACCCCCAGGGTCCGCGCCTTTCGCCATTCATGAGGCGGTCGCTCCGGTCAGGGCAGTCCGCCCGAACCGAGAGGACCCCCATGCTCACTGCTGAACGCACCAACGACCTGCGGGTGCGCAGTATGCAGGCACTGCCCACACCGGCGCAGGTGCTCACCGAGTTGCCGCTGCCCGCCGCGGGCGCCGACCTGGTCGCCCGCTCGCGCAGAGCAGCCCAGCGCATCCTGGACGGTTCCGATGACCGCTTGCTCGTCGTCGTCGGTCCCTGCTCGGTGCACGACCCCGCCGCCGCACTGGACTACGCGCGCCGGTTGACGGTGCTGACCGAGGAGTTCGATGAGGACCTGCACGTGGTGATGCGGGTGTACTTCGAAAAGCCCCGTACCACCACGGGGTGGAAGGGCCTGATCAACGATCCCGGGATGGACGGCAGTTACGACATCCCGCGCGGGTTGCGGCTGGCCCGACAGGTGCTGCTGGACGTGCTGGCCACCGGTGTGGGTGTGGCGTGTGAGTTCCTGGAGACCACCTCACCGCAGTACATCGCCGATACGGTCAGTTACGGCGCGATCGGGGCCCGCACCGTGGAGTCCCAGTTGCACCGCCAACTCGCCTCGGGGCTGTCGATGCCGATCGGCTTCAAGAACTCCTCCGACGGCGACGTGCAGGTGGCCATCGACGGCGCCGTGGCCGCGGGTGCCGAGCAGACCTTCCTGGGCGTGGACGCCGGCGGGCGCAGCGCCGTGGTGCGCACCACCGGCAACGCCGACGCGCACGTGATCCTGCGGGGTGGGCGCCGCGGCCCCAACTACGCCCCGCCGGCCCTGACCGATGCCCTGGACCTGCTGGAGCGGGGTGGGCGCCGTCGGCGGCTGGTGGTGGACGCCTCGCACGGCAACTCGGGCAAGGACCACGTGCGCCAGGCCCAGGTGGCCGGGGAGATCGCCGCACAGGTGGCCACGGGCCAGGACGGCATCGCCGGGGTGATGCTGGAGAGCTTCCTGGTGGCGGGGCGCCAGCAGCCGGCGCCGACCGGGTTGGTGTACGGACAGTCCGTCACCGATGCGTGCATGTCCTGGGAGACCACCGAGCAGGTGCTGGAGCAGTTGGCCGCGGCCGTCCGGGCCCGCCGGGTGGGTGCGCCCGCGACGGCGCCGGGTGAGGCACTGGTCGCCGGCTGACGGCCTCGCCGGCCGGCCGCCTCACCGCCCGGGTCCGCGCGGGCCTCCGCGGGCCTCAGCGGGCCTCCGCGGGCCTCAGCGGGCCAGCAGCGGTCCGTCGTCGGGGTGGTCGAGGAACGCGCGGGCGTCGGCGAGCCGCTCGATGGTGGACTCGGCCAGCGGCTCGGGCAGGTCCTGGGGTCGGAACCAGCCCACGGCCTCGGACTCGTCGTCGCCCACGCGGGCGGTGCCGGAGATGTAGTCGGCCACGAAGTTCAGGTTCAGGTACTGGGCGATGTCGCCGTTGCCGTGGGTGATCACCGGGGTAGCGCGGATCGAGGCCAGGGCACGCACCCGGGCGACCACGCCGGTCTCCTCGGTGATCTCCCGTTCGAGGGCCGGCACCGGTTCCTCCCCGGGCTCGGGGATGCCGGAGATGACCGCCCACAACCCGTTGTCGGAGCGTTTGCCGAGCAGGATCGACCCGTCCTCGCGCAGGACGACCGCGCTGAGTCCGGGCAGCCACAGCAGGTCGTGACCGATCCGGGTGCGCAGGGTGCGGATGAACTCCGGGATGGGCATGCTGGTGAGCCTGCCATGATGGCCGGCGGCCGCGGCGCAGGATCGCCGCCAAGGGCCTCGATGGCGAGCTTGGCCGTCGAGGGCGAGCCTGGCCGTCGAGGGCGAGCCTGCTGGCACTCGCCCTCGACTGTCACGCTCGCCCTCGGCTCCCGGTGACCGGGCCGGCGCAAAGGCATTGCAGGGTGATGAACCAGCCCATAGCCGTGGGCGGCTCAGGCGATGAGGGCGTCGATCTCGGCGGGGGAGAGGACGTGGTCGATCGCCATCGCGCTGGCTCCGAGCACGCCGGCGTTCTCCCGCCCCTTGGAGAGCACGATCTGCAGGTCCTGGGTGGCCAGCGGCAGTGAGCGCCGGTAGACCACCTCGCGGATCCCCGCGACCAGCTGCTCCCCGGCCTCGGCGAGGATCCCCCCGATCACCACGATCGAGGGGTTCAGCAGGCTCACCGCGGCGGCCAGTACGGAGCCGATCTCCCGTCCCGCCTGGTGCACCGCCCGGGCGGCGGCGCGGTCGCCGGAGCGCACCAGGGCGACCACGTCGGAACTGGTGCGGGCGGCCCGCCCCTCCCGCGCCAGTGTCTCGGCGATGGCAGCACCCCCGGCGATCGCCTCCAGGCAGCCGAGGTTGCCGCACCGGCACGGCACCCGTGCGCCACTGGGCACCGCCACGTGCCCGATGTCCCCGGCCGAGCCCTGGGCCCCGCGGTGCAGCACTCCCTCGGAGATGATGCCCGCCCCGATCCCGGTACCGAGTTTGACGAAGAGCATGTCGGCCACGCCCGGCCACCAGGTGCGGTGCTCACCCAGGGCCATGATGTTCACGTCGTTGTCCACCAGCACCGTGGTGCCCAGTCCGGCAGCCAGGATCGCCGGGACGTCGGTGTCGTCCCAGCCCGGCATGATCGGTGGGTTGATCGGGCGCCCGGTGGAGTGCTCCACCGGGCCGGGCAGCCCCACACCGACCGCCACCAGGTCGGTCAGGGTGCGGCCGGCGCCGGCCACCAGGTCCCGCCCGGCCGCCACCACATGGGCCAGGACCGATTCGGGTCCGTCGGCGATCGGCTGGGTGGCGTAGGTCTGGGCGAGCACGTTGGCGGCGAGGTCGGTCAGGGCGAGGCGGGCGTGCGTGGCGCCGAGGTCCACCGCGAGCAGCACGCGGACGTCCGGCTGGAAGGCGAAGGTCGTGGGCGGACGTCCGCCGGTCGAACTTGCTTCACCGGCCGGGGCGATCAGACCGGCGGCCAGCAGGGAGTCGACCCGGGCGGCGATGGTGGAGCGGGACTGTCCGGTGATGCGGACCAACTCCCCGCGCGTGCGGGCAGCCCCGTCGCGGAACAACTGGAACAACTCACCCGCACCCGTGGTCCGGGTGGCCAGTCGCACCGGTTGGCTCATGGTCTCAGTGAATCACGAAGCACGAGGGCCCTGACCTGCACATGGTGCAGATCAGGGCCCTCCATCGTCGGGGTGGCGGGATTTGAACCCACGACCTCCTCGTCCCGAACGAGGCGCGCTACCAAGCTGCGCCACACCCCGAGCCCGGTCAGGATAGCCGAGGTGGGCACCCGAGGTGAAATCGGCTCCGGGTGGGACTTATCACCCCGCCGGGGACGGCGATCCGGCTCGCGGGACGAGAGTCAGCAGGGTGGCCTCGGGACGGCACGCCAGCCGCACCGGGGTGAACGGCGAGGTGCCCAGACCGGCGCTGACGTGCAGCCAGATCGAGCCGGCACCTTGGTCCTGCTGGTCACCCGGCCAGGCGTGCAGACCCTTGGCCATGGCCGGCGGCAGGTCGCAGTTGGTCACCAGCGCCCCGTACCCGGGAACGCACACCTGCCCGCCGTGGGTATGCCCGGCCAGGACCATGTCCGTCCCGTCGGCGCGCATGGCTCGGAGTACCCGGGCGTAGGGGGCGTGGGTGACGCCCAGCCGCAGCACCGCGCGGGCGTGCTCGGGCTCACCGGCTGCGGTCGACGGCGTGGGGTCGGCCGGGGTGAAGGCGGTCGACGGCGTGGGGTCGGCCGGGGTGAAGGCGGTCGACGGCGTGGGGTCGGCCGGGGTGAAGGCGGTCGACGGCGTGGGGTCCGGGGGCGGCAGTTCGTCTCGGTGCAGGTGTGGGTCGTCCACACCTACCAGGGCCACATCCAGGTCCCCGAGCCTGAGCCGGTCGCGCCTGTTGGTCAGATCCGACCAGCCGTGCGCCCGCAGCGCGGCGCCGAGTTCCTCCCCGGGCAGGCGCGGAGCGGAGGGAGGCGTGCCCGCACGGCGGGGCCGCAGGTACCGCAGCGGGTTCTTCGGCACCGGGGCGTAGTAGTCGTTGGAGCCCATCACGAAGGCGCCGGGGGCACCCAGGAGGGGCCCGAGGGCCTCCAGCACCGCCGGCAGCGCGCGGGCGTGGGCCATGTTGTCCCCGGTGTTGATGACCAGGTCAGGACGCAGACCCGCGAGCGCGCGCACCCACGCGATCCGGCGCCGATCCCCGGGCAGCAGATGCAGGTCGGAGATGTGCAACAGCCGCACCGGGTCCGAGCCGACAGGCAGTACCGGCACCTGCACCCGGCGCAGCGCATACCAGTGCGCCTCGATCAGCGACCACGCCAGCACACCGGAACCGGCGCTCACCAGCGCCGCGGCCGCGGTACCCAGGCGCCGGCCCGGGCGGGCAGTTCGCCCGAGCGCCGTCCCGGCCGCCGTGGTGCTCAGTCTCCGCCCCTGCCGCCACCGCGGTTGCCGCGCTCACCAGGGTCGGATTCGTCCCGGTTGTTGCCCCTGTCGGAACCGCTGTTGCCCGGGCCGGAGGCGTCGGCGTTCCCGCCCCCTTGGGAGCGAGCGTCGTTGTCACCGCCGCCGGAGTCACCACCGCCGGAGTCCTCATCGCCGGAGTCGTCGTCGCTATTGTTCGAGGCCCTCTGGCTCGGGCGCAGGGTGATGGTCGAACCGGGCTGCACCTGGGTTCCCGAGATCGGTTCGGTGGCACCGACGTCGCCGTCGGCGGCCCAACTGTTGCTCACCGGATCGCCCACGTTCACCCGGAAGCCCTCGGACTCCAGGTAACGCGTCGCGCCGTCGATACCCCAGCCGACCACGTTCGGCACCGGGACCCGGTCACCGTGGATGTAACGTTCCTCGGCCTCGGGGAAGTCCTCGACGGACATGCCGTCCACAGCCTGGGCCATGTAACGCTGCCAGATCGGTACCGGCAGCACGCTGGAATACACCCGCGGATAGTACTGGCCGTTGATCGTGGTGCCGATCATCGGCGTCGGCTCCTCGGAGTGACCCACCCACACCGCGGTGGCGAGTTGGGGCACGTAGCCGACGAACCAGGCGGCGGTGTTGTCGTTGGCGGTCCCGGTCTTGCCGGCGACGGACCGTCCCGGCAGCGCGGCGGCCGAGCCGGTGCCCTGGGACTGGCTGACCACCTGCTGCAGGGAGTGGTTCAAACCGTTCACCACGTCGGCGTCCAGGCGCTCCTCACACCCCGCCTCGGGAACGGTGAACTCCTCGCCATCGGCGTCGGTGACGGAGGTGATCGCCACCGGCTGGCAGTAGGTGCCGCCGGAGGCGAAGGTCGCGAAGGAGGCCGCCATGGTCAGCGGGGCGATCTCATTCGCGCCGAGCACCATCGAGGGGGACAACCGCAGCGGCCGGCCGGATACCGGGTCGGTGCCGGTGCCCACGTGCACACCGGTGGCCCGGGCGATCTCGTCGACGCCGCACACGTCCATCTGGTTGGCCATGTCCACGAACGCGGTGTTCACCGAGCGGGTGGTGGCCTCCTGCACGGTCATCATCCCGGTGCCGATGCCCTCGATGTTGCGGGGTTCGTAGTCGTCGGCCACGTCCGGGGCGCAACTGAAGTTCCACGACTCGCGCGGGAACTCCTGGCCCTGGGAGCCGTCCACGCGGTCGGCCAGGGTGTTGCCCTGGCGCAGCCACTCGGCCAGCACGTACACCTTGAAGGTCGAGCCGGTCTGGAACCCGCCGCCGCCGCCGAAGGCGCGGTCGACGTTGAAGTTCACCTCGGTGTTACGGGTGGCATCCTCCTCCGGCCTGCCGTAGTCGGTGTTCTGGGCCATCGCCTTGATCTCACCGGTCCCGGGCTCCACGGTGGAGATCGCCGTGGAGACCCCGGAGGGATCGTCGGCAGGGATGGCCTCCATCGCGGTCTGGTGCGCCTGCTCCTGCATGTCCAGGTCGATCGTGGTGTGGATCTCCAGGCCCCCGCGCAGGAGCAACTGGCGCCGTTCGGCCTCGGTCTCCCCGAACGCGGGGTCATTGGTGATGATGCTGGTGACGAAGTCACAGAAGTAGGCCGCATGGCCCGCGGCGCCGCACCCGGTGGGGGTGGGGGTGATGTCGAGCATGTCCTCCACGTTGGTGGCGAGGGCCTCGTCGTACTCCTCCTGGGTGATGAAGTCTTCCTCGAACATGCGGCTGAGCACACGGTCCCGCCGCACCTGGGAGTTCTCCGGGTGGGCCTGTGGGTTCCACCGGGCGGGGGACTGGGTGACGCCGGCCAGCAGCGCGGACTCGACGATGTTCAGGTCCGCGGCGCTCTTGTTGAAGAAGTACCGGGCAGCGACCTCCACCCCGTACTGGGAGGGTCCGAACTGAGCGATATTGAGGTAGCCCTCGAGGATCTCGTCCTTCGTGCGCACCCGCTCCAGCGCGATGGCCAGCTTGGCCTCCCGCAACTTGCGCCCCAGGGTGGCCGCGCGGGCGGCCTCGACGGCCTCGGGGTCGTTGGCGATCTGCCCGGCCTCGATCAGCACGTTCTTGACGTACTGCTGGGTCAGGGTGGAACCGCCCTGGACGGTGTTGCTGGTCAGGTTCGTCACCGCCGCCCGCATCAGACCCTCGGGGTCCACACCGCCGTGTTCGTAGAAGCGGTGGTCCTCGATGGCGATCACCGCGTCCGCCATGTGCGGAGAGATCTCCTCCAGCGGCACCACAATGCGGTTCTGGGCGTAGTAGGTGGTCAGGAGCGTGCCGTCCGCGGAATACATCCGGGACTGCTCGGAGACCCGTTCGCTGCCCAGGTCCTCGGGGAGTTCGTCGAAGAGCTCGGTGGAGGCGTTGGCGGTGGCCCCGACAGCGGCGACCATCGGCATCACCAGCCCTGCGGTGAGCACACCTCCGGTTGCCGCCACCAGCACGAATGCCAGGAAAAGCGACAGCAACTGAGCGGGATTCACCGCCCGCGAACTACGGGAAGGAGGCGTGGCCATCCCACTAGCCTACGATGCGCACGCCCATGTGAGCCGTCGGCGGGGCCGGATCGCCCATTGCGTGCCACACATCCGGATAAGGTTCACGATTCCTTCACGGCGCTCCGCCATGGCGGGAGGTGGTTCGATGCGCCCGCCCGGGCGCCTCCCCGTGGGGCCCACGAGCGCACCGGAGAGCCTTAGCGCAGGCCCCCGATGGCCTGCCCGGGCGAGGGCGGCCAGAGGTCCGGTTTGGCAAACCATGCCGCCGTACCTTATGTTCTCAAGAACAGGTAAAGTGCGAAGCGGTATAGGGGCCGCTTTCATCCCTCAACGTGGAGGCTTTTGCGATGAGTGTGGATATCGATCAGAGTTGGACGGCCCGTGCGGCCTGCGCCAAGGAAGCGCCGGATGATTTGTTCGTCCAGGGCGCCGCGCAGCGCTCGGCACGAGAGATCTGTTTCTCATGCACGGTCCGCACCGAGTGTCTGGCGGATGCGCTGGACAATCGAATCCAGTTCGGGGTCTGGGGCGGGATGACCGAGCGGGAACGCCGCGCACTGCTGCGCCGCAGTCCCGAGGTGGGGTCTTGGTCGGAGTTGCTGGAGGGGCTCGATGGCAACGACCTCGACGTGCTGCTCGGACAGCGCTGGGGACTTGGCCGGAACCGGCGCAACGTAGCGCGGGCCGCCGGCAGTTAGTGCGCCTGACCGTTCGTCGGTGGGCGGGGCGGGTCCGAGCGAGCCCGGTGCGCGCGCTGCCGTAGGATCGGCCCATGGCTACTTGGGAGTACGCAACGATTCCGTTGATCATCCACAACACCAAGGCGATCCTGGACCAGTGGGGTGCCGACGGCTGGGAACTCGTACAGGTCGTGCCCGGTCCGGAAGGGACCAACAACCTGGTTGCCTACCTGAAGCGGGAGAAGAGCGAATGAGCGTGTCGGCGCGCCTGGCTGAACTGGGCATCGAACTGCCGGAGGTGGTCGCGCCGCTGGCCGCCTACACTCCGGCGATCCGCCATGGCGACCTGGTGTTCACCTCCGGGCAGCTCCCCGTTGTCGGTGGCGAACTGCAGGCCGCCGGCAAGGTAGGGGGGGAGATCAGCCCCGAGTACGGCTATGACCTCGCCCGGCTGTGCGCCCTGAACGGGGTCGCGGCGGCCGCCCACATCGCCGGTGACGTGGATCAGCTCAGTGGCGTGGTCAAGGTGGTCGGATTCGTCAACTCAGCCCCGGACTTCAGCGGCCAGCCCGGCGTCATCAACGGTGCCTCGGAGGCGTTGCAGGAGATCTTCGGCGACGCCGGTGTGCACGCCCGCTCCGCCGTCGGTGTGGCGGCGTTGCCGCTGGGAGCCCCGGTCGAGGTGGAGTTCGTCTTCTCCCTCTCCTGAGCGTCCCTCGCCAGAGCGTCCGGGTGCTGGTTAGCGGGCGCGGCGGCGGAGCCGCTCGATGTCGATGAGGGTGACGCTGCGTCCGTGTAGTTGCAACCAGCCGCGGGAGGAGAACTCCGCCAGCGCCTTGTTCACCGTCTCCCGGGTGGCGCCGACCAGTTGGGCCAGTTCCTCCTGGGTCAGGTCGTGGGTCACGCGCACCCCGTGATCGGTCTGCTGGCCGAACCGGCGGCCCAGGTCCAGCAACGCCCGGGCCACCCGGCCGGGAACGTCGGAGAAGATCAGCGAGGAGACCGTGTTGTTCGTGCGCCGCAACCGCTGGGCCAGGGAACGCAGCAGGTGCTGGGAGATCTCGGGGCGTTCATCGAGCACACGCAGCAACTCGGTGTGGCTCAGTTCGGCCAGCTCGGTGGTGGCCAGCGCCGTGGCGGTCGCGGTGCGCGCGCCCGGATCGTAGAGCGAGACCTCACCCAGGATCTCCCCGGGACCAAGGATGGCCAGCAGGTGCTCACGGCCATCCGGCGCGGTGTGCCCGAGTTTGACCTTGCCCGAGGCCACGATGAACAGCCGGTCGCCCGGGGAGCCCTCGTGGAAGATCTCCTCCCCGCGCCGGAAGGTCAGGTCGGTCATCTTGGCCCGCACCGCGGCGAAGCTTTCGTCGTTCAGCTCGGCGAAGAGCGGCGCTGCGCGCACCACGGCCTCGTTCATCGAAGGATCCCTTTCATCGTGTGCACCGTCTGTGAGGTATTCCACAGTGTGTCATGAGATGGCGCTCGCGCAGGTCAGGACGGCGCGCCGCGTCCTCAGTCGTCCCGGTGAACACGATCCAGCCAAGCGGTGAGCGCCGCCGTGGTCCGCTCCGGTGCTTCCTCGGGCAGGAAGTGTCCGGCGTCGGCGATCACCACTCGCCGGTAACCGGAAGCGGCCAGGTCCCGGTCCCGGTCCGCGGCCTCCACCGGCAGGAATCGGTCCGCTCCGCCGTGGATGGCCAGCACCGGCACCCGGACCGCGGCGGAGACCGCGCGCCGGAAGGCGCGTCCGTCGCTGCGGGGAGTGGAGCGCACCAGCCACCGCACCTGCTCCATCGCGGAATGGGCGGAGAAGGACAGCCGCATCGAGTCGGCGTAGATCCGCGCCTGCCCGCAGCGCCACCCCGGGGCCGACCAGTCCTCGAGAACCCGATAGGCCATGGTTCCGTGGGTCAGGGCGCGTTCGGGGAACCACGGCGCCTGCACGCGCGCCAGCCACCGGATCGTGCGCAACGGAGCCGTCCGGGCGGTGACCGCAGCCAGTCGCGCCGGGTGCGGCGCCGCCAGCGGCGCGACCGCGCGCACCACCCCGGGTGTCAGCGAGGGCATGGACCAGGCGACCTGCCCGCCCAGGCCATGACCGACGACGACGGCGCGCGCCGCGCCGAGGGAGCGGATCACCGCGGCCACGTCGGCGGCCAGGACCGGCAGGTCGTACCGCCCCGGTGGCTTGTCCGAGGCGCCGTACCCGCGCAGGTCCAGGGCGGACACCCGGTAACCCCGCTCACCCAGGGCGACGAGCTGGTGGCGCCAGGCGAACCAGTTCTGCGGAAAGCCGTGCAGCAGCACCACCAGCGGGGTGGTGCCATCATCCGGCCCGGTCAGGGCGGCGTGGATGCGGGTGCCGTTGGCCGGGATCATCCGGTGCTGCCACGGCCCTTCGCGCAGAACCAGATTGGGGTCGTTCACGCTGATCAGGCTAGTGCCGGCGGGCGGGACCGGTGGCACCGCCCGCCGGCGCGCGCAGAACGCGCCGCGGTCAACTCGAGGCTGTCGGTGCGTTCATCCCCTGGGTGATCAGGTCCATCACCGAGGAGTCAGCCAGGGTGGTGACGTCCCCGACCGGGCGCTTCTCGGCCACGTCGCGCAGCAGCCGGCGCATGATCTTGCCCGATCGGGTCTTGGGGAGCTCGGCCACCACCAGGATCGAACGGGGCTTGGCGATCGCACCGATCTCCCGGGCGACGTGGTTGCGCAGGACCGAGACGACATCGTCGCCCTCACCCACCTCATCGGCTCGTTCGACGGCCTCACCGCGCAGGATCACGAACGCCACCACCGCTTGCCCGGTGGTGTCGTCCGAGGCCCCCACCACGGCCGCCTCGGCGACCCACTCGTGGGAGACCAGGGCGGACTCGATCTCGGTGGTGGACAGGCGGTGCCCGGATACGTTCATCACGTCGTCCACGCGTCCGAGCACCCAGATGTCGCCGTCGTCGTCGTACTTGGCGCCGTCCCCGGCGAAGTAGGTGCCCTCGAAGCGGGACCAGTAGGTGTCGCGGAAGCGCTGCTCGTCACCCCAGATGCCGCGCAGCATCGCCGGCCACGGCTCGGTGATGACCAGGTAGCCACCACCGCCTGGGGCCACGTGTGTGCCGGCGTCGTCCCAGACCTGGGCCTGCACGCCGGGGATGGCGACCTGGGCCGAGCCGGGGGTGAGGGTGGTGACACCGGGCAGCGGGGAGATCATGATCGCCCCGGTCTCGGTCTGCCACCAGGTGTCCACCACCGGGGTGCGGTCGCCACCGATCACGCGCCGGTACCACATCCACGCCTCGGGGTTGATCGGCTCACCCACGCTGCCCAGGATGCGCAGGGAGGACAGGTCGTACTCGGCCGGGATGGACTCGCCCCACTTCATGAAGGTGCGGATCGCGGTGGGTGCGGTGTAGAGGATCGACACCTTGTACTTGGCCACGATCTCCCACCAGCGGCCCCGGTGCGGGGTGTCCGGGGTGCCTTCGTACAGCACCTGCGTGGCGCCGTTGACCAGCGGGCCGTAGGTAACGTAGGAGTGACCGGTGACCCAGCCGACGTCGGCGGTGCACCAGTACACGTCCGTCTGCGGCTTGAGGTCGAACACGTGGTGGTGGGTGAAGGCGGTCTGGGTCAGGTACCCACCGGTGGTGTGCAGGATCCCCTTGGGCTTACCGGTGGTTCCGGAGGTGTACAGGATGAACAGCGGGTGCTCGGCGTCCACCGGCACCGGTGCGTGCTCGGTGGAGGCCCGGGCGACCTGCTCGTGCCACCAGAGGTCCCGGCCGTCGGTCCAGTCCACGTCCTGCTCGGTGCGGCGCACCACCAGCACGTTGGTGACGGAGGATCCCCCAGAGACCAGCGCTTCGTCCACAGCGGGTTTGAGGGCGGAGGGCTTGCCCCGGCGGAAGCCGCCGTCGGCGGTGATGACCACCTTGGCCTCGGCGTCCTCGATCCGGGTGCGCAGGGCATCGGCGCTGAACCCCCCGAAGACCACCGAGTGGGGCGCCCCGATCCGCGCACAGGCCAGCATCGCGATGACGGCCTCGGGGATCATCGGCAGGTAGATCACCACCCGGTCCCCGGTTCGCACCCCCAGGTCTCCCAGCACGTTCGCCACGCGGGAGACCTCATCCTTGAGCTGGGCGTAGGTCAGCGTGGCGGAGTCCCCGGGTTCACCCTCGAAGTAGATCGCCACCCGGTCACCCAGGCCGTTCTCCACGTGCCGGTCCACCGCGTTGTACGTGGCGTTCAGGCGCCCGTCGGCGAACCAGCGTGCCGTCGGTGCATCGGAGAAGTCCAGATCCTGGGTGAACGGGGTGTCCCAGGTCAGCAGCGAGCGCGCCTGCTCCGCCCAGAACCCGGGCATGTCGGCGTTCGCCTGCTCGTAGAGCTCCGGTGAGGAGTTGGAACTGGCGGCCAGTGCCTCATCGGGTGGGAACGCGCGCTTCTCCTGCAGCAGGTTCTCCAGTGCGGGTGACGAGTTGGTTGAGTCGTTCATCAATCCTCCAGGCAGCCTCAATGGTGCAGATCCATCCATACCCTAAGACGATCGGACGGCTCCGCGGTACCTGGGACCCTGGATCGGCGGCGACGGAAGCGATCCGGTGGCTCAGAGTGCCTCGACAGCCGCGCGGCGACGTTCCTCGCGCCTGCCCTGTCGGCGCGCGCCGTGGGAGATCACCCCGGCGAGGATCAGCACGACGCCGTAGGCCAGGATCCGCCCGGTGTTGCCGTCGGTGAGCAGGTGGTCGTAGACGTTCTGCCCGAACTGGCCCAGCCGGGTGAAGATGTCGGAGTACTCGGCCAGGAAGTCCTCGACCATCTGGGGGATCGCCAGGAACGCACCGCCGATCAGGGTCGCGATGCTGCCCATGATGATCGGGCCCACCGAGGACCACCGGGCACCGATCAGCACGACCGCCAGCAGGAGGAGCCCACCGGCGATCTCCACCAGGGCGCCGAAGTGGATGGCATCGGGCGCCACCTCGCGTGCGTTGGTCCAGCGCTCCCCACCGTCGGCGATCAGGTACCAGGCCGGCGGTGTGAACACCAGCGTGATCAGCACGACCCACCAGTGCGCCTGGGCGCGCGAGCGCGGCGGATCGTCCCAGTCCTGGAACGGGTCCTCCTCGTTGATCTCGGTCCGGGAGTGGCGCGCGTCGTCGGTGGCCGCGGGGGCCCGGCCGGTCCGCGCGGGCGCGGTGGCGCCCGGGGCGGGAAGGGCGGTGGTGCGCACCTCGCCCTCGGCCGGTTCCTTGTCGGCGTCACGGGAGCGCCCGAAGCGACCGAACCGGCGCTCGCGCTCTTCGCGCAGGGCGGCGTCGTCGTCGCGGGTCGCGGACGCGGCCGGTACGGCCATCGTGGCCTCGTCCTCGGTTGAGCGGCCGGTGTAGTCGCCGTTCCCGCTTCCTGCGTCACCGGTCGAGTGGGCACCCGGGTCGGCCTCGGCGTCGGTGGCGGACCGATCGACGTCAGGACGCTCGGACGAGGAACTCATGGCCGTCGTGGGTTCGGCGTCGCCCGGTTCGCTCCAGGAGTTCCCGGTGCTGCCGGTGCCCTCGGCAGGGGCGGGGCCGGGCAGCGGCCCGGGGGAGACTTCCTCGCCCGCCGCGGCGCCGGGTGCCTCATCGGAGGTGACGGGCTCGGCGTCATCACCTTGGTCGCGTGCCTCGTCATGGCGCGGGTCAGTGCTCACAATGCCTCCAGGTTGATCCGGATGCGTTCACCGTAGCGATCCGATGCCGGCCGCGCCCCCCGGGCGCGCCGGAGGTGTCCAATCCGCCCTACGCACAACGACGACGCCCGGGCGGGGCGCCGTCGTCGCCTTCATCGTGCCGGTGAGGTATCAAGCGTGCTCATCTCGTATGGGTCGCTACGGGACTTGCCCGTTCGCCCGGTCCTATGCGTGGACTGATCGCGCGTGGGTTCTCACTGCCCGATGGAGTTGTCCTTCCTTTGTACCCCGTTATCGGCCCGAGCGCGAGTGGTTCGGCGGATCTATCCGCGTCCTGGTCTCATCTTGTGGGCACTGCGCTGGACACCGCCGGCGAACTGCGGGTGCGCGAGAGGGGTGCTCCGATGCGGCGCTTGTCCACAGCGACTGTGCTTCGGGGGCGGCGTCCACAGCGTGCCCCGGCGGCCGTGCTGCGGGAGGGCGTGGTCGGCACGCTGAGAGGGCCCGAAGGGCGTTGGCCGAGCAGGGAGGCGGAGCGGGATGGATCGGGACCACGACCGGCAGGAGAGCGACCCCGACGCACCGCCGGTGGCGCTGCGGTCGGCTGATCCGGCGCTGATCGAACAGGTCCGGGCGATCGGGGAGTTGCTGCAGGTGGCGATCCTCATCTGTCCGCCCGGTGCGCCCGCGCCCCGTGCCCGGCTGCTGTTGGAGGACGCCACACAAGCGGTTCCGTCCCACCCGTCCTGGGGTGCCTCCGTGCTCCCGGTGATGGCCGGGGATGGGGAGGCCCCCGATCGTGGTGGCCGGTCCGGGGGAGGGCCCGACGGCGGTAGTCGGCACGGGATCCTGCGGCTGCCCCGGCAGGGGGAGGAGCTGCTGCGGCGGATCCGTGCCGCTGCCCGGATTCGGCAGGCCGTGGTGGTGGGGGTGGTGGGTGCGCGGGGTGGTGTGGGTGCCTCCAGCCTGGCCGCGGTACTGGCTCGGGCCGCAGCCGCCGACCGGGCCCGCACCGCCCTGGTCGACCTGGATGCCGTGGGCGCCGGAGTGGACCTGCTGCTCGGTATCGAGGATGAGCCAGGCGTGCGTTGGGCCGACCTGACAGCCCCGGAGGGGGACTATGACAGCCAGCAGTTGACCGCCGCCCTGCCGACCTGGCATTCGGTCCGGGTGTTGTCGGCGGACTGGCGCGGGGGAGTGCCGGCCCCCACCGGCGATGCGGTGCTGCAGGCCCTGTGGGGGGACCTGGATGTGATGGTGCTGGACATCGCCCGCCACGACGGCTGGCACCGCTGGTCCCGGATGTGCGATGCCGTGGTGCTGCTGGCCGGTTGCGACGTGATCTCGGCGGCCGGGGTGCAAAGCACCCGGAGGGCGCTGGGGGCCGGTGCGGTGCACCTGGTGGTGCGCGGGCCCTCCCCGGGCGGCCTGACCGCTGCCGAGATCGCGCAAGCCTGCGATGTGCCCCTGGCGGCACAGATGCGCCCGGAACGGGCACTTGCCGCCGGCCTGGAACGAGGAGTCGCGCCGGGTGATCACGGCAACGGGCCGCTGATGCGGACCGGACGTGCGCTGGCCGTCGCCCTCGACCTGACCGGCCGGAGACGCGCCGCATGACTGCGGGGGCGCTGCCCGAGCCGGTGCCCGTGGGGCACGCGGACGACTCGGAAGCCCGGTCCTCGCTGGCGCGAATCCGCACGCACCTGGCTGCCGCCGGAACCGGCGCACAGTCGGTGACCACGGCCGTGCGGTCGGTGCCGGGGTTGCGCTCGGACCACCAGCGCTGGCACCTGGCCAGATCGGCTCACCAGGACGTGGCCGGCGCAGGGGTGTTGCAGCCGCTCCTGGATGATCCGGAGGTAACCGACGTCCTGGTCAACGGTCCCGGTCAGGTCTGGCTGGACCGGGGTGCCGGACTGCGGCCGGTGGACGTGCCGGGGCTGGGACCGGTGCGCGCGCTGGCCACCCGGCTGGCGGGTGCGGCGGGGCAGCGCCTCGATGACGCCGCACCGGTGGCCGAGGGCAGGTTGCCGGACGGCACCCGGCTCCACGCGGTGCTGGCGCCGCTGGCCACCGTCGATGCGGTGATCTCGCTGCGCAGCATGCGGCGCCGGGCCCTGTCCCTGGCCGAACTACGCGAGCAGGGGTTCGTCGATGGCATCGGCGCGCAGATCCTGGACCAGTTGGTGCAGGTGCGGGCCAACGTCATGGTCTCCGGGGCCACCGGCGCCGGCAAGACCACCCTGCTGGCGGCGATGCTGTCCCTGGTGCCGGGCACCGAGCGGATCCTGTGCATCGAGGAGGCTGCCGAACTGATGCCCGATCATCCGCACGTGGTGCACCTGCAGGTGCGACGCTCGAACGTGCAGGGCGCCGGCGGGGTGGGACTGGACCAGTTGGTCCGTACCGCGATGCGGATGCGGCCGGACCGGCTGGTGCTGGGGGAGTGCCGGGGTGCGGAGGTCCGGGAGGTGCTCGGCGCGTTGAATACCGGCCACGACGGCGGCTGGGCGACCGTGCACGCCAACGCCGCCGGTGACGTGCCGGCCCGGCTGGTGGCGCTGGGTTCCCTGGCCGGTCTGGATCCGGCAGCGGTAGCGGTGCAGGCGGCCAGCGCCCTGGATGCGATCGTGCACCTGCGCCGTGACGGCAGGCGCCGTTACCTCGACCAGATCGCGGTGATGACCCTGGACTCCGCGGGCGCCATGACCTGTCCGGTGGCGATGTCGGCCGGCTCCGACGGGGCGTTCAGCCCGGGCCCCGCCTGGCCCGCGCTCGCCGCGCGCTTGGATGCCGGACCGCGATGAGCCCGGTCTGGGCGACGCTGACCGCCGGCGCACTACCCCTGCTGCTGGTGGTGGCGGCGGCGGCCTGGACCCTGCCGGGGCGGCCGGTGGGCCGCACCGTCCGCGCCGCAGGCATGTGCGCGCGGGGTGGCCGGAGCGCCCTGGAGGGTGAGGGTCTGGACCCCGATCGCGATGGCGATCACACCCGCGGCACCGGCCGAACGCGCGGGATTGCCCGATCTGGCGGTGCCGGCCGAGCGCAGGGGTGGCGGCAGCGACTGGCGCACCGGCGCCGGCGGCCACCACCGGTGGATCTGGGTGCAGTGCTGACCGAGGTCGCTGCCCGCATCAGTGCCGGGGCCGCGCCCGGGCGGGCCTGGCAACTGGCGCTACCGGGCCGCGTGACGATGGGGCGAGCGGGCATGGCCGACGACGGCGTGCCGGCGGCGCTGGGGGCGTTGCGGCCGGTTCCGGCGCACCCGGGCCGGCCCATCGTGTTCGGGCGGCGCCGGGCCGGCAAGGACCACGTGGCACTGATCCATCAGATCGCCGGGGCGGAGGTGGCGTGCCGGATGGCGCACACGGTGGGGGCTCCGCTGGCCCGGGTGCTCCAGGCCAGCGCGGACGGTGTGGTCGAGGCGGGCCGTGCCCGGGCAGCACGACGCACGGCGCTCGCGGCCCCGCGTGCTACCGCCCGGCTGCTGGGTTGGTTGCCCCTGGCCGGGCTGGTGCTGGGCAGCGCGTGGGGTGCCTCTCCGGCCCAGGTCCTCTTCGACGGCGGTTGGGGCAGCGCCTGCCTGGTACTGGGAGTCCTGCTGATGGCGGCGGGTCACCTCTGGTCGGCCCGACTGGTGCGTGCTGCGGAACGGGTCGGGTCGTGATGAGCCCGTGGTGGGTTCCGGTGCTGCTGGTGCTGGCGGCAGCGCCGTGGGCGCTGCGACGGCCAGCACCGGCGCCCTCCACCGGCAGTGCGGGAGGTGCGGACGGACGCCCGACGGCGGAGGACGCCCGGGTGGACGCCGCTGTTCTGGCGGACATCCTGGGCGCGGCGATCCAGGCCGGTGCCTCGATCCCGGCTTCCCTGGCGGCGCTGGGCCGGGCGGTGCCGGGCGAGCAGGGGCAGGAACTGCAGCAGGTGGCCGCGACCCTTCGCCTGGGTGGGGACTGGCCGGCGGCGTGGGCGCGGGCAGGCCAGGACCTGCAGACATTGAACCGGGCACTGCAGCCGTCCTGGACCGACGGCGTGGCGCCCGGCGGCCTGTTGCGGCACGCCGCGGCGCAGATCCGAAGGCGCCGGGCGGAGGAGGCGCGGGAGGCCGCGGCCCGCCTGGGTGTGCGTCTGGTCCTGCCGATGGGCCTGTGCTGGCTGCCTGCGTTCGTGCTCCTGGGGTTGGCCCCGGTGCTGTTGTCCACCGGTGGTTCGCTCTGGCCCTGAGCCCGGTGGTTCGCCCGGACCCTGGATGGCCGCCGGTCCACAGAGCGCAGCCGCCGCGACCGGTGTCCACAACCACTCGGGCGGCCCCGGCACGGGGTGGGCACGGCATCCCACAGTGGGTGCACCGCACCCGCCGACCGTGTGGGTGCAGGAGGGAGAGAACCATGGCCGAAACCCACGTCGGGGCCGAGCTCCGGCGCCGGTGGTCGGCGGTGCGACGCACCACCGATGCCGGGATGGCCACCGCTGAGTACGCCATCGCCACCCTGGCGGCGGCTGCGTTCGCCGGGGTGCTGCTACTGATCCTGCGTTCCGATGAGGTGCGCGGATTCCTGATGGGCATCATCCGGCAAGCGCTCTCGGTGGCGGGCTGACCCATGGCCCACCACCGACGAGCAGCGCAGCGGGGTTCGGTGACCGCCGAGCTCGCGTTGTGCCTGCCGGCAGTGCTCCTGGTGCTGTTGTTGGTGGTGACCCTGGGGGCGGCGTCCGTGGCGCAGTTGCGTTGCACGGACGCCGCTCGCGCCGGGGCCCGGGCGGCAGCCCTCGGGCACAGCCAGGCCGAGGTGCACCGGATCGTGGCAGACCGGGCAGGTGACGGCGCCGCGGTGCGGATCGATGCCGGCCCGGAGTGGGTTCGGGTGCAGGTCAGCCGGCCCCTGGTGAGCCAGTGGTGGGGAACCTGGCGCATCAGTGCGGAGTTCTCCGCCGTCCCCGAACCCAGCGCCGAACCGTGACCGCCGCGCAGGGCCGGCAGGGATCAGCGGCGCACCCCGGACCGGAGGGGGCCCGCCTGGTCCGGGCGGAACGTGCTCGGGCAGGGCCGGGCCGAGGCGACCGGGGCTCGGTGACCGTGCTGATGCTCGGGGTGATCTCCGTGGCCCTGGTCCTGGCCCTCGGCCTCGGCGCCCTGGCCCGGTCCACCAACGCCCAGGCCCGGGCGCAGGGCGCTGCCGATCTGGCCGCGCTGGCCGCCGCGCACGAGTACGCCCGCAGTGGCGTGCCCGGGTGCCCGGTGGCTGCCCGTGTGGCGGCTCGGCACCAGGTGCAACTGACCGAGTGCCGGGCCGTGGGACCCCTCGTACAGGTCCATGTGGTGGTGTCCCTCCAGCCGCTGCCGGGATGGCGAACCAGTGCTCACGCCGGGGCGCGGGCGGGACCGGTCGGCATCGACCCGGGCGGCGCACGCGCTACCTCCCGCCTCCCGCGCGGTTCACCCCACCTCCCGGCGCCCGCGAGCCTTCTGCGACAGGTCCGCCCTTTGTGACAGGCCCTCGCCGGCTCCTGCAGAATGGATGGTTTCGACCACGGCGGGAGGCCAGCCATCGACCAGGAAGGCAACAGGAAGATCCGGCATGGCGATCTGGGTGAGGTCCGTCTGACCGGCGCACGTTCGCGCCTGAGCGCTGCTGCCGGCCTGACCGTGGGCGCGGTTCTGCTGGTCCTCGCGACAACAACGGTCGGGCTCGTGTTCGTTCCCGGCCCGGGCGTCGGTCTCGACCTCACCTTGCTGTCGCGGTGGTCCTCGTCCGGTCCCGGCACGATCACCGCCGCCGGCGTGCTCTCAGGCCTGGCGGACCGGTCGGTCTCGGTGGCGCTGACCGTGGTCGTGGTGGGCGTGTTGTGGTGGCGGACCCGGCGACCCGACCTGCCTGCGGTCGCGCTGCTGGCGCTCGCGGGCGGGGCGGTGCTGATGGCGGTGACCAAACTCCTCGTCGACCGGCCCCGCCCGGGGGAGGCGGCAGAGACCGCCACGTTCTCCGCTTTCCCTTCCGGTCACGCAACCCGGGCGATGGTGCTCGGGTTGCTGCTGGCCTGGTTGCTGGTGCGGTGGCGGCGTAGTTGGCGGCGGTTCCTCCTCGCCGCGGGAGTCCTGGCCCTGGCGGTGGGGGTCGGACTCACTCGAGTGGTCCTGGCGATGCACTGGCCCACCGATGTGGTCGGAGGCTGGATGCTCGGGGCGGCCTGGTTCGCGGTGGTGCTCCTCGTGCTACGACCGGCCTGCACGGGCCCGCCCCGGGCCGGCCGGCACCCAGCCGCAGCCGGCTGAGGCTGCCTGCTCCGGCGCTGCGGACCAGTGGATTGCGAGGCGCTCGCCACCCACCGCCGTCGGGTCCCTGAGACAATCACTCAGGTGACGTCCGCAGCAGCCGAGGTGGTGTTGGCCGGCCGGGCCGACCGGTTGGTCCACCTGCACCAGATCCCGGCCCGGCCGGCCCGGCACGGCACCTGGCCCACCTGGTCCGACCCCCAGATGGTCGCCGCCTATGCGGCTCGTGGCGTGCACGACCCCTGGACCCACCAGGTGGAGGCGGCCCAGGCTGCCTGGGAGGGCAAGCACGTGGTGCTGGCCACCACGACCGGTTCGGGCAAGTCCCTGGCCGCCTGGCTCCCGGCGGTCTCGGCGATCCGCGCACCCGTCGGCACCGGGCGGATCTCGCAGCTGCGCCGCCGGCCCACGGCGCTGTACCTGAGCCCCACCAAGGCCCTGGCGGCCGACCAGTTGCACGCCCTGAGCGGGCTGCTCACCGACGGGGGTATCACCGATGTCCGGGCGTCCACCTGCGACGGGGACACCCCGCTGCCGGAGCGGGACTGGGCCCGGGACTACGCCGACATCGTGCTGACCAACCCCGACTTCCTGCACTTCGCGATGCTCGGGGCGCACCGCCGCTGGGACCGGTTGTTGCGCGGCCTGCGCTTCATCGTGGTGGATGAGTGCCACGCCTACCGCGGGGTGTTCGGGGCGCACGTGTCGCTGGTGCTGCGCCGGTTGTTGCGGATCGCCTCCCGCTACGGCGCGGAGCCGCAGGTGATCATGACCTCGGCCACCACCGGGGACCCAGCGGCCACCGCGGTGCGGATGCTGGGCGTGGATGCCGGGCGGATCCACGCCGTGGTCGACGACGGCGCGCCGAGCGGGCGGCGCACGATCGCCCTGTGGCAGCCGGCCCCGGCGCAGTTGCCGTGGAGTGAGGAGCAGGAGAAGGACGACGACGAGGGCCCCCGCCGCTCGGCCCTGGCCGAGGTGTCCGAACTGCTGGCCGATCTGGTCGGCGCGGGCCACCGCACCCTGGCATTCGTGCGCTCCCGGCTCGCCACCGAGGTCGTGGCCCAGCACACCCGGGAGCACCTGCACCTGGTCGGCGCCGACATAGGACCGGGGGCCGTGGCCGCCTACCGCGGCGGCTACCTGCCCGAGGAACGGCGCGACCTCGAACAGCGCCTGCGCACCGGTGACTTGCTGGCCCTGGCCACCACCAACGCCCTGGAACTGGGGGTCGACATCGCCGGGCTGGACGCGGTGCTGATCGCCAGCTGGCCCGGGACCCGGGTCTCGATGTGGCAGCAGGTGGGCCGGGCCGGACGAGCCGGCGCCGAGGGGCTGGCGGTGCTGGTCGCCAGCAACAACCCGCTGGACAACTACCTGGTGCACCACCCCGAGGCGATCTTCGAGGCCGATGTGGAGGTCACCACCTTCGACCCGACCAACCCCTACGTGCTCGGCCCGCACCTGTGCGCGGCCGCCGCCGAGGCGCCCCTGACCGCCGAGGACCTGCCCCGTTTCTCCCTGACCGACACGGCCGTGCTCGATGCGTTCACCGCGCGGGGCCTGCTGCGCCGCCGGGCCGGCGGGTGGTACTGGAACTACGACCGTCCCGAACGACCGGCGGACCTGACCGACCTGCGCGGCGGGGGCTCGGCCCAGGTGCAGGTGGTCGAGGCCGACACCGGCAGGGTGCTGGGGACGGTGGATGAGACCCGGGCCGATGCCAGCGTGCACACCGGGGCGATCTACATCCATCAGGGCCGCACCTTCCGGGTGGAGGTTCTCGCCGACGACGTGGCCCTGGTGGTCGAGGCGGACGTGCCCTACCGCACCCGCGCGCGCACCGACAAGGAGGTGCGGGTGGTGAGCACCCGGACCTCACGCACCTGGGGGCCGGTCACCTGGGGGTTCGGCGACCTGGAGGTGGCCTCCCGAGTCACGGGGTATGACCGGCGGCGTCTGCCCGGTATGGAGATCGTCGGCTCCTACCCGCTGGAGATGCCCGAACGCACCCTGGCCACCACCGGATGCTGGTGGACCGTGCCCGAGGACGTGCTCACCGAGGCGGGTGTTGGTCCCGGCGAGGTGCCCGGCGCGCTGCACGCCGCCGAGCACGCCGCGATCGGGCTGCTCGGGTTGATCGCCACCTGTGACCGTTGGGACATCGGGGGGCTGTCCGCGGCTCTGCATGCCGACACGTTCGCGCCCACGGTGTTCGTCTACGACGGCCTCCCTGGTGGCGCCGGGTTCGCCCAACGCGGTTTCGAGGCCGCCCGCACCTGGATCAGCGCCACCCGGGACGTGATCGCGCACTGCCCCTGCGCCACCGGTTGTCCATCGTGCGTGCAGTCACCCAAGTGCGGAAACAACAACTCCCCCCTCGACAAGGCCGGGGCGCTGCGGGTGCTCGGCCTGCTGTGTGACGTCGCCCCCTCGTCGTGAGCCCGGCGCCGGGCCGGTGGCCGGTGAGTTCTATCCGGTCTCGGTCTCCACCCAGGCACGTACCTCGGCGGCCGTCTCGGCAGCGGACCGATCCGTGGTCTCGAACCGCCGGTGGCCCAGTCGCTGTAGCAGGGCGGTCGCCCCGGGGGCGACGCCGTCGTCGGCTGAGTCCAGGACGTGGTGCTCCAGATCGCGCACATTCTGGTCCGACCACTCCAGGTCCCGCTTGGATGGCTTGGCGTCCAGCCGGTCCTGCCCGTGGTTGCGTGCCAGCCGCACCGACAACGGCGCCAGCAACTCGGCCACCCGCACCGGCGCGCCCACGTCGCGGTACGGCTCGGTGATGTGTTCCACGTACCGCGTATCGCCAGGATCGGCGAAGTCCCAGACCACGGTGAAGATCAGGTCCAGCCCGGCCTCGGCGGCCTCTTCGATCACCCGGCGGCGGAACTCGAGGTCCAGGGTGGTGAACGGCGGGGTGCCGTAGCCGAACACCTCGAGTAACGGTTCGATCGTGTGGTGGTTGTGGAACAACCGGAAGTCGCTGGTGGCAGCGATCCGCCGGCCGATCGTCATCTTCCCCACGGCCGGGGGACCGGTCAGGAGCAGGAATCTCATGGCGCCATCGTGGCCGCTGCCGCGGTGTACGCCAACAAGATTCGGGCCCTCGACAATGGGATGGTGAACCGCCAGGGCGCGCCCCTGCCGGGAGTGGCGTACGCACCATCTCCGGGCAGATAGACTCGGCCGGATCCATGTCCGGTTGGACGTGCAGCCGGACACAGTTCGTTGCCACTCTCATAGAGGAGAATGCATGCCCACGCTCGACACCACGAGCATTGTCATCGTGTCGGTGATCGTGCTGATCGCACTCGCCGCGCTGGCGATCGCTGCGGTGCTGCGCGGCCAGGTTCTGGCTGCTCATGACGGCACCCCAGCCATGCAGTCCATCGCCCAAGCGATCCAGGAGGGTGCTCGGGCCTACCTGTATCGGCAGTTCAAGACGCTTGGCCTGTTCGCCGTGATCGTTTTCGCCCTGCTGTTCCTGTTGCCCGGGGACCTGGGGGTCAAGGTGGGCCGGGCCGTCGCCTTCCTGTTCGGAGCCGGTTTCTCGGCCGCGATCGGCTACCTGGGAATGTGGTTGGCCACCCGCGCCAATCTGCGGGTGGCCGCGGCTGCCACCCGGCCCGGTGGCAACGTCGAGGGCGCCCGGATCGGAATCCGCACAGGTGGCGTGGTGGGCATGAGCGTGGTCGGACTGGGCCTGCTGGGTGCCGGGGCGGTGGTGCTGATCTTCGGCTCCGACGCACCGTTGGTGCTCGAGGGCTTCGGCTTCGGCGCCGCGCTACTGGCGATGTTCATGCGCGTGGGCGGCGGGATCTTCACCAAGGCCGCCGACGTGGGAGCGGACCTGGTCGGCAAGGTGGAGCAGAACATTCCCGAGGACGACCCCCGCAATGCCGCCACCATCGCCGACAACGTCGGCGACAACGTCGGGGACTGCGCCGGAATGGCCGCGGACCTGTTCGAGTCCTATGCGGTGATGCTGGTGGCCGCCCTGATTCTGGGCCGGGCCACGATGGGTGAACAGGGCCTGATCTTCCCGCTGATCATCACCGCCATCGGCGCGCTGGTCGCCGTCATGGGTGTGTTCATCACCCGGGTGCGGGGCACCGAATCGGCCCTCGCTGCCATCAACCGTGGTTTCTACCAATCCGCGTTGGCCGGTGCGGTGCTGGGCGGGGTGGCCGCGTTCATCTACCTGCCCTCGACCTTCGCGGACCTGACCCCCGGCAGCGTGGACCTCAGCACCCACCCCGGAGACCCCCGCCTGATCGCCGCTCTGGCTGTGCTGATCGGCGTGGTGCTGGCCGGTGTGATCCTGTGGGTCACCGGTTACTTCACCAACACCACGTCCAAGCCCACGGTGCACGTGGCCGAGACCTCCCGCACCGGCCCGGCCACCGTGGTGCTGGCCGGTATCGGGGTCGGGTTCGAATCGGCCGTGTACACCGCCGGCATCATCGCCGCGGCACTGTGCGGGTTGTTCCTGCTCGCCGGCGGTTCGGTGTGGCTGTCGCTGTTCCTGATCGCGCTGGCCGGTTGTGGACTGCTCACCACCGTGGGAGTGATCGTGGCGATGGATACCTTCGGGCCCGTCTCCGACAACGCCCAGGGCATTGCGGAGATGTCCGGGGACGTCGATGAAGCCGGCGCCCAGATCCTCACCGACCTGGACGCCGCGGGCAACACCACCAAGGCCATCACCAAGGGCATCGCGATCACCACTGCGGTGCTGGCGGCCACCGCACTGTTCGGGTCCTACGCCGACTCGGTCAGCGCCGCGATGCGTGATCTGGGCGTGGACGTCGGTGCGATGCACGACATCGTCGCCTCGATGATCTCCTACGACATCATCTCCCCGATCACCCTGGTCGGGGTGATCCTCGGCGCGAGCACCGTGTTCCTGTTCTCCGGCCTGGCCATCGACGCCGTCACCCGCGCCGCCGGGGCGATCGTCTACGAAGTGCGCCGCCAGTTCCGTGAGATGCCCGGCATCATGACCGGCCAGACCCGCCCGGAGTACGGCAAGGTCGTGGACATCTGCACCCGCGACTCCCTGCGTGAACTCATCACCCCCGGTCTGCTCGCCGCCTTCTCCCCGATCGCCGTCGGCTTCGGTCTGGGCGTGGGGCCGCTGGCCGGGTTCCTCGGAGGTGCGATCGCGGCCGGTGTGCTGATGGCGGTCTTCCTGGCCAACTCCGGTGGCGCGTGGGACAACGCCAAGAAGATCGTCGAGGACGGCGCGCACGGCGGTAAGGGTTCGCCCGCACACGAGGCGGTGGTGATCGGTGACACCGTCGGTGACCCGTTCAAGGACACCGCCGGTCCGGCGATCAACCCGCTGATCAAGGTGATGAACCTGGTGGCGCTGCTGATCGCCCCTGCCGTGGTGGCGATGAGCATGCCCGCGGATGCCAACCACACGTTGCGCATCGGGATCGCGGTTGTGGCGGCCGCGATCATCTTCGCCTCGATCATCATCAACCGGTTGCGGGCTGCCAAGTCCGATAAGGACATGGCAGCCCAGTCCGGGGAACCGGTCCACAGCCCGCGCTGAGCAGGCCCGGCCGCGCGCGTCGGCGGCTCGCCCGAGGCGCGCGGCCGGCTCCGGGGCTGCACGTCGACCACTACGTCGGGACAGCCTGATTGGGTGAGCCGGGGCTACTTGGGTGAGCCGGGGCTACTTGGGTGAGTCGGGGCTACTTGGGTGAGTCGGGGCTACTTGGGTGAGTCGGGGCTACTTGGGTGAGTCGGGGCTACTTGGGTGAGTCGGGGCTACTTGGGTGAGTCGGGGCTACTTGGGTGAGCCGGGGCTACTTGGGTGAGCCGGGGCTTCAGGCACGCCCGGTCGGCGGCAACTCGGTGGTCACCGGCTCCTGCGTCGTCGTCGGTTCCTGCGTCAGGGCACTGTCGATGCGCACCCCGGTGCGCACCCGCAGCACCAGCACCAGCCCGGCCAGCAGAACGGTGGCGATGCCGAGGATCCCCCAGTGCGAGGTCTCGGTGCGCGAGGCCGCGCCGGTGAACCACACCCCCAGCAGGATCGCGCTGGAGTAGGCGGTCGGGGCCAGGAAGCTGACGGCCCGCCCGGTGGTGGCGTACAGGCCGAAGAACTCCCCCTCCTTGCCCTTGGGGATGAGCCGGGACAGGAATGTGCGCGAGGCCGACTGCACCGGGCCCACCCAGATCGCCAGCAACAACCCGAACACCCAGTAGATGATCTGGCCGTGGTCGTGGAAGATGAAGATGATGATCCCGGAGGTGATCATCATGACCAGGGAGACCACGATCAGCTTCTTCGGGCCGAACCGGTCATCGAGCGGCCCGAAGGCGATGGTGAATACTCCGGCCACCACATTGGCCACGATCCCGAAGATGATCACGTCCCCCGGCGAGAAGCCGAACACCGTGGCAGCGACCACGCCACCGAAGGTGAACACCCCGGCCATGCCGTCCCGGAACACCGCCGAGGCGATGAGGAAGAACACCGTGTTGCGGTCGGTCTTCCACAGGTGGGCGATCGTGCCGAACAGCCGGCGGTAGGAGTCGATGACGGCGAATCGTTCCTTCGGTGGGCGCGGCTCACCAGCGGTGCGACGCATCACCCAGAGCACCGGGAGCATGAAGACCCCGAACCACGCAGCGGCCAGCAGCATCGAGATGCGCACGTCCATCCCGTTCTCGCTGGTCACGCCGAACAGACCCACCTCGGGGTCGATGAACCCGAAGAAGATGATCAGCAGCAACACGATGCCGCCGATGTAGCCCAGTCCCCAGCCCAACCCGGAGACCCTGCCGATGTTCTTCGGCGTGGACAGGTCGTTGAGCATCGCGTAGTAGTTCACCGAGGCGAACTCGAAGGCCACATTGCCCGCGGCCAGCAACAACAGGCCCAACCACAGGTACTCCGGTGCCGGGGCCACGAAGAACAGCCCGGCGGAGGCGATCACCACCAACGTGGTGTTCAGCCCGAGCCAGAGCGTGCGCCGGCCGGTGCGGTCGGCGCGCTGGCCGCTGATCGGGGCGAACACCGCGATGAGCACCCCGGAGGTGGCCAGCGCGAAACCCAGGTTCGTCTCGGCGTTCTCCCCGAAGGCATCGGAGGTGATGTACACGGTGAAGACGAACGTGGTGATCACCGCGTTGAACGCCGCCGAGCCCCAGTCCCACAGCGACCAGGCAAGCACCGGCCAGGACAGGGTGCGCAGCGGCCGCCGGTCCCCGGGCGTGAACGACCGGCGCCGTGGTGAGGCGGCGATGGCGGAACTGCTGGCGTCGGTGCCGGCCCGGTGGTGCGGGCGCTCATCCTGTCCGCCCGGCCCGGAGTGGGTTGTCATATCAAGCACGGTATCGTCCGCGGCGGTCGTTGCGGTGGAAGAATGAGGTCCGGCCGTGAATTCACGAATGAACCACGGGGAGAAGGGAGCGCTGGTGGCCGATCAGCCGCATCCACCGGCGCCCACGGCAGATCCCGTTCTCATCGCCGAGCTGCGCCGCGACCTGGCCACCACCAGGTATGAGGTGGGTCATCTCGGCGAGATCGTGGGTGAGGTGGCCATCGCCGCGCTGGACCGGGAGGAGCCACTGCCGGCCCGGGACGCCGCTGCGGCGAGCACCGAACCCGCCGCGGCGCTGATGCGCCTGTTCACGCTCGGGCAGGAACTGACCAGGACCGAACTCGACCGTGCCCTGCCCGCGGTGGGGGCCGACGGCGCAGCCCGCCTCGGTCTGGTCCGCGCGGCCGGGCAGGGCGCCGGCGATCCGGTGCGCGCGCAGGTCGACCTGCGACCGGTCAGCACCGGGGAGCACTCGTGGTGGCTGGCCTCGGACCAGGGGGAGGCCGTCACCGGAGCGGTGCTGGACACCGAGCACGTGCTCGGTGTGGGTGCGGCAGGGCGGACCCTGGCCGAGATCACGGTCCCCACTCCCGTGCGCAGGGCGTTGGACCTGGGCACCGGATGCGGCATCCAGGCCCTGCACGTGGCCGGATTCTGCCCGGACGTGGTGGGCAGCGACCTGTCGGCGCGCGCGCTGGCCTTCGCCTCCTTCAATGCCGGTCTCAATGGAGTGGGCCTCGACCTGCGCGCCGGGGACATGCTCGCGCCGGTGGCGGGGGAGACGTTCGACCTGATCGTGTCCAACCCGCCGTTCGTCATCACCCCCCGCACCGAAGCGGCCCCCATCACCTACCGCGACGGGGGTCGGGGCGGCGATGACCTCATCGCCCACCTGGTGCGCGCCCTGCCCGAGCACCTGGGGCCCGGGGGCACCGCGCAGTTCCTGGCCAACTGGGAGATCCCGGCCGGCGGTCGTTGGAGTGAGCGCCTCGAGGCCTGGACGCGGGACCTGGACGTGGACGTGGACGTCTGGGTGATCCAGCGGGAGCAGGTGGATCCGGCCCGGTACGCCGAGACCTGGTTGCGCGACGGCGGTCTCACCCCCGAGCGGGACCGGGAGGGCTGGGAGCACGCATACCGGACCTACCTGCGGGACTTCGCCGCGCGTGATGTCGGTGCCATCGGGTTCGGGTACGTGCTGCTGCGCCGCCGCGAGACCGGCGGGGGCATGCGTGCCGTGGAGAGCACCGCGGATGGCGGCGGTCGCGGTGGCGAGTTCGCTCCAACGGGCGGGCCGTGGCGCCGTTTCGAGGAACTCACCACCCCGCTGCCAGCAGGTGCCGGGGTAGCCATCGGCGCCACCCTGGACGCCGTGCCCGCCCTGGCCGGGGACGTCCTGGACCGGCGCTATCTCGTGGCCTCCGATGTCACCGAGGAGCGGCACTACCGGCCCGGCGAGCCGGACCCGGAGGTGATCGTGCTGCACCAGGGCGGTGGTCTGGGACGCAGCCTGCGGGTCTCGAGCCATACCGCGGCACTGGTGGGTGCCTGTGACGGGGAGCTGGCCGTCGGGCAGATCATCGGTGCCCTCGCGGTGCTCAGCGAGGAGCCGGTCGAGGCGGTACGCGCCGAGGTGGCACCGATGGTGCGCGAGTTGGTCCTGGACGGCTTCCTACGCGCGGTCTCACCCTGAGCCCGGTCCCGCCGCCTGTTCCCGCCGCGCTCTGCCACCCCCTCCGGCACCCCCTATCTCGCCTCAGACCGTTCTCAGTGGGGGGTCCGGCCCGCGCGGCGCCGCTGCACTTCCAGCTCGAGGCCGTCCAGCAGGGCGTGGAGGCCCAGGGCGAAGGTCTCTTCCCACCCGCCGTCGAAGGTGTCCTCGGCCATCCCGGCCATCGTGGGGTAGTGGCCCGACTCCACCGCCTGCACCAGCAGTGGCAACTGGAACTCCCAGAACTCGCCATCGCTGACCCCGGACTCCTCAGCCGCCTGCTCGTAGAGGATCTCCTGCCGCGCGGTGCCGGTAACGTACCCATCCAGCAGGGACATCACCATGACCTTCTCCTGGTCACTGAACGGCATGTCGGCCAGCCCGGACATCAACCGCTCCATGCCGGCCAGGCTGTGCGGGCCGATCGGAGTACGCGTGGAGTTGACCTGCAGCAGCCACCGGTGGTGCAGGTGCAAGGCGCGTCCCCGCCAGGCCCAGGCCTCCAGGACTTCGCGCCACCCGTCGTCGGGCGTGGTGGCGGCGTCCTCCGGGAGGACCTCGACGGCGTCGAGCATCAGGTGGAGCAGTTCCGTCTTGCCCGGAACGTAGCGGTACAGCGCCATCGGGCTCGTATTCAGTTCGGCGGCGAGTTTGCGCATCGAGAGCGCGTCGATCCCACCGGCGTCGGCGATGTCGATCGCTGCGGTGACGATCTGGTCCAGGGTGAGGCTGGGCCTGGGTCCTTTGCGGGTCTCGGGGAGCCCTTCCCACAGCAGCCGCTGGCTCACCGCGAGAGGATTCCGTGCCGCCTGCTCCTCGCTCATCATGCACCCCGTTCGCGCGCGTTGCCGTACGTGCGGCAACTCCCTTGACTTTCTGAGGACACCGTACGCTATAGTCTCCTGCGGACACCGTACGCAGAATGTGAGGCGCCCCTATGACTCATCCCGAGACCGCGGTGCGGGCCACCGGCCTGATCAAGCGGTACAAGAACACGCTCGCCCTCGACGGGGTGGACCTGGCCGTCCCCGCCGGCACCGTGCACGGGCTGCTGGGGCCCAACGGTGCCGGGAAGACCACCGCGGTACGCATCCTCACCACCCTGACACGGCTGGATGAGGGGCAGGCGGAGGTGGCAGGCCTGGATGTCCGCACCCAGGCCCGGCAGGTGCGCCAGCGCATCGGCCTGACCGGTCAGCAGACCGCCGTCGACGACCTGCTCACCGCCCGCCAGAACCTCACCATGTTCGGCAGGCTGTTCCGGCTGGACAAGAGGGCCGCCCGCCGTCGCGCCGATGAACTGTTGGAGATGTTCAGTCTCACCGAGGCAGCCGCCCGGGTGCCCAAGACCTTCTCCGGAGGGATGCGCCGGCGGCTGGACCTGGCGGCCAGCATGATCCTGGCGCCGCAGGTGCTGTTCCTGGACGAACCCACCACCGGACTGGACCCGGCCGGACGCCGGGAGGTGTGGCAGGTGGTACGCGACCTGGCGGTACGGGGCACCACCGTGCTGTTGACCACCCACTACCTGGACGAGGCAGACCAACTCTGTGACCGGATCAGCGTGATCGACCATGGCCGGAACATCATCGAGGACACCCCCGCCGGGCTGAAACGCCGGATCGGAGACGAGCACCTGGAGGTCACCGTTGCCGACCCGGCCGACCTACCCGTCCTGAGCGAGGTTGTCTCCACGCTGATCGGCGCGTCACCCGCCGTGATCGAGAGCACTGGGACGGTGAGTGTGGCGGTCTCCGACGGCGTCCAGACCCTGACCGCGGTTGCCGCCGAGGTCCGCGCGCACCACATCGAGATCGCCGACATCGCCCTGCGCCGACCCACGCTGGACGAGGCGTTCCTGCACCTGACCGGCGACCGCCCCGTACCTCAGAAGGAGGCCGTTCGATGACCACCCACACGCCCGTAACCGCCCACGCGGCGGTAGCGATCGACGATTCGCCGGCCGGACGCCTGCGCTGGGCGCTCAAGGACTGCTGGACCATCGTGCTGCAGGAGTTCATGCACCTGGTGCGCCAGCCCTCGACCTTCGCCTGGCAGCTGGGCATGCCGGTGATGATGGTTCTGATGTTCGTGTACGTGTTCGGCTCGGCCATGGACGTCACCGGCCAGGGCGCGGGGGAGGGGTACATCGACTACGCCATGCCCGGGCTGTTCGCGATGACGATGGCGTTCGGGTTCATGAACACCGCCTTCGAGGTCACCCTGAAGAAGGAGAAGGGGTTCATGGACCGGTTCCGCTCGATGCCGATGTCCTCCTCGGCGGTGGTCACCGGGCGCGGGATCGCCGACATCATCCATGCCGCGATCGACCTGACCATCATCGCCGCGCTGGCGTTGATCATCGGGTGGCGCTCCGGCGGCAGCCTCGTCGCGACCCTCGCGGCCTTCGGGCTGCTGCTGTGGCTGCGGCTCGCCCTGATCTTCGTGGGCGTGTTCCTGGGCCTGCGGTTGAAGAACTCCGAAGCGGCCGGGAGCCTGTTCGCGGTGGCCTTCCCGATCGGTTTCATCTCCTCGGTATTCGCCCCGCCGGAGATGATGCCCGGTTGGCTCGGAGCGATCGCGGCATGGAACCCGGTCTCCTCCACCGCCAACGCGATCCGGGAACTCTTCGCCACCCCCGGGGCGGGGGAGGGGGAGGCCCAGTACTGGATCGACGGCCACGCCCTGGCCGGAGCGGTCGGCTGGCCAGCCCTGCTGATGGTGATCTTCATCCCGTTGGCGATCCGGCAGTTCAAGAACCTGAGCAAATAGCCACCGCGCCCACCGCCCGGAGAAGGGATGCTCCTCGGGGCGCGGCCCGCCGCGAGATGATCGCTCCACGCCATGTCCCCATCCCCGGTCCCCGCGAGCTACCGTGGGCCCGTGTCCACCGCCACCACACCCGGGCAGGGCCGGTCCGCAGCGAGCATCGCCCGAGGCCTGTTGCCGCCGTTGCTCCTGGCCGCCGTCACGGTGGTGGGGCTGTGGGCCACCTGGCGCGTCTTCGTGCTGTGGCCCACGGGCCAACTCGTCGACGACGCCGCCTGGCAGGGCAGCCAGTACGGACGGGACCGCCTCGATGCCCTGGTCGAGCCGGTGGTCCGAGTCATCTCCGAACCGTTCCTGGTGCTGGCGGCCCTGGTGGTATTCGGGGTTGCCGCCATGCAGCGGCGCTGGTCGATCGCGATCGCCGCCACCGTGATGCTCGGCGGAGCGAACGTCACCACCCGACTGCTCAAGGAGTACCTGCTCACGCGCCCGGACTTCGGCCTCACCGAACGACCGGTGAACACTCTGCCCTCGGGGCATACCACCGCCGCAGCAACGGTGGCGGCCACGGCACTGCTGATCGCTCCGGCGCGATGGCGTGGCCCCGTCGCACTGGCCGGTGCCGCCTACGCCGGGGCCACCGGGGTCGGCACCCTGGTGCTCGGCTGGCACCGTCCCTCGGACATCGTGGCCGCCTACGCGGTGGCCGCCGTCTGGTACTTCCTCGTCGAAGCAGCCCGGGGGTTGCGGTTGCGGCCCCTGCCCCGCGGATACGGCGAAGCGCCTGCAGGCAACGCCTCGGCGTGGTTGTGGTTCATTGCCGGAGCGGGGGTACTGGTCGGGATCACCGGCGGTATCCTGACGTTCACCCAGGTCCCCGGGGTCGACTTCTCCGCCCAGGTGCTGGCCTACCTGACTGCGGGGGCCGGCATGATGGGCGTGGCTGCCCTCAGCATGGCGGCGATGTTGGGGATGCGCCCCTATCACCGCCTGGACAGCCCCTGAGCACTGGAGGAAGTGTTGGACCGTTGAGTCTTGCGATCGTTGGTCACCGCGGTGCCATGGCCCATGAGCCGGAGAACAGTCTCGCGTCGTTCGCGCTCGCCGAAGCGGTCGGGGCCGATGAGATCGAGCTGGACGTACGGCTCAGCAGCGACAGAGAACTCGTCCTGGTCCACGATGAGACGTTGGATCGCATTGCCGCCGATGGCGCCGGCCGCGGACTCGGACCGGTGTCGGCACTGACGCTCGCCCAGTTGCAGAGCGTCACACTCGATTCGGGGCGGGGCGTGGTCACGCTGGACGAGATGTACGAGGCGACTCAGGTGCGCATTCAGCTCGAGATCAAAGACCCCGCCGTCACGCCGCACCTGGCGGAGTATTACGCCTCGCGTCCGCAGCACGCGCGCAGAACGATCGTGGCGTCCTTCTGCGCCGATGTGACCCGCGCGGTCGCCGACCTCATCCCGGGTGTCGGCCGGCAGCTCATCACGGAGGCGATCGCCGGTGTCGAGCATCATGATGGTGGTCTGTGGGGCGTGCTCGAGCACGCGAGGGCCACACGTCTGGCATGCGGGTTCGGGGGCGTGACACCGCGACTGGTCGAACAGCTCGGCGCGGCGGGCATCGAGGTGCATCTGTGGCCGGTGCGGACCTTGGACGACATCCGCGAAGCGATCGGCGTCGGGGCGGACGGGGTGACGTCGGACGATCCCGCTCGAGCGATCGCGTGGCGCGAGCAGGTGCTCGCGGAGGGACGGCAGCCCCTCGATTCCCGTCGGTGACACGACGGCCGTGTGCGGTTGCAGCGCAAGGTGTGGTTAGTATGCGCCCAGACGTGGATGTACCCTGCGGGACTGATCTACGATGCTGTGTCGTCGTCGTCCCGGCCGGAGCCGCCACGATCACCAGCTTAGCGCACCGGCCGAACCAGCCGAACGAATAGGCCGAACCGGTCGGGCCTTTGAGCCCCGTCCGTCCGACACCGCCCAGGGCGAAACGCCCGCACTCGAACCCTTCAGGAGCAACCGCGTGACAACCCCCGCACGCAAACTCGTCATCGTCGAGTCCCCCGCCAAGGCTCGCACCATCGCGGGCTACCTGGGCTCGGACTTCGAGGTGGAAGCGAGCGTGGGGCACATCCGCGACCTGCCCCAGCCCTCCGAGCTGCCCGCGGAGATGAAGAAGGGCCCGTACAAGAAGTTCGCGATCAACGTCGAGGACGGCTTTGACCCCTACTACGTGGTGGACGGGGACAAGAAGAAGAAGGTCACCGAACTCAAGAAGGCACTCAAGGCGGCCGACGAGCTCTACCTGGCCACCGATGAGGACCGGGAGGGCGAGGCGATCGCCTGGCACCTGCTGGAGGTCCTCAAGCCCAAGGTTCCGGTCAAGCGGATGGTGTTCCACGAGATCACCCGCGAGGCCATCCAGCGCGCCCTGGAGTCCACCAGGGAACTGGACACCCGCCTGGTCGACGCCCAGGAGACGCGCCGGATCCTGGACCGGCTGTACGGCTACGAGATCTCGCCGGTGCTGTGGCGCAAGGTGAGGCAGGGGCTGAGCGCCGGGCGCGTGCAGTCCGTCGCCACCCGGATGGTGGTCGAACGCGAGCGGGAGCGGATGGCGTTCCGCTCGGCCAACTACTGGGACGTGGTCGGGGAGTTCTCCGCCGCCCCGAGCGTGCAGGCCAAGAACGTCGACGGCGACTCCGGCGCCGTGTTCAAGGCTCGCCTGGTGGCCCTGGACGGCTCGCGCGTGGCTACCGGCAAGGACTTCGGTGACGACGGGGTACTGCGTACCGCCTCGGCGGTGCACCTGGATGCCGAGGCCGCCCACGCCCTGGTGGAGGGCCTGGCCCCGGCGAGTTTCGCCGTCCGCCGCGTCGAGGAGAAGCCCTACAAGCGCCGGCCGGCCGCGCCGTTCACCACCTCCACGCTGCAGCAGGAGGCCTCGCGCAAGTTGCGGATGAACTCCCGGGCAGCCATGCGCACCGCGCAGGCGCTGTACGAGAACGGCTACATCACCTACATGCGGACCGACTCCTCGGCGCTGTCCGGTCAGGCGATCAACGCCGCCCGGCGCCAGGCCGCCGAACTCTACGGCGCCGAGTACGTGCCGGATTCCCCACGGGTCTACGCCGGGTCCAAGGGGGCCCAGGAAGCGCACGAGGCGATCCGCCCCGCCGGGGACTCCTTCCGGACCCCCGCCCAGGTGGCCCGGGAACTCTCCGGGGAGCAGTTCCGGCTCTACGAGTTGATCTGGAAGCGCACCGTGGCCTCCCAGATGGCCGATGCCACCGGTTCCACCGCGACGATCCGGCTCGGCGCGTCGTCGTCGACCGGTCAGGACGCCGAGTTCTCCGCATCCGGCACCGTGATCACCTTCCGCGGCTTCCTGGCCGCTTACGAGGAGGGGCGCGACGCCGCGCGCTACGACGAGTCCCGGGACTCCGGCACCGATCGCCTCCCCCAGGTCGCGAGCGGGGACGGGGTGCAGGTGCACGACCTGCTCGCCGACGGGCACGACACCAGCCCGCCACCGCGGTATACCGAGGCGAGCCTGGTGAAGGCGATGGAGGAGCGCGGCATCGGCCGTCCCTCCACCTACGCCGCCACCATCTCGGTCATCACCGACCGCGGCTACGTGCTGCGGCGCGGGCAGGCGCTGGTGCCCAGTTGGCTGGCGTTCTCGGTGGTGCGACTGTTGGAGACCCACTTCGGGCGCCTGATCGACTACGACTTCACCGCCGGGATGGAATCGGACCTGGACCGGATCGCCGCCGGGCAGGAGGACCGGGTGGACTGGCTCACCGGGTTCTACTTCGGCCGGGGTGACGTCGAGGGACTGCAGGCCCTGGTGGCCGACCTCGGCGACATCGACGCCCGGGAGATCAACTCCATCGACATCGGTGACGGGATCACGCTGCGGGTGGGCCGGTACGGGCCCTACCTGGAGTACAGCGGCACCGGCGCGAACGGTGCGGCCGGCGCCGGCGATACCTCGGTCGGTGCCGATGAGGCCAAGCCGACCCGGGCCAGCGTGCCCGACGACGTGGCTCCGGATGAACTGACCGTGGCCAAGGCCCGGGAACTGCTGGAAACCGCCTCCGACGGCGACCGGGAACTGGGTACCCACCCCGAGACGGGCCGGTCGATCGTGGCCAAATCCGGGCGCTTCGGTCCCTACGTCACCGAGGTGCTGCCCGAGGAGGAAGCGGGTAAGACCAAGGGCGGTAAGAAGGTCAAGCCCCGGACTGCGTCGTTGTTCAAGGACATGGACCTGTCCACGATCGACCTGGACACTGCGGTGCGGCTGCTGTCCCTACCGCGGCTGGTGGGCACCGACCCGGAGTCGGAGGAGGAGATCTGGGCGCAGAACGGCCGGTACGGGCCGTACCTGAAGAAGGGCACCGACTCCCGCTCCCTGGAGAACGAGTACCAGCTCTTCGATCTGACGTTGGACCAGGCGCTGGAGATCTACGCCCAGCCGAAGCGGCGGGGCAGGGCCGCGGCGGCACCGCTGCGGGAACTGGGGGAGGACCCGGTCTCGGGTAAGCCGGTGGTGGTCAAGGACGGCCGGTTCGGTCCGTACGTGACCGATGGCAGCACCAATGCCACGCTGCGCAAGGACGATCAGGTGGAGTCGATCACCGCCGAGCGCGGCTATGAACTCCTCGCCGAGAAGCGGGCGAAGGGCCCGGCTCGCAAGCCGGCGGCGAAGAAGCCCGCTGCCAAGAAACCGGCCGCGAAGAAGCCCACTGCCAAGAAACCGGCCGCGAAGAAGCCCACTGCCAAGAAGCCGGCCGCGAAGAAGTCGAGCGCCGGCACCACGAAGTAATCCCAGGAGGTCAACGTGGACCATGACGTGCCCGACCCGGCGCAGGCGCCGCCATTGGCGTGGGGGATCCTCGGCGCCGGCAATATCGCGCGGCGGTTCGCCACCGAGATCCCCGCCCATACCGCCGGAACGGTGGTGGCGGTGGGCTCGCGCAGTCAGGAGCGGGCCGATGACTTCGCCGCGACCTTCGACATCCCGGTGGCCCACGGTGATTACGAGTCGCTGGTGGCCGATGAGCGTGTGCAGGCGGTCTACATCGCCTCGCCGCACTCGGAGCACCGGGACCACGCACTGCTGGCGCTGGCGGCGGGCAAACCGGTGCTGGTGGAGAAGGCGTTCACCCGCAGCGCGGCGGAGGCCCGCGAGGTGTTCGCCGCGGCGGATGCGGCCGGGTTGTTCGCGATGGAGGCGATGTGGTCCCGGTTCCTGCCGCACATGGCCGCCCTGGACCGGGTACTGCGCTCCGGTGAGATCGGGCAGGTGGTCACCCTCACCGCGCACCACGGGCAGTGGCTGGATGTGGCACCGTCGCACCGGCTGAAGAACCCCGACCTTGCCGGCGGTGCCGTGCTCGACCTTGGCGTCTACCCGATCTCCTTCGCCCATCAGGTACTCGGCAGCCCCGAGACCGTGACCGCAGTCGGTCACCTGGCCGAGACCGGGGTGGACGCCACCGAGGCCGTAGTGCTCACCTACCCCGGTGTGGTGGCGTCGCTGACTACCACGATGCTGGCCGGGACCCGCAACGACGCGGTGATCTCCGGCACCGCCGGCCGCATCGAGATCGCCCCGACGTTCTTCGGATCCAGCACGCTGACCATCCACTCCACCGACGGCGCGGTCCGCACGATCGAGCCGCCGGCGAGCGCCGGTTTCGCTTACCAGGCCGCCGAGACGGCCCGGTGCCTCGAGGCCGGACTGACCCAGTCCCCGGTACTGCCGTGGGAGGAGACGCTGGCGGTGATGCGCACGATGGACGAGGTACGCCGCCAACTCGGCGTGGTGCTGCCCGGGGAGGGTGCCGCCCCTTGAGCCACCGCACTAGGGCGCCCGGTGGTGGGCCGGCCGCGGACGCTGGTCGAGGGTTACCGAGGCCGGGCGGGCGTGTGGGCGGGGCCGGATACCCTGAGCACTGTGAGTGGACTGTTCATCTCCTTCGAAGGCGGCGACGGTGCCGGCAAGAGCACCCAGGTTCGCCTGCTGGCGCAATGGCTGCGCGAGGAGTTCGGGCGCGAGGTGGTGACCACCCGTGAACCGGGCGGCACCGAACTGGGCCGGACGCTGCGCAACGAACTGTTGCACGGCCAGGACATCGATGCCCGGACCGAGGCGCTGCTCTTCGCGGCCGACCGGGCCCATCACGCCCTCACCCTGATCCGGCCGGCGCTGGCCCGTGGTGCGGTGGTGCTGACCGACCGGTACCTGGACTCCTCCGTCGCCTACCAGGCGGCCGGGCGCGAACTCGCCGCCGAGGACGTCGAACGGCTCTCCCGGTGGGGCACCAACGGCTTGATGCCGGCCCTGACGGTGTTGCTGGACCTCCCCACCGAGCAACTGGTGCAGCGGCTGGGAGAACAGGCCGCCGACCGGATGGAACGGGCGGGGATGGAGTTCCACCGCCGCACCCGCCAGGCGTTCCTGGACCGGGCCGCAGCCGAGCCGCAGCGATGGTTGGTGCTCGATGCCGCCGGGAGCAGGGAGGAGATCGCCCAGCAGGTGCGTGCAGCGGTGGAGCCACTGCTGTCCGACGACGCCGCAGGGGGCACCCATCCGAGTGCGCAGGGAGGCCGACGGTGAGCGTCTGGGAGTCCCTGGTCGGCCAGGAGCAGGCCGTCCAGGTACTGCGCGAGGCCGCCGAGCGGCCGGCGGCGATGACGCATGCGTGGCTGATCACCGGACCACCTGGCTCAGGACGGTCGGTGGCCGCGCGTGCCTTCGCCGCCGCGCTGCAGGCCGGGGCCGACGCCTCGGCGCAGGAGGACTCGGCGCGCACCGCTCTGGCCGGGACGCACCCGGACGTGACCGTGCTGGCCACCGAGAAGGTGGTCATCACCGTGGCCGAGGCACGTGGACTGGTCTCACTCGCTCAGCGGGCTCCCTCCCAGGGACGCTGGCGGGTGATTGTCGTCGAGGACGCCGACCGGATGGGCGAGCAGACCGGCAACGTGCTGCTCAAGGCGATCGAGGAACCGCCGCCCCGCACCGTCTGGGTGCTGTGTGCGCCGAGTCCGCAGGATGTGCTGGTGACGATCCGATCGCGGTGCCGTCTGGTGAACCTGCGGGTACCACCGCCCCAGGCGGTGGCCGATCTGCTGGTGCGCCGGGACGGGGTGGACCCGGACCTTGCGCTGGCCTGCGCCCACGAGGCACAGAGCCACGTCGGAGTGGCGCGCCGCCTCGCCACCCACGCCCCGGCACGGGAGTTCCGAGGCACCGTGTTGCAGATCGCCTCCGGGATCCGCGGGGTGGGTGACGCCGTGCTGGCCGCCGGCCGGCTTGTGGACTCGGCCACCGAGCAGTCCAAGGAGGCGACCACCGAGCGAGATGAACGCGAGAAGGCCGAACTGCTACGCAGCCTGGGCGCCGAGGGCGGCGGCCCCGTCCCGCCGGCGCTCCGGCCGCAACTGCGGCAGCTGGAGGAGGAGCAGAAGCGGCGCGCACGCAGAGCGTTGCTGGACGTGCTCGACCGGGCGTTGGTGGACCTGTTGTCCTTCTACCGCGATGTGCTGGTGGCGCAGGTGGGCTCCGATGTCGCCCTGGTCAATGCCTCCTCGGGTGACGCGGTGCAGCAGGTCGCCCGGGCCAGCACCCCGGAGGTGACGCTGCGCCGGATGGATGCGATCGGACTGGCCCGCACCCGCATCAGCGCCAACGCCGCGCCCCTGCTGGCCATCGAGGCGATGGCCGTGGCGCTGCGTCCACAAGCCGAGGCGCACGCGCACTGAACCCTGTGCGTGTCCAGGTGCGCGGCGCCGGAGTGGGCGTGGTGGTGCGCCGGGACCGCAGGAGCTTTGTAGGCTCGGTTGGTGCTGTCGCCCCCTTCCCGTCGCATCGGCCTGATCTCGCTGCTGGCGGGGGCGCTGCTCCTGGCCGCGTGCGCTCCGGCACCGATGCTGCAACCACCGGACGCCGCCACGCCCGAGGCTCCCCCGGAAGGCGGTGCGAATGGCCTGCAGGAGTACTACGACCAGGACCTGGACTGGACCGACTGCGGGGACCGGCACCGGTGCACCCGCGTGCAGGTACCGATGGACTACGACGACCCGGACGGGGACACCATCGAGTTGGCCGTGAAGGTCGCTGAGGCGCTGGGCACCAGTGAGGGCGCACTCTTCGTCAACCCGGGCGGGCCGGGCAGTTCGGGCCTGGAGTTCCTGGACAGCGTCGACGCGATGTTCTCCGGGCCCATCCTGCAGCGGTTCGACGTCGTCGGGTTCGATCCCCGGGGGGTGGGGGAGTCCGATGCGGTCCGTTGCCTGGACTCCGGGGGGCTCGAGGAGTACTACGGCACGTTCTTCGAGGTGACCACCGACGCCGGTTGGGAGGACTTCGTCGCCACCGAGACCGACTACGGGCACGAGTGCCTGGAGAACACCGGGGACCTGCTCGGGTTCGTCGACACCGTCAGCGCCGCGCAGGATCTGGACGTGCTTCGCGCCGTGATGGGGGAGGACTCCATGACCTACCTGGGGTATTCCTACGGCACCTTCCTGGGCGCGACCTATGCCGAGCACTTCCCCGACCGGGTGCACCGGTTGGTGCTCGACGGGGCGATGAACCCGGCGTTGGACTACGCCGAGATCGCGGGCGGGCAGGTGCTGGGATTCGACCGCGCCTACCGATCCTTCGTCACCGACTGTCAGGCCGGCCCGGACTGCCCCTTCGAAGGCGGCGTGGACGAGGCGATCGCCGAGACAGTGGATCTGCTCACCACGTTGCGTGATGATCCGATGCCCGCCACAGACCCGGACCGCCCGGTCACCGACGCCGACCTGATCAACACCATCGTGCTGGCGCTGTACAACGTGGACTCCTGGCCGGTGCTCAGTGAGGCATTGACGATGCTGATCTACCAGGCCGACGCCAGCCAGGTGCGGTTCATCTCCGACCTCGCCCTGGAGCGGGAGGACGACGGGACCTACCCCGAGGACCAGGGGGCGTTCCGGGCGATCAACTGCCTGGACTTCCCGGTGGAACTGGACCGGGATGAGATCATCGCCGAGGCCGAGGCGTTGGAGGACATCTCCGAGGTGTTCGGCCCCTACTTCGGCTACGGCGAGGTCGGGTGTTCCACGATGCCGTTCGAGGCTACCGGCACCCGCGCTCCGATTGCGGCAACCGGCGCCCCACCCATCCTGGTGATCGGCACCACCCGCGATCCGGCGACACCGCATGAGTGGTCCGAGGCGCTCGCCGAGCAGCTGGAATCGGGGGTACTGCTGAGTTATGACGGCGATGGTCACGGCGCCTACGGCGGGCACAACTCCTGTGTGCACGAGGCCGTGGATGCCTACCTGCTCGAGGGGCAGGTGCCCGAGGACGGGACGCAGTGCTGAGTTGCTCGGCGCGTCCGCGCCGAGCAAGCACGAGAGCCGACGACGGCGGACCCGGCTGCCGTTTTGAACGGTGCCAGTCACGCCAGGTACAGTAGGCGCGCTGCCCCGGCGCCCACGCGGCACCGGTGTGCTGGCCGCCTTAGCTCAGTCGGCAGAGCGATTCACTCGTAATGAATAGGTCGTGGGTTCGATTCCCACAGGCGGCTCCCACATTCACCCGGCCAGCGCAAGCGCGATCGATCCTCGCGAACATCGCGAGCCGGCGCGCCAGAGGTCCGGAACCCGCACGTTTCGCTGCGGTACCGAGCGCCCGTGGAGGGTGACCCGTTGGGGCCGATACCGGGATATCGTGAAGTGTGTCCTCCACTGAGCCTCCGCAGCGGGCGGCCGACGACCCGAAGCCTCGCCGGGCCGAGGACGTTGTCGACCGCGCACCTGAGGAAGCGAGGGAAATCGCGGCGGTGACCTTGGGCAAGGCCACCGAAGCCGAGATCGACGAAGTTCAAGGACGGTGGGAGAAGTGGCTGGGCTGGCCGGTGCTGATCGCCGCCATTGCCTCGGTGCCGGCGGTCTTTCTTACCCTGTTGGACGAGCCCTTCGAGATGATCGGCCACGTCGGGCTGTGGCTGGCCACAGTGGTCCTGGTCGTCGAAACGGTGGTGTTCTTCCTCCTCTCGCCGAAGAAGATCGCCTGGGTGCGCCGGAACTGGTGGCTGATAGGCCTGACATTTGCCGCGATCCTGGCGGTGGTCTTCAGCATCGGCCCCATGCAGTTGTTCCGGGTAGGGCGCAGCGTGGGCGCCTTGCGCGTGATGCGAGGCAAGCAGGTGGCCAAAGCCGGTGAGTCCCTGGCCAAGAAGGGACAGTCCCGGCGGCGCCAACTGCTGGGCAAGGTCCTGGCTACCGTCGTCGTGGGGGCGTTCGTCGTCCTGGCCCTCGCGGTTCCCGAGTCCGAGGCCCGGAGCACACTTGAGGATTTCGTGGGTGAGGACGGTGTTCCCGTGGCCGCCGCGGCGGCCGGCGTGCTCACCATGACGGCGATGTACTTCCTGGTACGCAGCCCACGGTCGAAGGAAGAGGATGAGGGCCACGAGGCAGGGTAGGTGGGCGTCCGGTCGCTCAGTGATTGATGTCGCTGGAGTCCTGCTGGTGTCCGGGCCGCACCCGATGACGGGCCGCGAGGTCCTGGCCGAGTCGGTGCAGCCTGCTGCGTAGCTCCACCGGCTCGTGCGCCTCCACTCCTGGAACTGCCAGGAGTTGCGCGGCCGCTATCTCCAGACTCTCCATCACCAGATCGACGACGAGGCGATCCCCGGATGTGCGCGCCGACCGCAGGCTCCCCTCGGTATCCGGCCCGGGCACGGCCGCCCGCAGACTGTCGACTGCACCGACCGGGATCGAGAGGCGGACCGGCAGGGTGTTGAGTGAGGACTCGAAGGCAGTCCGGGCCCGGCCCCAGTACTCGGCGAGGGAGAAATCCGGCGGGCGCCACGCCACGTCGTCGAGCACGTGGGTGGACGTGACCCGGGAGAGCCGGTAGGTCCGCACCTGCCGTCGGTGTGCGGCGATGAGGTACCAGACGTCGGTCTTGAGCACCAGCCCGAGCGGATCGAGGAGGCGCTGCACCGCGGGACGCCCCGATCGTGCGTAGTCGATCCTGATCCGCGTTCCGTTCCAGACCGCCCGGGCCACAGCCGTGAGCGCGGCAGGTCGGTCCGGTTCGGTGAACCAGCGTTCGTGATCGAGGAGGAATCGTTCCTGCGCCGGTGCGAGCACGGCGGCCTGGGCAGAGGATGAACTGAGCATCTTCAACCGCGCTGTCTCGAAGTCGTCGCTCAGTCCGAGATCACGGGATCCGGCCACGCCGATGATGAGGGCTTGGAGTTCGCCGGCCGTCATCCCGGTGATCGGGGACCTCCAGCCATCGACCAGGCCGATGCCTCCGCCCGGTCCGGTGCGGGTCCAGATCGGTACGCCCATGCTGATCAGGGCGGCCACGTCACGCTGGATCGTGCGCTCGGACACCTCGTGGCGCCTGGCCAGGTGGTGCACCGTGGTGGTGGACAGCCGGGCCAGGTCCATCATGACCGCCAGCAGCCGCGTCGTTCGCACAGGGAAACGGTACGCAATTTGCGACACGAGTTGTCGGGAACCCGCGGCAGATTGATGCCCCCAAGAGTTCTACTGAGAGGGTCCTCGTGACTTCATCACCACCACAACACGATCTGAACGGCAGGATCGCCCTGGTCGCCGGCGGTACCCGGGGCGCGGGCCGCGCCATCGCCGTCGAACTCGGCCGGGCCGGAGCGGTGGTCTACTGCACCGGCCGCTCCACCTCCGGCAGGGCCTCGGATTACGGGCGCCCGGAGACCATCGAGGAGACGGCCGACCTCATCAACAAGGCCGGCGGCACGGCTCACCCCGTCGTCGTCGACCATCTGGACGTCGAGGCCGTCCGCGCATTGGTCGACCGGATCGACCGCGAACAGGGCCGCCTCGACATCCTCATCAACGACATCGGCGGCGAAGCCTACGTCGAATTCGGAACGCCCGTGTGGGAATACGACCTGGACGCCGGGAGGAAACTCTTCGACACCGGTTTCATCACCCACCTCAACACCAGCCACAGCGCTCTCGGGCTGTTGATCCGCCGGCCCGGCGGTCTCGTCATCGAGATCACCGATGGCACGCGCACCTACAACAACTCCCACTACCGGGACACCGTGTTCCTGGACCTGACGAAGACCGCCGTGGACCGGCTGGCCTTCGCCCAGGGACACGAACTCGCCCGGCACGGTGGCGCGGCCGTGTCGGTCACACCGGGATGGCTGCGCTCGGAGATGATGCTGGACGCCTTCGGCGTCACCGAGGAGAACTGGCGCCGGGCCGCCGAGGACAATGCCGGGGTCGCCGGCGCCGTCCCCCCGCAGGAGTTCGTCATCTCCGAGACCCCGGCCATGCTGGCCCGCGGCGTCACCGCCCTGGCCGCCGATCCGCGACGACAGGTGTGGAACACCAAGTCGGTGAGTTCCTTCGACCTCGCCACCCACTACGACCTGACGGATGTGGACGGATCACGACCTGATGCGTGGTCGTTCATCACCGCGATCGAGACCACGCCGGTCACCGATCTCAACGTCGACGAGTACCGCTGACCGCAGTCGACCTGCTCCCGCCGTTCGGCTTTCAACGAGCGGAATCACAAGCATTCCCTTACCGTGAGGAACGGAGTAACCCCGCGAGAAGGGAAGACGAATGGGTATCGGAGACAAGTTCAAGAACAAGGCCCAGGAAGCCAAGGGCAAGGTGAAGGAAGGCACTGGCGATGCCACCGACAACGAGCGCCTGGAGTCCGAGGGCAAGAGGGATCAGGCCGGCGCGAACGTCAGGCAAGCCGGTGAGAACGTCAAGGACGCCACTCGGGACGTCACCGACTGACCTGGCGTGGGGCCGGCGATGAGTACGTACTCATCGCCGGCCTTTCTCATGCGGTGACCCCGACCGTCCCCGGGTTGGCGGGGTGCAGGTCGGCGTGCCACCTGGCCGCCTGCGGTGCCGGGGCCGGTCCGCACAGCCGGATGAACGCCCCCAGGTCAGCCAACTGCTCGGGCCGGTGGGGCAGCACGTCGGTCAGATCCGGGGAGCGCACGATCACCGCCCGCCACAGCCCTCGTGAGACCGCCACGTTCACCCGGTTGCGGTTCAGGACGAACTCCATCCCGCGGGGTGCTTCCTGTACCGCCGACACCGTGGTGGACAGGATCACCACCGGGGCCTGCTGGCCCTGGAACTTATCCACCGTGCCCACCCGCACGTGCCTCAGGCCCGCGCCGTCCAAGGTGTCCCGGATCAGTTGCACCTGGGCGTTGTACGGGGCCACCACCAGGATGTCCTGCTCGCCGAGCAGGCGCGGGGCGGCATCCTGGCCGTACCGCCAGGCCAGGCCGAGGTGCACCCGAACCTGGGCGAGAACCTCCTGTGCCTCCTCCACCGAAGAGGTGGTGTTGCCCGAATGCGGGACGTACCGGCACTCCACGCCCGGGGCCGCCCCGTCCAGGTGACGCTGGGCGGTGACCGGTGCCGGTCGCAACTGTCCGGCGTAGGACAGGCCCGAGACCGCCCGGCACAGGTCCGGGTGCATCCGCCAGGTACGGGCCAAGAAGTAACCCAGGTGGGACGGCAGCACCGAGGCGTGCTGGGACAGCCAGCCGAGCGCGGAGGTGTCCACCGGCTCGGGGTGACTGCCCTGGCTCACCTGGGGCAACTGCTGGGGGTCGCCCAGCAGCAACAACCGGTTGGTGGCGCGGGTCACCGCGAGCGTGTTCGCCAGCGAGAACTGCCCGGCCTCATCGATCACGATCAGATCGAGCGCCCCGGGAGGCACGGCACGGCCCGTCATCGTCCAGGCCGTCCCACCCACCAGCATCCCCCCGGTCTCGGCCAGCGCGGCGGTGACGTGCGTGTTGGAGGTGCCACCGCGCCAGCGCACCGACCGCCGCGGCCCGCCGACGGGTTTGGCGACCCGCTCCGCGGGAACCCCGGCGTCGATGGCGGCGTTGAGCAGGTTCTCCACCACCGCGTGGGACTGGGCCACCACACCGACCTTCCACCCTTGGGCGATCAGGTGCGCGATCACGCGGGCGCCCACGTGGGTCTTGCCCGATCCGGGAGGCCCCTGCACCGCGAGATAGGAGTGGTCCAGGTCCGCCGTTGCTCGGGTGATCGCCCCGACGTAGTCCCCCTGCGCCACCGCCGGCAACGTCCCCAGGGTGGCCAGCCGCGGCGGGCGGCGTGCCAGCAGATCCAGCCCCGGGTGCGCCGGAAGGCGGGGCAGCGCGGTCGAGACCTGCGTGGCCAGGGCGGCCAGTGCCTCCTGGATGGCGGCGGTGGGGACCGGAGCCCCCGGCGTCAGGGCGACCGGCAGCGCGGTGAACTCGTTCATGCCTCGTGGTAGAGGTTCGGCGAAGGTGATCCGCGCGCTCTCGGTTCCCACGTGCACCTGCTGTACCTCGGCACCGAAGACGCCGCCGCGGCGGTTCCGCCCGTCGTCGGACATCCCCTCGGGCAATGGCCGGTCGTACATCCGGAACATCTTGTCCCCGGGCCGCACCAGTGAGCCGTCGGCGAGAGAGCCGGTCAGTTCCACCACCCGTCGGGGCTCCTGGCGGCCCTCGGCCGCCCACGGCTGCACCACCCGCCCGGACTCTGCCACCAGCACATCCCGGGTCTGGGCCCAGTCCGCCGGTGGGGTGTTCAACCGGTCGTAGTGTGCCCACCAGTACTGCTTGTCCTCGCGGCGGTGGTACCCCACCGCGGCGGAGACCATAGCCAGGGCCTGGTGCTCCTGGCTGAGCTCGGTGCCGGTGCGTAGCGACTCGGCGATGCGGGCACGGACGAAGTCGTCGATCTCCTTCTCCTGCGGCAGCGGCTCGATCTCTCGCAGTTCCTCCGGTTCGGCCTCGGGCTGCTGCCCCACGCGTACCCCGCGTTCGTCCGCCCGGGCCAGCAACCAGTCGCGGAGTCTCCAGGTGGAGCGGCAGTCGTAGTGGTTGTAGTCCTCGATCGAGGCGAGGATCCGGGTGGCCTCATCGGATTGACCGGTGTCCCGGGCCATGCAGTAGTTGGCGTAGGCCACCACCGAGGCGCCACCGGCGGTGATGTCCCCGGTGCGCAGGTCGCTGCCCATGTACAGCGGTTCCAGTGCCTTGAGGCCGTAGGACTTCGAGGACAACTGCACGGACGTCTGCACCACGTCGTACAGGTCCACCAGCACACCGGCGCGCAGGAGTTCGTCGACTCCGTCCTCACCCAGGGCGTGCTGCAGGGACAACCGGCGCAGCGCAGCCTTCTCGTAATCGGCGTAGTGGTACACGTGCATGTCCGGATACCGCGCCCGGCGCTCGGCGACGTACTCGAGGAACTGCACCAGCGCCTGACCCTCCTGGGCCCGGGTGTGAGCCCAGAACGGGCGGAAGGCCGGGCGGGCGGTACCGACCGGGGCCTCCAGCACCCCGAACAGGTACTCCAGCCCCCACATTCCCTGCTCGTCCTGCCACAACGGGTCCCCCTCGAAGTCGAAGAAGACGTCGCCCTCGCTGGGTTCGGGCAGTGTGGCGAGGGTGTGCTGGGCCAGGACCCGGTAGGCCAGGGTGCGTTCCCCGGCGTCGTCGGTGACCTGCACCTGCCCGTCGGTGGGCATCAGGCCGGCTTGCATGCGGGCCTGGTCCCGCAACCGGTGGGCTGCCGTGCCCGGCTCGGCGTCGGAGTGGGCCAGGTCGGTGATGGTGCGGATGCCCTCCGCGCGCAACCTGCGCCGCCGGGGGAGGTTGACCCGGTGCACCCCGAGCACGTCCTCGTGCAGGCGAACCTGCTCGACGCAGTAGTCGCACTTTCCGCAGATCAGGAGCGTGTCATCACCCCAGGCCACCGGGTCGGGCTGGGCCCGGTGGGCGGCGGTCACGGCCAGTACCCGGTGGCGGCGTTCGGCGTAGACGGGCAGCATCTCGGCCAGGTCGAACTCCGCGTGGCTGCGGTCACCGAGCACGAGCGTGGCCATCGGAGCCACCGGCACCCCGGCAGCGATCAACTGATCGGCGTAGGCCGCTAGTTGCAGCAGCGCCTCGGTCTTGGCCCGGCGGGCGAGCTTGGAGTCCCACACCGCGTACCGGCCGTCGTCGGCGCGGACCAGGAAGTCGGCGCGGCCGTGGAAGGAGCCGTCGAAGAAGGACGCCTGGAACACCACGTCGGCGCCGTCGGCCAGGACCTCCAGGGTTCTGGCCTGAGCGTCGGCGAGCGCCTGGGCGGTGTAGGGGCGCGCGACGTCCGGGATCTCGACGACGGTGGGATAGGTGTCCTTGAGTCCTGCCAACACTTGGCGTTCGTGTTCCTCACCGAGCCGGGCGGCGCGGGTGAGCATCTCATCGTCGTCGAACTGGGCCTTGGGGGTCCGGCCCAACCGTTCGTCCAGGACGCGCAGCAACTGGTACTCACAGCGGGCCGCCATCACGACGTCGCTGGCGGTGATGATCAGATGCTTGTCCTGCCGGTCGGCGTGCGGTGGCGGTGTGGCGTGCGCAGCACCCGGTGCCACATCCTGTGTACCCGGCCTAGCCGCACCGGGCGCAGCCCGCGATGCCGCACCGTGTGCGAGCCCGTGCAGCGACCGTGCATCCAGTAGGAACAAGTCCGCTCTCCCTCATCCGTGCCGCTCGAGGTCTTCTGTCTACCAGTGCCTGCCCACATCGGGTGCCGGATCCCCAACGGCGCCGGCCCGCACGTGGACCACGCACCAGCCCCGCCGGGTGCGCTCGAAGCGACCGATTGGATGGTTGCAGCGGGGTGGGTGGTGCCCGGGTGCGCTCGAAGCGACCGATTGGATGGTTGCAGCGGGGTGGGTGGTGCCCGGGTGCGCTCGAAGCGACCGATTGGATGGTTGCAGCGGGGTGGGTGGTGCCGGGTGCGCTCGAAGCGACCGATTGGATGGTTGCAGCGGGGTGGGTGGTGCCCGGGTGCGCTCGAAGCGACCGATTGGATGGTTGCAGCGGGGTGGGGGCCTGGGGGCCTGGCGGCCTGGGGGCCTGGCGGCCTGGGGGCCTGGCGGCCTGGCGGCCTGGGGGCCTGGGGGCCTGGGGCGGGCGAGCGGGTTGGGGCGGCGGATCGGGGGAGTTCAGGCGTGGGGGCGCGCCTGCCGGCGCCGGGAGCGGAATACTGACGGCCACACTGTCCGGCCCAAACCCACTGCACCGACGCCCGCACCGACGCACCGAAGGACTCGGCGGACCACCCGCACCCACCACCAGATCCCCTCGACGAGAGCGCCCGATGAGCACTGAACCCACCGATGCTGCCGACCGGCAGTGGTTCGATGAGCTCTTCGCCGCGCACGCGGGTGCGGTGCAGCGCTACTTTCTGCGCCGGGCGGCCCCCGATGAGGCCGAGGATCTGGCCGCCGACGTGCTGGCCACCGCCTGGCGCCGCCGGGACGACGTGCCCAGGGGTCATGAACTGCCGTGGCTGTACCGCACCGCCGGCTACGTGCTGGCCAACCACCGCCGCAAACACCGCGCCGAACCGGTCGAGATAGCGGCGGACCGGATGGAGCACCCCGGTGCGGACCCGGCCCAGGAGGCCACCGACTCGGTGACGGTGCGCGAGGTGCTGGCCCAGTTGCGTCCGCGCGAGCGCGAGGTGCTGATGCTCAACGCGTGGGACGGGTTGAACGGGCAGGAACTGGCCGAGGCGCTCGGGATGAGTCGGGGTGGGGCGGCTGCGGCATTGAGCCGTGCGCGCGCCCGGCTGCACCAGATCTGGCAGGAACGTCAGGCCTGATGCAACATCGGCAGTCTCGGGCACATAGAAGCCTGGTAGGGAAAAGGTGAGAGGAAGAGTGCGATGAGCAGCGGCCCGGGTGCACCGGAGGAGGACGACGACGCTGTCCTCGACCGCCTCCGCCGCGCCGACCCGGCGCGCTCGGTCACACCGGATCTGACCGCCCTGCGTGCCGCCGTGGACCGCCGCATCGCCTCAGGTAACCCGCAGGAGGCGATTCCCTCCGAGCGCTCCGGTGACGACCAGCGCCCTGTCGAGGCGACTCCCGGTGGGGCGACCGCCGAGGCGACCCCGGACGCGAACCGTACCGCCGCCGTCGGCCCTGCCCTCGCAGCATCGGCCGCGTCCACCCCGGCGGGCCGTGCCGACCCGTACCGTGCCGCAGCCGCGTCCCGGGCAGAGGCCGACGACGACGACACAGCGGCCGTGCCGTCGTCGGCCCGTCGTAGCGGGTGGGTGGTGGCCGCCTCCGTGGCCACGCTGCTCGCGGTGGGCGTGGGCGGCTACGTCATCGGTAGCCAGCGCAGCGAGACCCCGATCGTGCTGACCGAGGGCGCCGATCACGCCGAGTCCGCCGCCGAGGAGCCGTTTGCCGTCCAGCGCGATGAGGCCGCCGATGCCGAGGAGGACGCCGGCGTGATGGCCGAGGAGGACGGGCTGATGCCGACCGAGGACGTCGAGCCCGAGTCCGGAGTCGGGCCCGCCCGGGTTCCCGTGCCGCTGGACTTCATCGAGGGCGGCCTGCCCACCGAGCCGGGCGAAGCAGAGGCGTGGATGCTCGATGCCGCCGCGGTGCAACCCGAAGAGACTCTTGCCGCCACCGCGCAAGCGCTGGCTCTGTCAGGCACGCCCGAGCAGGTCGACGGCGAGTGGCACCTGCGCGATGCCGACGTCGGCCTCGCGCTGCGCAGCGATGGTGCCGCCACGTTGCGCTACTGGAACGAGTCGGCCCGGGTGGCGTGCGCGATCACCCAGGGTGAGGGGCGCATCAGCGAGGACATCACCGCGGACCACGAGTGTCCCGGGACCGAGGCGGACCCGCCGCAGGACCCCGAGGGGACCGCTGCGGAGTTCCTCGACACCATCGGCGTGGACACCGGTCGCCTGGACCTGCTGGCCGAGGACCCGCGCCTGGCCATGGTCACCGTGCGGGCGGTGCCCGCGAGCATGTCCGGGGCACCGGGCGCCGCATGGTCGGTGGTGGTCTCCCAGCACGGGGTGGTCAGTGCCCAGGGCGGCCTGGCCGAACCGGTCTCGTTGGGCACCTACACCACCATCTCGGCCGCCAACGCAGTGGAGCGACTGAGTGATCTACGGTTCACCTCCCATCTGTGGCCCCGTTTCGACGAGCATGCCCGCGGGCATTGGGACCAGTCCGGAACCCCCGAACCGCCCCTCACGCCCGAACCGGGGGCGCCGCTGCAGTGGCCGATCAGCCAGACCCGAATCGTCGATGCCGATCAGGGGTTGCGGGCCTACACCCACCCGGAGGCGGGCACGCTGATCCTGCCGACGTGGAACCTGATCGATGAGACCGGGAACATCTGGCCGGTGCCGGCGGTGCAGGAGGAGTTCCTCGACATGGGCGCTCGCTGAGCGGTCTTCCACTTCCGCATCGCGCCGGCAGGTAGCCGCGGTGCGGGCGTATACGCCCACGTTCGGGGCGCGCATGCCAGACTGCCTCCTGTGGTGACACAGGTCCAGGACTTCACGGCAGAACTGCGCAACGCGCTCCGCGCGGAGGACGTGCCCCACGGCGCCGTGCCCCCCGTGGACGATTCGGCACGAGCCCGCGCGGAGTACTCCACCGACGCCTCGAACTACCGGGTGGTGCCGCAGGTGGTGGTCTTCCCCCGGCACACCGACGAGGTGCTGGCGGCGCTGCAGGTGGCGCGCACCCACCGGGTGCCGATCACCGCGCGCGGGGGCGGGACCTCGATCGCCGGGAACTCGGTGGGTCCGGGAATGGTGATCGACTTCTCCCGGCACCTGAACAAGATCCTCGACCTCGACCCCCACGCCCGCACCGCCCGGGTGCAGCCCGGGGTGATCATGACCTCGTTGCAGCAGGCCGGTGCCGCCCACGGCCTGCGGTTCGGCCCGGACCCCTCCAGCCAGGCCCGGGCCACGTTCGGGGGGATGATCGGCAACAACGCCTGCGGCCCGCACGCGCTGTCCTTCGGGCGCACCGCGGACAACACCCGCTCGCTGCTCGTGGCTGACGGCACCGGTCGCGTCTTCGAGGCCGGCGCCGGTCCCGAGGCGCTGGACCAGGTACCCGGGCTCGCGGCTCTGATGACGCAGTATATGGCGCTGATCCGCACCGAGTTCGGACGATTCTCCCGCCAGGTCTCGGGTTACTCCGCCGAGCACCTGCTGCCGGAGAACGGGCGGGACCTGGCCAAGTTCCTGGTCGGCTCCGAAGGCACCCTGGCCACGGTGCTGGAGGCCACCGTCGATCTGGTCGAGGTGCCCCGGGACCCGGTCCTGCTGGCACTCGGCTATCCGGACATGCCCTCGGCGGCCGATGCCGTCCCGGCGATGCTGGCGCACAAGCCCCTCGCGGTGGAAGGGCTGGATGCGGCGCTGGTGGACGTGGTCCGCAACCACCACGGCCCGGCCGCGGTGCCCGACCTCCCCCCGGGTGGTGGCTGGCTGATGGTGCTGGTGGGCGGGGAGGACGCCGACTCCGCGATGGCCAATGCGCGGGCCGTCGCCGCCGACGCCGGCACCGAGCACACCCAGGTGGTTCCCGCCGGTGCTGAGGCCCAGGCTCTGTGGCGGATCCGGGCCGACGGGGCGGGCCTGGCCACCCGGACCGCCGTCGGCGAACCGGCCTGGCCCGGGTGGGAGGATGCCGCGGTGCCCCCGGAGCGCCTGGGCACCTACTTGCGCGAGTTCGACGCGCTGCTGAAGGACTACGGCGCCTCCGCGCTGCCGTACGGGCACTTCGGCGACGGGTGCATCCACGCCCGCATCGACCTGCCCCTGACCGACGCGCAGGGCCCGGCGATCTTCCGTTCCTTCATGCTCGACGCCGCCGCGCTGGTGGCCTCCCACGGCGGGTCCTTCTCGGGCGAGCACGGCGACGGCCGGGCCCGCGGGGAGTTGTTGCCACTGATGTACTCGGCCGAGGCGATCGGGATGTTCGCAGGGATCAAGGCGCTGTTCGATCCCGAGGAGCACCTGAACCCCGGCATCATCGTCAAGCCCGCCGCGGTGGAGGCCGATCTGCGCCGCCCGACCGCGCGTCCGCTGCCGCTGCTGCCCGGGTCCGGCTTCTCCTTCGCCCACGACGGCGGGGACTTCACCAACGCGGTGCACCGGTGCGTCGGAGTGGCCAAGTGCCGGGCGGACCTGCCCGGGTCGTTCATGTGCCCCTCCTATCTGGCTACCCGCAACGAGAAGGACTCCACCCGGGGGCGCGCCCGGGTGCTGCAGGAGATGGCCACGGGCGAGTTGTACAGCGACTTCTCCGCGCCGCAGGTCCACGAAGCCCTGGACCTGTGTCTGTCCTGCAAGGCGTGCTCACGGGACTGCCCGGTGGGTGTGGACATGGCGCAGTACAAATCGGAGGTATTGCACCGTACATATCGAGGCAAGCGGCGCCCGATCAGCCACTACGCGCTGGGTTGGCTCCCCCGGTGGGCACGCATCATCACCGCCGTCCCGCCGCTGACGTTCCTGGTCAACACCGCGCTGAGGGTGCGGCCGCTGGCGTGGTTGGTGCAGCGCGGCGGGGGGATGGACACGCGTCGGTCGATGCCCTCCTTCACCACACAGCGCACCTCCCGCTGGTGGCGCCGTCGGTCCAACGGCGCCGGTGGATCCGGGGGGTCCGGTGCCCGGCCCGCCGTGAAGGTCTGGGTCGACTCCTTCTCCGAGCACATGGACGGCGCCGGCGCCCGAGCCACTCTGACCGTGCTGGAACAGGCCGGGTACCGGGTGGAGACGGTGGGTCCGGGAGCGTGCTGCGGACTGACCTACATCTCCACCGGACAGCTCGACGCCGCACGAGCCCGGCTGCGCCGCACCATGGACGTCCTCGGCCCGATCGTGGCCTCCGGGGTACCGGTGGTGGGCGTGGAGCCCTCCTGCACCGCGGCACTGCGCTCCGATCTGCCGGACCTGTTTGCCGACGATCCGCGTGCTCACGCGATCGCCAAAGGCGTGTACACGCTCTCGGAACTGCTCACCGCCGAGGCGCCGCTGGGCCCGGCCGACTGGGAGCCGCCGTCGTTGACGGGCCGGGAGATCATCGCCCAGCCGCACTGTCACCAGCACGCCGTGATGGGGTACGAGGCGGACCGGGCGCTGTTGACCAGGGCGGGAGCGCGCGTGCGCACCATGAACACCTGCTGCGGGCTCGCCGGCAACTTCGGGATGGAGGAGGGCCATTACGAGGTCTCGGTGAAGGTGGCCGAGCACGAGTTGCTGCCCGCGCTCGGGGAAGCCGGGCCGGACGCGGTGTTCCTTGCCGATGGCTTCTCTTGCCGCACCCAGGCGCAGGACCTGGCCGGGATCGGTGGGGTGCACCTGGCGCAGTTACTCGCGCGCCCCTGAACGCACCCGCCGTTGGCGGCAGGCGCGGTCCGGGGCGATCCGCAGGCCCCCACCACCGCATTCGTCGAGCGATCCGGACGGGTCGATGTGCACCACCACCTCAGCGCAGTCGCATCCCAAGACGCCCGGGGGTGAACCCTCCACAGCCGCCCTGGAACGTGAGACGATGAGGGCGTTCACGTTCCTCTCTCTGGCTGGTTCATGTCCACCTTCGTGCTCGACTCCGGTCGGTTGGCTCCGGCGACGCGTGCGGGCATCGTTCCCGATGGATTCAACGCCGGATGGTGCGACCTGGTGCGACAGGACGTGCTCGACCTGGTCGGCCTGGATGCGTTCGCGGTGGCGTGGGACGGGGGCACACCACCGCTGCTGACGGCGATGGACGCCACCGGAGCGGCGGCGGCGGCAGCGGTGCTGCCGCGGCTCGACCTGGTCACGCTGTCCGAACTGCTCGCCCGCGCCGGCCACGTCCACACGCAACCGTGGCACGTGACCGCAGGGCGTTACGGGGCCGGGTTGGCGGCGTTCCGACGGGACTGGAACGCGTTCCGGGAGGCACGCTCATTCCCGCCGGCCCGCTCGCCCGCTCTGGTCGTGGTGACCGGGGCGATCTCGGCCCAGGTTCGCCAGGCGCTCCCGCTGCTGACCGGGGTGCATCTGGTCCGGGCCCAGGTGCGTCAGGATGATCGCGGCCGGGACCTGCTGGATCTGGACGTCCTCTCCCGCACCGGAGCAGATCGGAGTGGGCCCGGAGCCGTCGAGGTGGCCGCGGAGGGCGACGTCGCCCTGAGCGTGAACGGGGCCACGGCCACCAGCAACGGCGCCGCGGTGACCCCGGCCAACACCACTGCGACGAGCCGCACCGACGGCGCCGTGACGGCCTCGGTCGCCGGCTCAGCGGTGCACTCGACCAACGGCGCCGCGGCGCCTCCGACGAACGGCCAGGCACGCCGGAACGAGCCAGAGGCACCCACCGCGATCACCGCGATCACCGCCCCCACGCCGGACGATGCCGGCGCCCCGCCCGGACCCGTCATCGCTGAGGATGTGCGTACCACGGCCGATCTGCCCTCCGGGCTCGAGGCGCCACCCGGTCCGGAGTCACCATCGAACTCGGATGCAGCACCCAGACCGGATGCACCCTCCGGACCCGATGCACGAACGTCCGCCGAAACGGTGCAGCAGGGGTGCTCGGATCTGCAACGGCTGGCCGTCCTGGTCCGGGCTCCGGTCCAGATCGAGTTGGAGTACGGCAAGACCCGCCGCCAGGCTACGTTGCGCCCGGACGGGCGGGTGGTGCTGGCCGACGGCACGGTACACACCGACCTGGCGCGCGCCAGCATGCACCTGGCCGGCGCCGCGCCTGCCGACCCCTGGCAGGCCTGGCGGTTCGCCGACGCCAACCTCCCGCTCGCCGAGGCCCGGGCCGAAGCGCAGCGACACCACACCGCGCGCCCCGCCGCGCAATCCCCGGATGCGCCCGTACCGGGCCGCCGGGCCCGTCTCTGAGCCGGAGCCGCACCGGATCGGATCACGGCGGACGCACTCGTCCGGGTACATCAAACGATCAAACGAAGGAGCCATGTGAACGCACCAGTTACGCACCCGCCCAGAGTGGGACTGATCGGGGCCGGAGCGATCGCCGGCGTACACATCCAGGGATGGCTGGCACTGGGTGCCGACGTCCTCGTCTTCTCCAACTCCGGGGCCGAGGAGTTGACGGCGCGGTACGGCGGCAGGGTCGTGGCCGACCTCGAGGATCTGTGGCCCCAGGTGGACATGGTCGACATCGTCACCCCCACCTACACCCATGCCGAGATCGCCCTGGCCGCGATCGCCGCGGGTAAGCACGTGGTCTGTGAGAAGCCGCTCGCCCTGGACTCCGGCACCGCCGCGGAGATCGTGCGCGCCGCCGACGACGCCGGGGTGCACCTGTTCCCGGCGCATGTGGTGCGCTACTTCCCGCAGTACGCCACCGCGTATGCGGCGGTGTCCGCCGGTGCGGTCGGTGAGGTGGCGGTGAGCCGGTTCCGCCGGATGAGCGCCGCCCCGCTCGCCCCATGGTTCTTCGACGAGGCGGCCTCGGGCGGGCTCGTGCTGGACCAGATGATCCATGACCTGGACCAGGCCAGGCTGATCGGCGGCCCGGTGGCCTCGGTGTTCGCCCGGTCCGCCAGTCGCACCGGCGAGCAGGGCACCACCGCCAGCGCGACCGTGACCCTGACCCACACCAGCGGGGCGATCAGTTACTGCTACGGCGTCTGGGGACACCCCGGCCTACCGTTCACCTACTCCTTCGACATCGCCGGCGACGCGGGCAACCTCAGTTACGACTACGCCCGTGACGACACCACCCGGGTCAGCATCTCCGGTCCCGCCGGACCCGGCGGGTACGTCCCGGCGGCTGACCCGGCCGAGAGCCCCTACACCACCCAGCTGGCCGACTTCCTCGCCGCGATCCGGGGCGATGGCACCCCCACGGTGACCGGCGCCGACGGTGTGGAGGCGGTCGCGCTGGCCGAAGCGGCGATCGCCTCCATCGCCAGTGGACAACCCGAACCGATCGCCGAACGGAGCCATTCATGAGCGCCGCCCCGAACGACGCCTCCGCGAACCCCGCGCCGACCCCTACGGCGCCGGCACCGGCACCACTGCGGGTCGGGCTGCTGTCCTTCGCCCATACCCATGCACTGGCCTATGTCCGGGCGTTGCGCGATGACGCCAGTGTGGACCTGGTGACCACCGACACCGGTACCTACGACCAGGGCACACGCCGCGGCGCGGACTTCGCCCGCGATCAGGGCGTGCGGTACCTGGACAGCGTCGCCGAGGTGCTGGACTGGGGTCCCGACGCGGTGGTGATCGCTTCGGAGAACGCCGAGCACCACGAACTCACCCTGGCCGCGATCCAGGCCGGGGCGCACGTGCTCTGCGAGAAGCCGCTGGCCCTCAACGACGCGCAAGCCCGTGAGATGGTGCAGGCCGCTCGGGACGCCGGCGTGTGGCTGATGACGGCCTACCCGGTGCGGTTCCACAGCGCCTTCGCCGCACTGTTGGCCCGGGTCCGCGCCGGTGAACTCGGGCAGATCATCTCCATCCACGGCACCAACAACGGCAAGATGCCACTGGCCCAGCGCACCTGGTTCACCGATCCGGAACGCTCCGGTGGTGGTGCGCTGATGGACCACGTGGTGCACGTGTCGGACCTGATCGACGAACTGCTCGGGGAAGCCGCCGAGGAGGTCTACGCGGTCACCAACCGGATCCTACGCAGTGAGGCCGGCCGCGATGTGGAGACCGGGGGAGTGGTCTCGGTGCGATACCCCTCCGGGGTGATCGCCACCATCGACTGCTCCTGGTCGGTGCCCGACCACGCTCCCAACTGGGGCGGGCTGACCCTGGAGGTCCACGGCACCGCCGGGTCGATGCGGATCGACCCCTTCGCCGGCCACCTCACTGGCTACACCGAGCACGGCCCGGCGCACACCGCCTTCGGTGCGGACCTGGACGCCCGGATGATCGCCGAGTTCCTCGACGCGGTGCGCTCGAGCCGGCCGCCCCGCCCCGACGGCGACGTGGGTCTGCGCACCCTCGCGGTGGTCACCGCCGCACAGCGTTCGGCCGCGTCGGGCCTGCCGCAGCCGGTACACACCGGGTAGGCCCCGCCGTCCTCGGTGCTCGTGCGGCACGTCCCTCGGCCCCCTGCCGCGGCACGACGGCCGCCTCCCTCAGAACAGCGGCAGCGCCTGCGTCAGGTCCGGGGTGCCATCGGCCAGGTGCTCCGGGCGCAGCGCGCCGGCGTTGATCGCCTGCGCCCAGGTGATCCGGCCCGCAGCGGCGCGGATCCAGGCGGCCTCATCGGCCACGGCCAGGTCGTACCCGGTGCGGTGCTCCAGGATCTCCAGCAGCGCCTGCGCCACGATCCTCCGGGCGGCCCCGGTCACCGGCACCGGTGGCCCCAGGAACCGCGCCAGGTCATAGCCGTGCACCACCAGTTCCACCAGCCGGGTCAGCACCAGGTCACGCAGCCGCAGCGGCCCGCGCCGGCCCTGCACCACGGCGGCACCACCGCCGGTGCTGAGCCGCTCCAAGCCGGTGAAGGCCTCCTGCGCCGCGCGGTCCAGGCCGCCCAAGGGGTCCTCGGCGTTCCGCTCGGCCAGTTCGATCGACCGGTCCCGGATGGTCGGGGCCGCGGGCGCGTAGCCCTGCACGTACTCACTCAGCGATAGCGGCTCGGCTTCGGGAACCGTCTCGGCTGCGGCCAGGGCACCCATCGCCAGCCCCAGGTGGGCGACCAGGTCGGCTACGCTCCAGCCGGGTAGCCCGGAGGGGTCGGCATAACGGTCCGGGGGCAACTCCTCCAGCCGGGTCCGCAACAGGTCCCACTGGTCGCGCAGTTCGGTGCTCAGGCGCTGCAGGGTCAGATCCATCGTGCTCCTCCGGCCGTGGTCCGCGGTGGTGGTAGTCAACCACGCACCCTCGCTGCCGCACAGGCGCCGGACCGGGCGGGGACGTTCCCCTCAGTGCGCCAGGAACTCACCCACGACCGCGCCGAGCTGGTCGGTCTCCACCAGGAAACCGTCGTGGCCGTAGTCCGAGCGCAGCAACCGGAAGGTGCCATCGCGCACCCCGTCGGCGATCCGGAGCCCCTGCTCGGGCAGGAACAACCGGTCGGAGTCCACCGAGACCGACAGCGTCGGGGCGGTGATCTCCGCCAGCGCCGAGTCGACTCCGCCCCGGTCCCGACCCAGATCATGGGTGAGCATCGCGTCGGTCAGTACCACGTAGGAGTTGGCGTCGAAGCGTCGCGCGAGCTTGCCGGCGTGGTGGTCCAGGTAGGACTGCACGGCGAACCGTCCGCCCCCGCCCAGGGGCTCCTCGGCGCCCTGGGGGATGCGACCGAACCGCTGGTCCAGTTCCTTGGCGCTGCGATAGGTGGTGTGCGCGATCTGGCGGGCCACGCCCAGGCCGTGGTGCGGCCCGTCGTCGTCGGCGGCCTGGTAGTAGTCCCCGCCGCGGTAGCGCGGGTCGGAGCGGATCGCACCCAACTGGGCGTGCGCCCAGGCGATCTGGTCCCCGGATGTCTGGGCGCAGGTGGCGATCGCCACCACCTTGCCCACCCGGCCCGGCGTGCTCACCGCCCACTCCAGGACGCGGTGACCACCCATCGACCCGCCCACTACCGCGGCCCAGGTGCCGATCCCGAGCCGGTCGGCCAACTCGATCTCCGCCGCTACCTGGTCCCGGGCGGTCAGGTACGGGAACCGGCTACCCCACGGGGTACCGTCCGGGGCGCTGCTGGAAGGTCCGGTGCTGCCCTGACACCCACCGAGCACGTTCGGGGCCACCACGAAGTAGCGAGTGGTGTCGATCGCCTTGCCCGGACCCACCAGCCCCGACCACCAGCCGGCTGTGGGGTGGCCGGGTTCGGCATCGCCGGTCACGTGGGAGTCCCCGGTCAGGGCGTGCAGGATCAGGATCGCGTTGTCCCCGCGCGCATTCAGCGTGCCCCAGGTCTGGTAGGCCAACGTCACCTGGGGTAGCCGGCCACCGGCCTCCAGGTGCAACGGCCCCAGGTCGGCGAAGTGCCGCCGGCCGACCGGGTCACCCTGGCGCCAGGCCGCCGACGCCGGTACCGGCCCGGTCAACGGCCGACGGCGGGGGCGGGCCACCGTGGGGGGCTCACCGCCGGCCGGGGCCGGCCGCCGGTAGGACCCCGGTGTGGTCTCATCCGGTGGTGTCGGCCTCATGCTGTCTCGGGGGTGGTGGACCGGGTCCCGGCGGTGCCGCTCACGGCCGCGGCGGCCGCGAACCCCTTGTCCAGGTCGGCCAGGATGTCATCGATGTGCTCCAGGCCCACCGCCAGGCGCACCAGGCCCGGGCTGACCGCACTGGCGGCCTGCTCCTCCGGGGTGAGCTGGGAGTGGGTGGTGGAGGCCGGGTGGATCACCAGCGAGCGCACGTCGCCGATGTTGGCGACCAGGGAGTGCAACTCCAGTGCGTCCACGAACGCCTTGCCTGCCTGCAGCCCGCCGGCGATGTCGAAGGAGATCACGGCACCGGCACCCTGGGGGGTGTACTTGGTTGCCAGCTCGTAATAGGGGCTGTCCGGCAGCGAGGCCCAGTAGATCTTCTCGACCTGGTCCTGGCCCTGCAGGTACGTCGCTACCTTGTGCGTGTTGGCCACGTGCCGCTCCATCCGCAGCGACAGCGTCTCCACGCCCTGGGAGATCAGGAAGGCGTTGAACGGGGAGGCCGCCGGTCCCAGGTCGCGCAGCAGCTGCACGCGGGCCTTGAGGATGAAGGACAGGTTCGCCCCGAACGGGGAGCCCACGCCGAGGTCACGGGCGTAGACCAGGCCGTGGTAGCTGGGGTCGGGGGTGTTGAAGTTGGGGTACTTCTCCGGGTACTTCGCGTAGTCGAAGGTGCCGCCGTCCACGATCGCCCCGGCGATGGTGGTGCCGTGCCCGCCCAGATACTTGGTGGCCGAGTGCACCACCACGTCCGCGCCCCACTCCAGCGGGCGCAGCAGGTACGGGGTCGCCACGGTGTTGTCCACCACCAGCGGCACGCCGAGGTCATGGGCGACGCCGGCGATCGCCTCGACATCGAGCACATCGCCCTTGGGGTTGGGGATGGACTCGCCGAAGAACAGTTTGGTGTTCTCCTGTGCGGCCTCGCGCCAGGCCTGCGGGTCGGCCGGGTCCGCCACGAAGGTGACGGTGATGCCGAACTTGGGCAGGGTGTGGTGCAGCAGGTTGTAGGTGCCCCCGTACAGGCTGGAACTGGCCACCAGGTGGTCACCGGCCTCGGCGATGTTCAGGATCGCCAGCGTCTCCGCGGCCTGGCCGGATGCGACCAGCAACCCGCCCACGCCGCCTTCGAGGGAGGCGATCCGGTCTTCGACCGCGGCCTGGGTCGGGTTGGTGATCCGGGTGTAGATCGGGCCCAGGTCGGACAGGGCGAACCGGTTGGCGGCCTCATCGGTGTCCTTGAAGACGAAGGACGTGGTCTGGTAGATCGGCAGTGCGCGGGCGCCCGTGGCGGAGTCCGCCGTCTGGCCGGCGTGAATCTGACGGGTCTCGAAGTTCCAGTTGTCGCTCATCGGGTTCTCTCTCGCTGAAGGTGGAGGGATGAGCGGCCCGGCGGCGGCGCTACCGAACCAATCATCCCTGGATCGGGGGCGCATCGGGCAGGCAGCGGGCGCGCGGATCTGCGCGACTCCGCATCAGCCGATTTTCGGGCAGGCCGGATGCGCGAGTGGGCTGCACATTCGACCGAACATGATCCTCACCCTAAGCGTCACCTTCGCCCGCGGACACCCTGTCTCATATGGCGGACGCGGTGGCCGCGCCGAACCCGGCTCAGTGGCCGCGCCGAACCCGGCTCAGTGGCCGCGGTCGATCCACTCCTGCCGATGGGGGGCCTCGGCCGCAATGGTGGTGGACGGCCCGTGCCCGGTGTGTACGGTCGTCTGCCCTGGCAGCGTGAGGAGTTGGTCGGTGATCGAGTCGATGATGGTGTCGAAGCTGCTGAACGAGCGTCCGGTGGCGCCCGGCCCTCCGGCGAACATGGTGTCCCCGGTGAACACCACGTCCAACTCGGGCACGTGGAAGCAGCACGCGCCGGGGGAGTGGCCCGGGGTGTGCAGCACGTGGATCTCGACCCCGGCCACCGTGATCACCTGGCCATCGGCCAGCTCGCGGTCCGGGCCCACCTCGTACACGCGGTCCCACAGCATCCGGTCCCGGGGGTGCAGGTAGGACGGCGCACCGGTGGCGTCGTAGAGGTCGCCGACGGCGGTGATGTGGTCATCGTGGGCATGCGTGCACAGCACCGCCACCAGGCGGCGGGAGCCGATCAGTTCCAGGATCGGTCCGGCCTCGTGCGGGGCGTCGATCACCACGCACTCGGCGTCGTTGCCGAGCACCCAGACGTTGTTGTCCACCTCCCAGGTGCCCCCGTCCAGGGAGAAGGTGCCGGATGTGGTGGTGTGGGAGATCCGTGCGGTGCTCACAGGATCACCACCGAACGCAATACCTCGCCGCGGGCCATCTTCTCGAACGCTCCTTCCACTTCGTCCAGGCCGATCGTCTCGGTGACGAACGCATCGAGATCGAAGCGGCCCTGCCGGTACAGGTCGATCAGCATAGGAAAGTCCCGGCTTGGTAGGCAGTCGCCGTACCAACTGGACTTCAGCGCACCGCCGCGGCCGAAGATCTCCAGGAGTGGCAACTCGACGGTCATCTCCGGCGTGGGCACACCCACCAGCACGACGGTGCCGGCCAGGTCACGGGCGTAGCAGGCCTGCTCGTAGGTCTCGGGCCGGCCGACCGCCTCGATCACCACATCGGCGCCGAATCCACCGGTCAGTTCCCGGACAGCCTCGACCGGGTCCGTGGCCGAGGAGTTGACGGTGTGCGTGGCCCCGAAGGTGCGGGCCAGTTCCAGCTTCCGATCGCTGATATCCACGGCAACGATCGTGGTGGCCCCGGCCAGGTGTGCCCCGGCGATCGCGGCATTGCCCACGCCGCCGCAGCCGATCACGGCCACCGAGTCCCCCCGGGTGACGCCGCCGGTGTTGACCGCGGCGCCGAAGCCGGCCATCACGCCACAACCGAGCAGGCCGGCTGCCGCGGCGGAGGCGTGGCGGTCCACCTTGGTGCACTGGCCGGCGGCGACCAGGGTTCTGGTGGCGAATGCCCCGATGCCGAGGGCTGGGCTCAGCGGCGTGCCATCGGTCAGGGTCATCGGACGGCTGGCGTTGTGGGTGTCGAAGCAGTACCAGGGCCGGCCCCGGGAGCAGGCACGGCACTGCCCGCAGACCGCACGCCAGTTCAGGATCACGAAGTCTCCCGGCGCCACGTCGGCGACGCCTTCGCCGACCGCTTCGACCGTTCCGGCGGCTTCGTGGCCGAGCAGGAAGGGGAAGTCGTCGTCGATGCCGCCCTCGCGGTAGTGCAGATCGGTGTGACACACCCCGCACGCCTCGACGGTCACCACCGCATCCCCGGGCCCGGGTTCGGGCACCACGATCTCGACGAGTTCGACCGGTGCGTTCCTGCTCCGGGCGATGACACCTCTGGCTGTGCCGGTCATGGGCTCCCCCTGCTCCTCGACGACCGCGACTGGTGGCCTCCGGCCAATCTAGGCGCAATCAGCTCCGGCGTCATGATCTTCCTCACACCCAAGGAGCAAGGTGGGCGATCCCGGCACGGGAAATGTGTTGATCGCGTTCAATGGGAACAGTGTGACAGTTGTGAACATCGGTGCTGGTGTTCACAAGTGGGCGCTTGTGCACTACGGTGTGGGAGGCGGCTGGTCAACGCGACACGCCGGTAGCAGTAGGTGAGTAAGCCGTCGGGGATGGAGTAGGTCATGGGTTCTGCACGACATTCACGTCGTGGCGTCGCTTTCCTCTCCGCTTTCCTCTTGGCCGGTTCGGCCGGGATCGCGGCGGCGTCAGCCTCACCGCAGATCCCCAGTCAGGACGACATCGAGGAGTCCTGGGCCCAGGTTGACGACACCGCCGGGCAGGTCGCCCGGCTCGAAGTGCAACTGGTCACCAACGCGGCCAGCCTCGAGGTCGCCGAGCAGGAAGCCGCGATCGCCACCGACCTGTACAACCAGGCCGCGATCGATCTCGAGACGGCCGAGGCCGAGGAACTCTCGGCCGCCGATGATGCCGCCCGAGCCGACGCCGAACTGCTCGAGGCCAGCGAGGACGTCGCACGCCTGGCCACCGCCGCCTACCGCAACAACGGCGGGCTGGGGCACCTTGAGGTGTTCCTCAGCGCCAGCGGGGTCCAGGACGCGATGCACCGGGCCACCACGTTCGACCGGCTCGGGGGCGGTGCCGACGAGGCATTCCAGCGCCTGGATGCGGCCGAGATCGTGGCCGCCCTCATGCACGACCGGGCCGAGCGGGCGGTGGCGGAGAAGGCTGACGCCGCCGCTGAGTTGGAGCTGCGCCACCAGGAGGCCGAGGCCGCCTACCAGGAGGCCTTGCAGATCCAGCAGAGCACCGCGGCCCAGCGCACCGATCTGATCGGCCAGCTGGCCACGCTGCGTCAGACCAGTTACGAACTGGAGGAGCAGCGCCAGAACGGCCTCGAGGAGCAGCGCCGCGAGCGCGAGAACCGTGCAGCGGCGGCGGCACTGAACGTGGAGCCGGCTCAGCCGGAGTCCGACACCGGCTCCGCGTCCCAGTCCGAGCCTGGCTCCGGCTCGGGATCCTCGGGGAACTCCTCGCCGGAACCGTCGACCCCGGCCCCGTCGCCGTCGAATCCGGCCCCGTCGCCGTCGAACCCGGATCCGGCCCCCTCGCCGTCGAACCCGGATCCGGCCCCGTCGCCGTCGAACCCGACGCCGACCCCAACCCCAACCCCAACCCCGACGCCGACCCCAACCCCGACGCCGACCCCAACCCCGACGCCGACCCCAACCCCGACGCCGACCCCGACGCCGACGCCGACCCCGACGCCGACCCCAACTCCCACCCCGACGCCCACCCCACCGCCCAGCAACGGTGGCGGCTCCTCAGCCTCGGTGGGCCAGGCCGCCCTGAACTGGGCATCGACCCAGATCGGTAAGCCCTACGTCTTCGGCGCGGCCGGACCGAACTCCTATGACTGCTCCGGTCTGACGCAGCGGGCCTTCCAGAACGCCGGCAGGTCCCTGCCTCGCACCACCAGGGACCAGTACGCCGCGGTGGCGAAGGTTCCGGTCAACAGCATGCGCCCGGGCGACCTGATCTTCTACTCCAGCAATGGTCAGGCCTCCGGCATCTACCACGTGGCCATCTACGCCGGGAACGGCATGCGGGTACACGCCCCCGCGCCCGGCAAGACCGTGGAGCGGGTACCGGTCTGGTGGACCAACGTGCTGCCGATGGTCGGGCGTCCCTGACCCTGCACGAGCCACTGGTTCCCGGCGGGGGCGTGCGCGCACTGCGCTGAGCCCCTGAGCGCGAACCCGGGCGGGCCGGTCACGGGGCGCGCGCAGGCCACGATCGTGCGCCCGCTAGCGCCTGCTCAGGTCTGCCAGGGCGTGGGGTGGGTGTAGCCCTCGTCCTTGGCGCGCTGGAAGGAGCGGGTGATCTCGGCCTCGGCCTCCTCGCGGCCCACCCAGTGCGCGCCCTCGACCGACTTGCCCGGCTCGAGGTCCTTGTACACCTCGAAGAAGTGCTGGATCTCCAGGCGGTGGAACTCCGAGACGTCGTCGATGTCGCTGCGCCAACTGGCCCGCTGGTCCGCCTTGGGCACGCACAGCACCTTGTCGTCCCCACCGGCCTCATCGCGCATCCGGAACATCCCCAGCGCCCGGCAGCGGATCAGGCAGCCCGGGAACGTCGGCTCCTCCAGCAGTACCAGGGCGTCCAGCGGATCGCCGTCCTCCCCGAGCGTGCCGTCGATGTAGCCGTAGTCGTCGGGGTACCGGGTGGAGGTGAACAGCATCCGGTCCAGGCGGATGCGGCCGGTCTCGTGGTCCACCTCGTACTTGTTGCGGTGCCCCTTGGGGATCTCAATCGTGACGTCGAATTCCACTGCCGGCTCTCCTGAATCGTTGACGTGATCTGAGCCTAGTGTGGCCTAGCCTTCTGGTGGGTGCCTAACGTCGGCACCGCCGAACACGGTCAGGAGCGGAGAAGCGGGTGGTAGATCGCCAGTCTGGGGCCAACCGGTCCGCGTGCACCCCGGGGCGCGGTGGTGGCGGACCGGCCCGTAAACGCCCCGGCACATCCACGGGAAGGCCGACGGCGCAGCCCGGGCGCCGTAGCCCGGCTGCTGCGGGCGCGGGCTCCTCCGGGCAGCACCGGCCCGGGTCCCGCCCGCCAGCCGGCCACGACGGTCGCGCCGGTGCCCGCCCGAGCGGCTCAGGTGCGTCGCGGGGTGGTTCGGGGCGGGGACGCAAGCCCTCCCCGGCCGCACGTGCCCGCGCGCGCCAACGCCGTCGTCGTCGGCTCTTCCCGCTGCTGGTGGTGCTGGTGCTGCTGGGCGGCTACGTCTACCTGGACATCCGCGACATCGTCCCGGGACTGCTCACCACCGACGAACCCTGGCCGGATGCCGAACCCTTCCCGACCGCCCAGGTGCCGGCCGCGGCGGACCTGGGCGCGGTGGCCCCGGGCCCGGACGATGCCGCTCCTGTTCCGAGCACGGAGTCGTTGACGTCGCTGACTGCGGCCCTGCTCGATGACGAGCGCGCCGGCCCCGACCCCTCGGTGATGGTGACCGACCTGCTCACCGGGGAGGTGCTGCTCGATGAGAACGCCGGGCAACTGCGCGCGCCGGCCTCGGCGCTGAAGTTGCTCGCCGCCGTGGCGGCCCTGGAGACCATGGGCCCCGAGCACACCTTCCCCACCCGGGTGGTCGATGGCGGAGTGGGCCAGATCGTGCTGGTGGGTGGTGGGGACATCACGTTGGCCGCCGACGAGGGGGCGGCGAGCGGGCCGCTGCGCCGCGGCGGGCTGGGCGACCTGGCCGGGCAGGTGGCCGAGAGCCTGCTGGCCGACGGCACCACGCAGGTGACCCTGAGCCTGGACGACACCCTGTTCACCGGACCGCTGATGGGGCCGAACTGGACCGACGGGGACCGCACCGGCGGCTGGGCGATGCCGATCCGACCGATCGCGGTGGACCTGGGCCGCCAGCAGGGCACCAACGCCCGCCAGCAGGACCCGGCGATGGCCGCTGCGGAGATGTTCGCCGAGCGGCTGGACGAGCGCGGCGTGGAGGTCACCGAGATCGAACGCGGCTCCTCCCTGGGTGAGACGGTGCTGGGGGAGGTCACCTCGGCGCCCCTGGCGGACCTGGTGGCCTACACCCTGCAGGCCTCGGACAACCCGCTCGCCGAGGTGCTCGGGCGGATGACGGCACACGCGATCGAGGGGGAGACCAGTTTCAGCGGCTCCGGGGCGGCGGTGCTGGAGGTCCTGGAGGGGCTAGGGGTGGACGTCGAGGGCGTCAGCCTGGCGGACACCTCGGGCCTGAGCTCCGATAGCCGGGTGAACGCCCGGGTCCTCACCGAGGCGGTGCAACTGGCCGCGTCCCCGGAGCACCCGCACCTGGCCGACGCGATCCGCGGGATGCCGGTGGGGGCGCTGGAGGGCACGCTACGGGACCGCCTGGGCGGAACGGCTGCGGCCGGGGCGCTCGCGGCCAAGACCGGCACGCTGCCGCAGGTGGTGTCCCTGACCGGGATGGTGCACACCGCCGACGGACGGGTGCTCGCCTTCACCGTGCTGACCGGTGACTTCGAACGCGGCGCGGCCTACCTGGCGCGCCTGACCGTGGACGACTGGGCCTCCCGCATCGCCGACTGCGGGTGTTGAGTGCGCGTTCGTCCCCGTCGCCCACCGGGGCAGGGCACAGTTCTCGTTGCCGGTGGTCCCGAGCGTACCGGGGCATCCGGCGAGCGTAGGCTGGGGTTATGACCGCGCCTGCATCGACCGCCCAGCCCGAGACCGTCTCGTCCGTGGACTGGTCGGCCGCCACCCGCCGGGCCCGGGCCCTGGTGCGCCCCGGCCCCCGCACCGAGCGCGGCGAGGCCTCACTGCTGGTGGAGTCGCTCCGCTCGGCCGGCGCGCGCGCACCCGAACTCGTCGGTGAGGTCACCGGCCTGACCGAGCCGGCGTCCCGGATCGCCGCGGAACCGGTGTACGTGGTGGACCGGGGGCGTTGGATCGGGGCGAATATCGCCACGTTCGCCCACCTCACCGACGGGCTGTTGCCCGAGGCGCCCAACCGTGCCTCGGCGCGCCTGGCCGGAGAGGAACTGGGTGTGGTGCTCCCGCTGCTGGCGAGCCGGGTGCTGGGCCAGTACGACCCGTTCGCCGGCGCCGCCGGTGGCGCTCATGGCGGACGCGGATCGGGGTCCGGCGGGCGGCTGATGCTGGTGGCTCCGAACGTGCTGCACGTGCAGCGGGAGCTGCGACTGGATCCGGGCGACTTCCACCTGTGGGTGGCCCTGCACGAGCAGACCCACGCCCTGCAGTTCGCCGCCGCCCCCTGGCTGCCCGAGCACCTGGCCGGCCTGATGCGTGAGTTGATGGGCTCGATGCTGGCTCAGGAGAGTGCCGCCGACCGGCTGCGCGACTTCATCTCGGCATTGCCGCGGGCGATCGGTTCCGACAGCACCGAACCGGCCGGGGCGCTGCTGGGTTCGGTGATGACCGAGTCCGAGCACGAGATGATGGGCCGCACGGTGGCGGTGATGTCGCTGCTGGAGGGCCATGCCGACGTGGTGATGGACGCCGTGGGCCCCCAGGTGGTGCCCACGGTCAGCCGGATCCGGGCCGCCTTCGACAAGCGCCGCAACTCCCCGGGGTGGGCCGAGGCGATCCTGCGCCGGTTGATGGGGATGGACGCCAAACTCGCCCAGTACCGCAACGGTGCCGCGTTCGTGCGGGCCGTGGTGGACACGGTTGGCCACGAGGGGTTGAACGCGGTGTGGACCGACGCGGCGAACCTGCCGGCCTCCGAGGAGATCTCCGACCCGGACGCCTGGCTGGCCCGGGTGCACGGCTGAGACCACCGGCGATGCCCACCATGCCGCCGGGCACCGCCGCGGTCCGCGGTGCGGTGCGCACACTGCTGCGCCGGCGGCTGGAGGAATCGGCGCTGGTGCCCAGGGACCTGGTCATGGTGGCCTGCTCCGGTGGCGCGGACTCCCTCGCGCTGGCCGCAGCGACCGCCTTCGTGGCCCCGCGCCTCGGTCTGCGCGCGGGGGCGGTGAGCGTGGACCACGGCATGCAGCCCGGCTCGGCACAGGTCAGTGCCACCGCGATCGAGGCGTGCGCCGGCCTGGGCCTGGAACCGGCGCTGGTCTACCGCGCCCGGCCCGACGTCCCGGGCGGGCTGGGTCCGGAGGCCACCGCCCGCGCGCTGCGCTATGAGGCACTGGAACGCGCCGCCCGGGACACCGGCGCCGCGGCGATCTTGCTGGGCCACACCCTGGATGACCAGGCCGAGACGGTGCTGCTGGCCCTGGCCCGCGGCTCGGGCACCCGCTCCCTGGCCGGGATGGACCCGGTGCGCGGGCCGTACCTGCGAGCCCTGCTCGGGGTGCGCCGGGCCCAGACCGAGGCCGCCTGTGCCGAGGCGGGCCTGACGCCGTGGCACGATCCGGCCAACACCGCCGAGGGACCCTGGCGCACCGCCGACGACGCCCCGCTGCCACGCGCGGCGCTGCGGGAGCAGGTGCTGCCGGCCCTGAGCCGGGTGCTCGGGCCGGAGGTCATCGGTGCCCTGGGCCGCACCGCCGACCTGGCCCGGGCCGATGCCGACCTGCTCGATGAACTCGCGCGGGAACTCGGTGCCCGGGCCGAGCAGGCACCGGGCGAGGTGAGCACGACGTCCGCGCCCCGCTCGGCGGCCCGGTCGGGCGGGGTGAGCCCCACGCAGGCCGAGCACTGTCCGGACCGGGCGGGCGTCGTCGTCCTCGCCGTCGCCGTGCTGGCGCAGGGCCCGACGGCGTTGCGCACCCGGGTGCTGCGCGCGGCCGCGGTGCGAGCCGGCAGCCCCGCCGGATCGCTGAACGCCGCGCATGTGCAAGCCGTGGATGCGTTGCTGACGCACTGGCGCGGCCAGGGCCCGATCCACCTACCCGGTGGCGTCCGTGCGGTTCGCCGGTGTGGGAACCTAGAGTTGGGCCCAGCAGGACCGCTGCGGGCCGATGGGCATGAGCGGTCCCGGCCGGACCGAGCCGACGAATCAGGAGGACCGCGTGGACGCCAGCACGATGAGTGAGGATCTGGAGAAGATCCTGCTCACCGAGGAGCAGTTGCACACCCGTCTGGATGAGATGGCGGCCGAGATCGATCGCGACTACGCCGGCCGCGAGGTGTTGCTGGTCGGGGTGCTCAAGGGCGCCGTGATGGTGATGGCCGACCTGTCCCGGCGCCTGAACGCCGACGCCCGGATGGACTGGATGGCCATCTCCTCCTACGGCTCGGGCACCAAGTCCTCCGGAGTGGTGCGGATCCTGAAGGACCTGGACACCGATCTGCACGGTAAGCACGTGCTGGTGGTCGAGGACATCGTCGACTCCGGGCTCACGCTGTCCTGGATGCTGGCGAACCTGCGCTCCCGTGGGCCGGCCTCGGTGGAGGTGGCGGCGATGCTGCGCAAGCCGGCCGCGTCCAAGGTCGATGTGGACGTGCGGTACGTGGGCTTCGACGTGCCCGATGAGTTCGTGGTCGGGTACGGCCTGGATTACGCCGAGAGGTACCGGCACCTGCCCTTCGTGGGAACCCTGGCCCCGCACGTCTACGACACGTGAGCCGCGCCACCGGTCGCTGGCGTCCGGACCACCGAGCGGAGCACCCGGTTCCGACCGCGGTGTGGTCTCGGACACAATCGGGGCCCCGCTGCGACGCCATGGGCGAACACGCGCCGCTTCGCCCCGGTGCGTCGGATAGCGTCATGCTGCGAACACTGCGAGCAGGAGGGACGGGGCGCACCCCCCGGAGATGAACGTCAAGAAACTCTTCCGAGGTCCATTCATCTGGATCCTCATCGCCCTGTCCATGCTCTGGCTCAGTATCCGCATCTTCTCCGCTCCGGGCGTGGAGGAGATCGACACCTCCACCGGCCTGGAGCTGCTCGCCGGCGACACCGTGGAACAGGTGCAGATCACCGACGGGCAACAGCGGGTGAACCTGGTCCTGTCCGAGGACTACGAGGTGGACGGGGAGAGCAAGGGCACCGACCTGGAGTTCTACTACACCGAGCCCCAGGGCGAGGCCGTGATCGAGGCGATCGTGGCCGCCGAGCCCGAGGGCGGGTACAACTCGGTGGTGCCGCAGACCCCGTGGTGGACCACGTTCCTCATGACGTTCCTGACCATCGCGCTGCTGATCGGGGTGTTCTGGTTCATCCTCTCCCGCATGCAGGGCGGCGGGTCGCGGATGATGAACTTCGGCAAGTCCAAGGCCAAGCAGGTCACCAAGGAGACCCCGAAGGTGCGGTTCTCCGACGTGGCCGGAGCCGATGAGGCCGTGGAGGAGATGGAGGAGATCAAGGACTTCCTCGCCGACCCGGCCAAGTTCCAGGCGGTGGGCGCCAAGATCCCCAAGGGCGTGCTGCTGTACGGGCCGCCCGGGACGGGTAAGACACTGTTGGCCCGGGCGGTGGCCGGTGAGGCCGAAGTGCCCTTCTACACCATCTCCGGCTCGGACTTCGTGGAGATGTTCGTGGGCGTGGGAGCCTCGCGGGTGCGGGACCTGTTCGAGCAGGCCAAGGCGAACGCTCCGGCGATCATCTTCGTGGACGAGATCGACGCCGTGGGTCGCCAGCGCGGCGCCGGCCTTGGTGGCGGGCACGACGAGCGCGAGCAGACCCTGAACCAGATGCTGGTGGAGATGGACGGCTTCGACGCCAACGCCAACGTCATCATGATCGCCGCGACCAACCGGCCCGACATCCTGGACCCGGCCCTGCTGCGCCCGGGCCGGTTCGACCGGCAGATCACCGTGGAAGCACCGGACCTCAAGGGTCGCGAGGCGATCCTGGCGGTGCATTCCCAGGGCAAGCCGATGGCCCCGGACGTGGACCTGCACATGGTGGCCAAGCGCACCCCCGGATTCACCGGCGCCGACCTGGCGAACGTGTTGAACGAGGCCGCGTTGCTGACCGCCCGCACCCACGGCACCACGATCACCAACAAGGCCCTGGACGAGGCCATCGACCGGGTGATCGCCGGCCCGCAGAAGCACAGCCGGGTGATGAACGAGCAGGAGCGCAAACTCACCGCCTACCACGAGGGCGGACACGCGCTGGTGGCAGCGGCGCTGCGTTACACCGACCCGGTCACCAAGGTGACCATCCTGCCGCGCGGGCGGGCCCTGGGGTACACGATGGTGATGCCCGCCGAGGACAAGTACTCCACCACCCGCAACGAACTGCTCGACCAACTCGCCTACGCCATGGGTGGGAGGGTGGCCGAGGAGATCGTCTTCCACGACCCCACCACCGGCGCCTCCAACGACATCGAGAAGGCCACCGCCACCGCACGGCGGATGGTCAAGGAGTTCGGGATGAGCGAACGGGTCGGGGCGATCAAACTGGGCTCGGCCTCCGGCGAGGTGTTCCTCGGCCGGGACATGGGCCACGAGCGGGAGTACTCCGAGGACGTGGCCGGCCGGGTCGACGCCGAGGTGCGCCGGCTGATCGAGTCTGCCCATGACGAGGCCTGGGAGATCCTGACCGGGTACCGCCACGTGCTCGACGAACTCGCGCTGGAACTGCTGGAGCGGGAGACCCTGAACCAGCAGGAACTCGCGGAGATCTTCGCCGCCGTGACCAAGCGCGACCCGCGCCCGGTGTGGCTGTCCAGTCAGCAGCGCACCATCAGCGACAAACCGCCGGTGCGCTCCTCCCGGGAGATCGCCGGAGGCGAGGGCCAGGAACTGCCCCAGGACCAGGCCGCCGCCGCCGGGGGCGAGACGGCGAACCCGCCCACCGGCACCGCGCCCGCACCGGACCCGGAGCCACCGGCCCCCGGGCAGTAGCCCCGCTGTCGGGGTGGCGCGTGGCGGGTGGCGCGGCCCGGTCAGTCCTGGCTGAAGGCGGCGTCGAAGGACTGGGTGGACGGTTCGAAGTCGAACTTCTTCAGCGCTGCCAGTGACTCCGGGGCACCCACCAGCCGGTCCATCCCCGCGTCCTCCCACTCCACCGAGATCGGCCCGTCGTATCCGATCGCGGTCAGCGCCCGGAACGCCTGCTCCCACGGCACGTCTCCCCGCCCGGCGGAGACGAAGTCCCAGCCGCGCCGCCCATCGCCCCAGGGCAGGTGCGAGGACAGGATCCCGGCCCGGCCGTTGCCCATCCGCATCTTGGTGTCCTTGCAGTCCACGTGGTAGATGCGATCAGCGAAGTCGTAGATGAAGTCGACGACGTCGATGCCCTGCCACATCATGTGCGAGGGGTCCCAGTTCAGCCCGAACGCCTCCCGGTGCCCGATCGCCTCCAGGGTCTTCACCGTGGAGTGGTAGTCATAGGCGATCTCGCTGGGGTGCACCTCGTGGGCGAACCGCACGCCCTCGGAGTCGAAGACGTCCAGGATCGGGTTCCATCGCTCGGCGAAGTCGGCGTAGCCCGCCTCGATCTTCTCGGCCGGTACCGGGGGGAACATCGCCACGTACTGCCAGATCGAGGATCCGGTGAAGCCCACCACGGTGTCCACTCCCAGCCGCCGAGCCAGGCGGGCGGTGTGCTTCATCTCCTCGGCCGCGCGCTGGCGCACCCCCTCGGGGTCGCCATCGCCCCACACCCTGGCACCCACGATGGCCTGGTGCCGGAAGTCGATCGGGTCATCACACACCGCCTGACCCTTGAGGTGGTTCGAGATCGTCCACAGTCTCAGCCCGTGCCGCTCCAGGATGCCCAACCGATCGGCGATGTAGTCGTCGTCGTCCCAGCGCCAGGCATCCAGGTGCTCCCCGGACACCGCGATCTCCAGGCCGTCATAGCCCCACCCGGCGGCGAGTTCGGCCACCTCCTCCAGGGTCAGGTCGGCCCACTGGCCGGTGAACAGGGTGAACGGGCGTGCCATGGTGACTCCTTCGTGGGTGGTGGGACAGGTCAGGATCGACGGGTCAGGCCGACCCCAGTGTGATGGTGGCCGAGGCGTTCCGGGCGGACTCCTGGGCGGCGGCCAACACCCGTTGGGTGGCCAGGCCGTCGGCGAACGACGGCGTGGGCGGGGTCCCCGAGTCCAGTGCGGAGAGGAAGTCGCGCACCTGGTGCACGAAGGTGTGCTGCCACCCGATCACGTGCCCCGGTGGCCACCACGCGGACAGGTAGGGGTGGTCCTCCTCGGTGATCAGGACGCGGGCGAACCCGTGCGAGGCGGCGTCGGTGCCGCGCAGCACCTGCAATTCGTTCAACCGCTCCAGGTCGAAACAGATCGCACCCTCGGTGCCGTAGATCTCCAGGGTGAGGGCGTTCTTGCGGCCCAGCGCCACCCGGGAGACCTCCACGCCGGCTACCGCCCGCTCGGCCACGGCCCCACCGGACAGGCCCAGGGTCAGCCAGGCGCCGTCGTCGACCGTCACGTCCTCGGGCCCGGCGGGCCCCGGGCGCTGCGGTACGAACGTCTGCAGCCGGGCCGACACGTCGGTGGCGGTGGAACCGGTCAGGAAGCCGACCAGGTCCACGGTGTGGCTGGCGATGTCGCCGAGGGCGCCCGATCCGGCGGTCTCGGCCCGCAGCCGCCAGGTCATCGGTGCCTGAGCGTCGGCCAGCCAGTCCTGCAGGTAGGCCCCGCGGATCTGGCGGACCTGTCCGATGACGCCCTGCGCGATCAGGTTCCGGGCATGCGCCAGCGCCGGCACCCGGCGGTAGTTGAACCCGACCATGGAGAACGCCCCGCGCCCGGTGGCCTCGGTCGCGGCCGCGGCCATCGCCTCGGCCTCGGTGAGGGTGTTGGCCAGGGGCTTTTCCACCATGACGTGCTTGCCCGCGGCCAGGGCGGCCAGGGCGATCTCGGCGTGCGTCTCCCCCGGTGTGCAGATGTCGACGATGTCGATGTCATCCCGGGCGATCACGTCACGCCAGTCGGTGGCGGACTCGGCCCACCCGTAGGTGGCGGCGGCCTCGGCCACCTGGCCGGCATCGCGTCCCACCAGCACCTGGCGCGAGGTCGCCGGGACGTCGAAGTGGGCGCTCACCTCTCGCCAGGCGGCCGAGTGGGCCTTGCCCATGAACGCGTAGCCGATGCAGGCCACGCCCAGGGGCCCGGTGCCTGGGCTGCCGGTGCTGCCTGGGCTGCCGGTGCCCGTGGCTGCGTCGCTCATGCTGCCCCCAGGGTCGGTCGGGCCGGATCGAAGCCGTCGTCCAGGACCGGCACGTCCGGTGCCCGGGAGCCTATCGAGACGAACGAGGTGGTGCGGGCCGAGGAGGTGATCGACGCCATCACCTCCAGCACGTGCAGGGCCAGATCGCCGCTGGCCCGATGGCCGGTGCCGCTGCGGATCGCCCGGGCCATCTCCAGCACGCCCAGGCCCCGTCCGTGCGCGGGGCCGGTGGAGTCGATGGCCTCCCACTCATCGGAGCCGGTGCGCCACAGCCGGATCTGCCCGTCGAACTGGTTCGGGTCCGGTAGCGCGATGGTGGCCTCGCTGCCGGCGATCTCGACGAACCCGGTGCGCGGGGCCGGGGAGTCGAAACTGAACACCGCCTGGGCGCTGGCGCCGGAGGCGAATCCGATGAGCGCGCCGGTATGGGTGTCGGCGGTGACCTCGAAGGTCTGCCCGGCATTGGGGCCGGACCCGATGACGCGCTCGGTGCGCGCGGTGGAGGCCAGTGCCGCCACGGTGGCCACCGAGCCGAAGATCTGGATCAGGGTGGTCAGATAGTAGGGCCCGATGTCGAACAAGGGGCCGGCGCCCTCCCCGAACAGGAACGCCGGGTTGGGGTGCCACAGGTCCGGGCCGGGGTTCTGCATCAACGCCAGCGCCGTGAGCGGGGTGCCGATGTCGCCACGCTCGATGATCCGGCGCGCGGTCTGCAGGCCGGTGCCCAGGACGGTGTCGGGTGCGCAGCCCACCCGGAGTCCGGCCGCGGCGGCCTGGTCCAGCAGTGACTTCCCGGCGTCCACGTCCAGGGCGAGCGGCTTCTCGTTCCACACGTGCTTGCCGGCGGCGATTGCGGCCTGGCCCACCGCCACGTGCGCAGCCGGGGTGGTCAGGTTCACCACGATCTCCACCTCGGGGTGGTTCAGGACCGCCTCGACGTCGCCGTGGGTGGGGATCGCGTGCTCCTCGGCCCTGTCCGCAGCGGCTCGGGCGTTCTGGTCGGCGATCGCGTGCACCTGCAGGTCGGGGAAGGAGGTCATGGTCCGCAGGTAGGCGCCGGAGATCACCCCGGCCCCGATCACCCCGACCCCCACCGGTCCCGAACCCTGCGCGGACAGTGCCGCCCCGGCTGCTCCGGCTGTCGCAGCGCTCACTTGGCGATCCCTTCCAGGTAGCGCAGGGACTGCTCCACGGCGGTGAACATGTCGCCGCGGTGGTCATCGAGTTCCACCACGCCCAGTTTCAGGTGCTCGGCCGCCGCCAGAATGTCCGGTACCGGCATCGAGCCCTCGCCCAGCGCCATCTGATCGGCGGCGTCACTGGTGATCGGGCCGTCCTTCAGGTGCAGGTACTGCACCCGCGATCCCAGGGTGCCGATCAGGGCTACCGGGTCCACCCCGGCAACTGCGGCCCAGTAGGTGTCGATCTCCAGGACCACCTCCGGGTCGAGTCGGTCGGCGAAGTACTCGATCGCGGTGCGGCCATCGATCTGCGCGAACTCCCACCAGTGGTTGTGGTAGCCGATCTTCAGACCGTGCTCGGCGGCGGCACTCGCGGCCTGGTTCAGGGCGGCGGCGATCGCCTCCACGCCTGCGGCGCTGGTCCACTCCGACTCCGGAGTGGCCGGCAGGATCACGGTGCCGATGCCCAGTTGTGTGGCGGCGGCGAAGATCCCGGCCTGGTTCTCCCCGAGCAGCGGCGCGTGCGTGGTGGGGGCGCTGAGCCCGTGCGTACGCAGCGCTGCTCCCAGTGCCTCGGTCTCGGGCACGATCCGGTACGGCTCCACCTGGGTGTACCCGAACTCGGCCACCCGCTTCAGGGTGCCGTCCAGGTCTTCGTCGAGGTGGTTGCGCAGGGTGTAGAGCTGGAGGGAGTGGGACACGGGGAGTGCTCCTAGGTCGATGCGGAGGGTCGCAACCACCCTATGGGCACTTATGTCTACCAACAAGCAAAAGTAGGCACGCGATGGTGCATCCGGCCGGTTCGGATCGCGCACTGCGCCCGGTGGCGGCAAGCGCGCCGTAAGGTGGCGGCCGGCGCGCACTAAGGTAGCGGTGCCGCCGCAATAGGCTGGCGCGAGGACTCCCTCACCGCCGGTTCCCGCACAGGAGGTGCCTGCCATGGCAGACCACGACGCCGCGCCCGCGCAGGACCCTGCGCCCGGGCGGAGCCCCCACCCGGGCAGGGCCGACGGCGACGGCGACCGCCCGCGGGGCGCGGATGCCGGGCGGGTGGTCGGGGACCGCCGGAGAGTGCGGCCCTACGACGCCGCCGGGGTGGCTCGGGCCGTGCGGGACCTGCTCCTCGCCGTCGGGGAGGACCCCGACCGCGAGGGCCTGCGGGAGACGCCCGAGCGGGTGGCCCGTTCCCTGGCCGAGTCCTTCTCGGGTCTGCACCAGGACCCTGCCGAGGTGGTGCAGACCTTCTTCGACATCGAGCACCAGGAGATGGTGCTGGTGCGCGACATCGAGGTGTACTCCATGTGCGAGCACCACCTGCTGCCCTTCCACGGGGTGGCGCACGTGGGCTACATCCCGGACGCCCACGGCCGGGTCACGGGGTTGAGCAAACTGGCCCGTCTGGTCGATGTCTATGCCAAACGCCCCCAGGTGCAGGAGCGACTGACCACCGAGGTCGCCGACGCGTTGGTGCACCTGCTGGGTGCCCGCGGGGTGATCGTGGTGGTCGAGGCCGAACACCTGTGCATGTCGATGCGTGGAGTGCGCAAGCCCGGTTCGCGGACCGTCACCTCCGCGGTGCGGGGCATGATGCGCCAGGGTCCCACCCGGGCCGAGGCGATGAGCCTGATCAACCGGCACTGAGCCTGATCAACCCGCACTGCGCCTGACGAACCGGGACCGGGTCTGGTCCACAGGCCGAGCCGGCGACTGTTCCCGTCGAAGATCCCGCCGCACCATCCTGCGCCGACAGTGCGCCCGGCGTCATACCCTGGAGTCGTGAGCACACGCACGCAGGTGATGGGCATCGTCAACGTCACCCCTGACTCCTTCAGTGACGGAGGCCAGTGGTTCGAACGTGACGTGGCGATCGCCCATGGTCGCCACCTGCTGGCCCAGGGCGCCGACATCCTGGACATCGGTGGGGAGTCCACCCGCCCGGGAGCCTCCCGGGTGGGTGTGCAAGAGGAACTGGACCGGGTGCTCCCGGTGATCGAGGGACTGCTCGGGCACGCTCCGGTGCTCAGTGTGGACACGATGCGCGCACAGGTTGCCAGCGTCGCCGTGCAGGCGGGCGCCGGCATCATCAATGACGTCTCCGGGGGCCGCGCCGATCCGGACATGGCCGCGGTCGCCGCTGAGAGCGACGCCCGGTTCATCCTGTCCCACTGGCGCGGACACTCCGACGTGATGGCCTCCTTGACGAAGTACGACGACGTGGTCGAGGACGTGCGGGCGGAACTGTCCGCCCAGGTCCAGGCGGTGGTCGATGCCGGGGTGTCCGAGGAGCGGATCATCATCGACCCCGGCTTGGGTTTTGCCAAGGACGCCGAGGCGAACTGGATCCTGCTGGCGAACCTGCACCGCTTGCAGGACCTCGGATTCCCGGTGCTGGTGGGGGCTTCGCGCAAACGCTTCATCGGGGAGTTGCTGGCCCGGCACGGCGCCGAGTCCCTGCCCACCTTCCGGGACCGTGCCAGCGCGGCGATATCTGCCCTGGTGGCCCGGTCCGGCGCCTGGGCGGTCCGGGTGCACGACGTGCCGATCTCGGTCGATGCGGTCCGCGTGGCACAGGAGTTCCGGACCGCGACCCGGGGTCTGGACCAGCAGGCCCTGGCGCTGACACCGGATGTCGCGCAGGGATAATCGGAACAGGACGGGCCACAATGGCGGCTATGACAGCGAACGCGCACCGACCCGAGGCGGATGTGATCCGGCTGGTCGGACTAGGTGGAGTGGGCCGGCACGGGGTCCTGCCGGAGGAGCGCCGGGACGGCCAGACCTTCCTGGTGGACCTGGACATCCACGTCGATACCTCAGACGCTGCGGCAGGTGACGACCTCGGTGCGACCGTGGACTACGCCGCGGTGGCAACCGAGGTGGTCGCTCTCATCGAGGGCGAACCGTTGAACCTGCTGGAGACCCTGGCCGCCCGGATCGCCGATGCGGTGCTGGCGCACGCGCGGGTGCTGGCGGTGGACGTCACCGTGCACAAGCCCGATGCGCCCCTGGGCCTGTTGTTCTCCGATGTGCAGGTGCGGATCAGCCGCGCGGCGGACCGTGCCGGCGGTTCGGCACCGAGCCGTGCCGAATCCGCGGCCGCGAGCGGGGCCGCGGCGGTGCCGGGCCCGGTGCTCGAGGCGTCTCCGTACACGCCCAACGAGGGAGTGCCGGCTCCCTCCCCGGCCGAGGCGGAGGAGGACGGCAGCGACGCGCTGGACCGCGAACCCGATGATGAGGTCGCGGTGGTCCTGGGCCTGGGCGGCAACGTCGGCGATGTACGGTCGACGCTGCGGGCGGTGGTCGACGATCTGCGCGGCGCACCCGGCCTGACGGTGCAGGAGGTCTCTCCGCTGGCACGTACTGCCGCGGTGACCGCCGCCGATGCGGTCGCCCAGCCGGACTACCTCAACGCCGTCGTGCTGGCCACGACCACCATGTCACCGAACGGGCTGCTGGAACTGGCTCAGTCGCTGGAGGACAGTTACGGTCGCGTCCGCACCCACCGTTGGGGTCAGCGCACCGTGGATATCGACATTATCGATTATCAGGGTGTGTCCTCCACCGCCGAACACCTGCAATTGCCGCACCCGCGTGCGAACGAGCGGGCCTTCGTGCTGGTGCCCTGGGCGCAGGCCGATGCCGATGCGTTCCTTCCCGGCCTCGGTGGCGGGCCGGTGGCGATGCTGGCCGAAACCGCTCCGGACCGCGGTGGGGTGCGATGGCTCGCGCTGGACTGGCTCGAACGTACCGGGAGCGGCACCGATTCGGCCAGCTTCGTGATCTCGGAGAGTGCCGCCCCCGCACCGGTGGGCCGCGAGGTGGGTGGCTCGGAGCAGGGTGGCTCGGAGCAGGGTGTCCCCGCGCGGGGTGAGGAGGCACCGCCGAGTGTGCCTCCACAACAGGACGACGACGCGCCGGCGCCGCAGGAGTCCGAACCCGGGCAGCAGGCCGAGCAGGCAGCGCCCTCGGTGGTGCCCCCGGAGGCGCCCGGGGTGTGGCAGGCTCCCGCTGCCGCCGAGTCCGGTGCGCTCCCGGTGGCTCCCGATGGCTCCGAGGTCTCCGTGGCCGGGCAACCGGACGAGGCGCCCGACGGGGCCGACGACCTCGACCCGGCGCCGACGGCCGATCCGGCCCCGGCTGATCCCGCGCAGCCCGATGCCGGCCAGCCAGCCGGTGTCGCGTCGGTCGCGGAGTCCGGCGGCGCCCGGCCCGGGGGTGAGGTTTCGCCGGCACGTGAGTCCGGCGTCGAGGGGGAGCCCGCAGGAGTGCCGGACCCCGAGCCCCAGGTTTGGGCGCAGGCTTCCGGCGAGCAGTCCTCGTCGCCCAATGTCGGCCAGGAGGAGGTCGAGCCGGCCTCGGTCCCGACGCCGGATCGCGTCCCGTCCGAATCAGCCGAGCCGGGGCCGGCCGAACCCGAGCCAGAGCCCGAGCCGGCTGAGCCCGAGTCCGAGCCCGAGGCGACCGATCCCGCGCAAGAGCCTGCGGCGACCGCACCGGAGCCGGAGCCCGAGCCGGCTGAGCCCGAGCCCGAGCCGGCCGAGCCAGAGCCCGAGCCGGCCGAGCCAGAGCCCGAGCCGGCTGAGCCCGAGCCCGCGCAGGCCGAGACGCAACCTGCTGAGCCAGATCCCGCCGAGCCCGCACCGGCGGCTGCGGACACACCTGCACCGTGGCCCCCGCGCGGCACCGAGACGCCCTCCCCCGAGCAGACCCCCAAGCCGTTCGCGCCGCGCTGGCAGCCCGTCCAGCGCCGTGACGAGGAGTCCTGACCACATCGATGCAGCGCCTTCGATGGCAGACCCTGGTCACCGTCTTCGTGGTGGCGGCGGCCCTGAGCATGATGGTTCTGCGGTGGTGGACCTCGCGCGGGAACAATCCCGTCCCGGTCGTGCTGCTGCAGGTGCTCCTGGTGCTGGTGCTGGCGGCCGTGGTGCTCCTGCTCGGCCTGCGGATCCGCCGGCACGTCCGTGCGGGCGAGCCGCTGGACCCGACCGACGCGGTCCGTACATTGGTGTTGGGCCAGGCCGCGGCGATCACCGGAGCCGCCCACCTGGGCTACTTCACCGGCCAACTGGTTCTGGCGCTACCGCGGCTGCAGGCCCCGGAGCCGCGCGCGCAGGCCTTGCTGGCGGGAAGCGCGATGATCGCCTCGGGCGTCATGATCGCGGCCGGGCTGATCGCCGAGTGGTGTTGCCGCGTGCCGCCCGACGATGACCCCGACGAGCCGAGACCACCGGGCCCGGTGGAGCCACATTTGTCCTGAGGCGATGATCCGACACAATGGCCACCATGAGCATTGAGTCGACCCCGGCGTTCGACGTCGCCGGCGTGGAGTGGCACCGGGTCTCACCCCGCCTGATCCCGGTGCGCATGATCAGCGCCGCGGTGTTCCTGGGCCTGCCGACCGTGGCTTCGGTCGGGCCCGCCTGGTACGTCGGCGGCTGGATGTGGCTGGTCCCGGCAGTCCTGGCTCTGCTCACCGTGTGGGTGCTCTGGCTCATTCCCCGCCAGGTCAAGGCGATCGGGTACGCCGAGCAGGAGGAGGACCTGTTGATCCGCAAGGGCGTGATGTTCAAGACCCTGACGATGGTGCCCTACGGCCGGATGCAGTACGTGGACGTCAGCGCCGGCCCGATCGCACGGCGGATGAAGATCGCCCAGGTCCAGTTGCACACCGCCTCCGCGGGCACCGACGCCTCGATCCCCGGGCTGCCGCAGGATGAGGCCGGGCGCTTGCGTGACCAGCTCAGCGCTCGCGGTGAGGCGAGGTTGGCCGGCCTGTGAGCACCTCGCCTCCCCCTCCGGGCGGGCACAACCCGTTCGCGCCACCGCCGCGCCGGCGACGCAGTTCCGAGGACGATCAGCCGGCCGGCCAGGCTGCGGACGGCCCGTATGGGCCCCAGGTGCCGCAGGGTCAGCCGCCGCCCCGGGGCCCCCAGGGTGCGTCGCCGCAGGCACCCTATGGTCCACCTTCGCCGGCGCCCCCGGGTGCGCCCCCCTCGCAGGCCGGTCCGAAGTCACCGCCCCCCGCGCCACCGGCAGTACCGCCGGCGCCTGGCCGGTACGGCCCTCCACCGGGCCTGGCCGGACCGCAGGCTTCCTTCCCCGGCGAACCTGCTCAGCCCGGACCTGCCGACCCGGGACCGACCGGACCCCAGGCTTCCTACCCCGGCCAACCCGCTCAGCCCGGGCCCGCCGACCCGGGACCGGCGGCAACGGAACAGCGTGCCGGGGAGGGACCCGGCACCGGATCGCGCCTACCCGGTCAGCCGGTCGCCCCGCCCCCCGACGCCGGGCGGGCCCAGGCTGACGGCACCGATGCCGAATGGCGCCGGTTGCACCGCATCACCCCACTGTTGAACGCGTGGAAGGTCGGTGTGGTGATCTTCGCGATCGCCGTGTACAACTCCCAGGAGTTCATGTCCGACCTTCGTGAACGCTTCGCGGCGGCGGCGATCCTCGGCGCCCTGGTGGCCCTGCTGGTGGTCGGTTTCGTGCTCGGCTTGGGTCTGGGGTACCTGGCCTGGCGCCGCACCCAGTACGGGGTGAGCAGGGAGAGTCTCTTCCTGCACAAGGGCGTACTCTTCCGTCAGCAGCGGCACGTGCGCCTGGACCGGGTCCAGGCCGTGGAGGTCACCCAGCCGCTGCTGGCCCGCCTCTTCGGGTTCGCCTCGGTCAAGGTCGAATCAGCCGGTGGTGCCGGTTCCAACCTGATGATCGCGTTCCTGAGCGAACCCGATGCGCAGAATCTGCGCAACGAACTCCTGGCACGCTCCGCCGGCGTGAAACTGGGCAGCTCCGGCAGTGCCGATGCCACCGGTTCCGCGGGCGCGCACGGGTCACCGGTCGCCCCTGCGGCACCGGAGCGGGAGATCGCCGAGATCACCCCGGGGCGCCTGATCGGCTCGTTGGCCCTCAGTTTCTCGATCGCTCTGATCGTGCTCGCGATCCTCGGCCTGGTGGCCGCCTCCATCGCCGTGGGCAACGCCAGCATCGTCCTCGGTGCACTGGCCCCGATGCTGGGTGCGGCGACCTACTTCTGGGGCCGCTTCGCCGGGGAGTTCAACTTCCGGGCAGCGGTGTCACCCGACGGGATCCGGCTGCGGCACGGGCTGCTGGAGACCAAGTCCCGCACGGTGCCGCCGGGCCGGGTGCAGGCGGTGCGGATCTCCCAGCCCCCGCTGTGGCGGATCAAGGACTGGTGGCGGATGCAGGTCAACATCGCCGGCTACGGCGCGGAGGAAGTGACCGGCACCGTGCTGTACCCGGCGGCCACCCGTGCCGAGGTCGCCTACATGCTCTCCCTGGTGCTGCCCGACCTGGGCGATGAGCGTCCCCTGCCCGTTCTGCACGCCGGAATGGACGGGATCGGTGACGTCGAGGGGTTCACCACCAGTCCGCGGCGTGCCCGGTGGGTGGATCCACTGACCTGGCGCCGAACCGGCTTCCGCGTCACCGGGACCGCGATCCTGATGCGGACCGGCCGTTGGTGGCGCTACCTCAGCGTGGTGCCACATGAACGCACGCAGTCCATCGGCCTGACCCAGGGGCCGATCGAGCGGAAGATGGGCCTGGCCACCTTCGTGGTGCACTCCACCCCGGGGCCGGTCACCCCCCAGGTCCACCATCTGGACCTGCAGGTGGCCCGGGAACTTCTGGTCAACCAGGCCGAGCGGTCCCGCCGCGCGCGCCGCGAGGCCGGGCCCGAGCGGTGGATGAGTACGCCGGGAACTGCTGCGGCACAGGCACCGGCACCGGCTCCGGCGGAGGTGAACCGGGGGGCGTACGCCGGCGTGCTGCCCAGCAGGCCCCGCCCACCCTCGGTGCCGCACGATGAGCCGGCCGGAGCCCAGCCCCCGCCGCCGGCGCCGGCCCAGCCGTGGACGGCAGCCCAACCGAGGGCGGCAGCCCCGCCACCCTCGGCGCCGCCGGGGCCACCGGGGCCGATCCCCCCGGCAATGGGACAGCCACCCTCGCAGCAGACTCCACCCGGGCTGGCTCCCACCCGACCCGACGCACGTGGGGACCACCCGGCGTGAACGATCGGCCGGGCCGGCTCGGCGTCGGAGTCGTCGGCGCCGGTCGAGTGGGGGCAGTCCTGGGCAGCGCGCTCCGGGCGGCCGGGCACGCCGTGGTGGGGCTGAGCGCCTCCTCCACCGCCAGCCGCGACCGGGCCGAGGCGATGCTGCCGGGCGTGCCCGTGCTGGGCGTGGAGGAGGTGGTCGAGCGCAGCGAACTGGTGCTGCTGACGGTGCCCGATGATGTGCTCGCCGACCTGGTCTCCGGCCTGGCCACCCTGGAGCGGTTCGTGCCCGGTCAACTCCTCGTGCACACCGCCGGGCGCTACGGCACAGACGTGCTGGCCCCGGCGATGCAGCGCGGCGCGATCCCGCTGGCAATCCACCCGGCGATGACCTTCACCGGCACCTCCATGGACCTGAGCCGCCTGGTGGGCGCCCCGTTCGCGGTGACCGCCCCCGGGCCGGTACTGCCGATCGCGCAGGCTCTGGTGGTGGAGATGGGCGGTGAACCGGTGGCGCTGCCCGAGACCTCCCGTGCCTTGTACCACGCGGCGCTGGCGCACGGGGCGAACCATCTGGTCACCCTGACCGCGCAAGCCATCCGGGTGCTCGGAGCAGCCGGGATCGAGGACGGCGGAGCGATGCTGCGTCCCCTGCTCTCCGCGGCCCTGGATGGCGCGCTGCGGGCCGGGGACGGCGCCCTGACCGGCCCGGTGGCGCGTGGTGATGGCGGCACCGTCGCTGAGCACCTGGAGACCCTGGCCCGCCTGGATGCCGAGGGCACCTCGGCCGACGTGCTGCCCACCTACCGCACCCTGGCCCGCGCGACCACCCAACGCGCTCTTGCGGCCGGCCGGATCCGCACCGACCAGGCCCAGGCCCTCATGGACGTCCTGGCCGGCACCAGCCCGAATGCGGCAGGCCCGGGTGAGCCCGCCCCGGGGCCGACGACGACGGCCCGGGCGGCTGCGTCGTCGTCCGGTCCGCTGCTGGTGCACTCGGTGACGGACCTGCGCACCCACCTGGACGCCCTGGGACCGGATGCGCGCCGGGCGGCGGTGTTCACCATGGGTGCCCTGCACGCCGGACACCTGTCCCTGATCCGCACCGCACGTGATCTGGCCGATCACGTCACCGTCACCATCTTCATCAACCCGCTGCAGTTCGACCGAGCCGAGGATCTGGCGACGTACCCGAGCACCCTGGACGCGGACCTGGAGCGACTGCGCGAGCTGGGCGGGGTGGACCTGGTGTTCGCTCCGGCCGTGGAGGAGATGTATCCCGGCGGCGTGCCGCAGGTGCGGGTGCAGGCCGGAGAGATGGGCGAGCGCCTCGAGGGCGCCTCCCGGCCCGGGCACTTCGACGGCATGCTCACCGTGGTGCACAAACTGATGTCGCTGACCCGCGCCGACGTCACGGTGTTCGGGCGCAAGGACGCCCAGCAACTGGCCCTGGTGCGCCAGATGGTCCGCGACCTGGACCTGGACGTGCAGGTGGTGGCCGGCGACACCGTGCGCGAGAACGACGGGCTGGCGTTGTCCAGCCGCAACGTCAACCTCAGCCCGGCCGAGCGGGCCGAGGCGCTCCGCCTGTCCGGCGCCCTGCGGGCCGCGCACCGTGCCGCCGAGCAGGGCGCTCCGGCCGGGGAGGTGCTCAGCGCCGCTGAGCAGGTGCTGGCGGAGGCGGCCCCGGACGTGGTGGACCTGGACTACCTGGAACTGGTGGACCCGGTCACGATGCGTCCGCACCGGAGGGGAGCCGGGGCCGCACTGCTGGTGGTCGCGGCCAGGGTGGGCCGTACCCGGTTGATCGACAACACCGAGATCGTCCTGCGGCCGCGGTCCTGAACCACACGGCTCGGGCCGGAGCGCCCGCGGGCCCATCCGAGGCTGATGGGACCGGGGCGGAGGTCAGCTCGCCGTCTCGAGGATCTCGCCCAGGATCATCGAGTCGGCGAAGGGCAGATGAGTCCCGGGCCTGGTGAACTCCAGGACCACCACCTCATTGGTGCCTTCGCGCCACAACGGTGCCGGGGCGTACAAGGACTGCTGCGGCCCGGCCGCGCTCCAGTACCGACCCAGGTTGAACCCGTTGAGGAACACGTAGCCATGGCCCCAGCCGGACATGTCCAGATGGGCGTCGCAGCCCGGGGTGTCCACCTCGACCGGCACGCGGTGGAACGCCGGCTGCGCTTCTGTCGCGGGGCTTGAGGCGGTGGCGGATGAACCGTCGGCGGACGCATCGGTCCAGTCCAGGTCGGGCAGTTCGGTCAGGTCCAGGGCACTGTGGTCCCAGCCGAACAGGTGCTGGAAGTCCACCAGGACCGGCCCCAGACCCTTGGCGTCGGGTAGGAATCGTCCGAAGTTCACCCGGCCCAGGGAGTGCACGAGCACCTCCAGGCTCCGCTGCCGGGGCGCTGTGTGGGCGGCCGGCTCGGATTCCGCCGCGGACCCGGTACCGCTCTGGGAACCGGCTCCGGCCACAGCACCGGTTCCGGTCGCAGAGCCGGCCCCGCTCTCGATCCCGGGCGAGTCGCCCTCCGCCGGGGCGGCAGCCAGGGCGAAGGGTGCGGCCTGGTAGGCCGGGTCGGGGGCGGCCAGGCCCGCCCGGCGCAGCCGGGCCACGTGCTCGCCGTCGATCGACACCGCGGCCAGGTCCGCGAGCTCGGGCACGTGCAGGTACTCGGCCGAGTTCGGCCATGCCGCGGTGGTGCGGTACCGCACCACCCCGTGGTGCAGTCCCAGTTCCTCCATCGATGCCGGCGTGGCGCGGTGCGTCAGGGGTTGGGCATCCAGTACCCCCTCCAGCGGAAGGCGCTGGGAGACGGCCGCCGGTGGGGGCACCATGACCGGAATCGTCGGTGGCGCCGGTGGCGGTGCGATACCGGTGTGCGCGGTGATGACGTCCCGGAAGGCGGCGAACTTCTCGGTGAGGGAGCCGTCCTCAGCGATCGGGGCGTCGTAGTCGTAGCTGGTGATCGTGGGGGAGTAGTCCGGCCCGCTCTCATCGGGGTAGGAGTTCGCTCCGGCCCACACCCCGAAGGAGGTGCCGCCGTGGGCCATGTAGAAGTTCACCGAGGCCCCGGCGGTGAGCATCGCGCGCAACTCGGCCGCAGCGTGAGCGGCGTCGCGCACGTGGTGGGGCGCGCCCCAGTGGTCGAACCAGCCGTTCCAGAACTCCATGCACATGTTCGCGCTACCGGGCCGGAACTGCTGTAGGGCGGCGAAGGCCTGTGCCTGCCGCGACCCGAAGTTGACCGTCGGCCAACAGTCCGCCAGCGTGCCGCCGGCCAGGTGCAGGGCGCTGGGGCCATCGGAGGTGAACAGCAGCACGTCGATGCCGCGACGGGCGAGTCCGTCGCGCAGGTGCTGCAGGTAGGTCCCGTCGTTGCCGTAACTGCCGTACTCGTTCTCCACCTGCACCCCGACCACCCGGCCGCCACGGGAGACCTGCCGGGTGGCCACCACCGGTATCAGCGCGTCGAACCAGGCATCCACCGCGGCCAGGAACCCCGGGTGCGCGGTGCGCAGATTGGCCCGGGTGGCCGCGTCGGTGAGCAGCCAGGACGGCAGCCCGCCCATGTCCCACTCGGCGCAGATGTAGGGCCCGGGGCGTACCAGGATGTCGAGATCGGCGTCCGCGGCGAGATCCAGGAAGCGGCCCAGGTCCCGGTTGCCGGAGAAGTCCGCCTCAGCACCGGCGCGGGGCTGGTGGAAGTTCCACGGCACGTAGGTCTCCACCGTGTTGCAGCCCATCGCCGCGATCCGGGCCAATCGATCCGCCCACAGGGCAGCCGGCACTCGTGCGTAGTGCAGGGCGCCGGAGATGATCTGGTGCGGTGCGCCGTCCCGGGTCAGATGACCTCCGCCGTCGGCACGGATCTCGCTGAGCATGGTCCTCCCTGGACGCGACTGAGACGATATCCGGCGAGCCTACCGGCCGGTGCCCGGCGTCCTTCCCGCCAGGGCGGCCATGCCGCTGCCCGGCCCCCGGGAGTGGCCCTGCCTATGCCCGGGGCGTGCGCGCCTCGTGCCGCTGGCCGCGCGCCTGTGCCCGGGGGCGTGCCGACTGTGCCCCCGTACCAGCCCTGCCTCTGCCGCCCGGCGGCCGGGGGTGATCCGGCCCCGCAGCGACTAGGATCGACGGTGTGAATGAGAGCGTCAGTCCTGTCCGGGCCCGCGATTCGGCCACCCCCGACCAGACCACCGGTGCGGCTGCCGGCGAGGCCGACCTGCCCGAACAGATGCAGGTGCGTCGGGCCAAGCGGGAGCAACTGCTGGCCGACGGCGTCGAGCCCTACCCGGTGACCTTGCCGGTCACCACCACCATCGCCCGGATCCGCGCCGCCTACGAGCACCTGGAGGCCGGGGAGGAGACCGACGACGAGGTGGGCGTTGCCGGTCGCGTGATGTACCTGCGCAACACCGGCCGGCTGTGCTTCGCCCAACTGCAGGACGGGCAGGGCCGGCGACTGCAGGTGATGCTCTCCGAGGGAGCGGTCGGCAAGGCGGCCCTGGAGGAGTTCAAGGCACGGGTGGATCTGGGGGACCACCTGTTCGCCAGCGGCCGGGTGATCGCCTCCCGGCGAGGCGAGCTCTCCGTTTTCGCCGACTCCTACCAGATCGCCAGCAAGGCGTTGCGCCCGCTGCCCACCCTGCACAAGGACTCCTCCGAGGAGGCCCGGGTACGCCGGCGGTACGTGGATCTGATCACCCGCCCGGCAGCCCGGGACATGGTGCGACAGCGCGCCCGGGTGGTGCGCTCGCTGCGCGATGAGTTCCACCAGCGTGGCTACCTGGAGATCGAGACCCCGATGCTGCAGACCCAGCACGGTGGAGCAACCGCACGACCCTTCATGACGCATATGAATGCGTTCGATATCGATCTGTACCTGCGAATCGCCCCGGAACTGTTCCTCAAGCGCGCCGTGGTGGGTGGAATCGAGAAAGTCTTCGAGATCAATCGCAACTTCCGCAATGAAGGGGCCGATTCTTCCCACTCCCCGGAATTCTCGATGCTGGAGGCCTATGAGTCCTACGGCGACTACAACACGATGGCGGACCTTACCCGGCGGCTGGTGCAACGGGCCGCGAAGGAAACCTTCGATAGCACGCTGGTCACTCTGGCCGACGGTACCGAGTACGAACTCGGTGGGGAATGGGACAGCATTGAGTTGTATCCATCGTTGGCTGCCGCAGCCGGAGTGGAAATCACCCCGCAAACCCCATTGGCGGAGTTATTGAGGATCGCCGGTGCTGCCGGGCTGGAACTGGACGAGAGCCACATCACTCCCGGTAAGGCTGCAGAGGAACTCTGGGAGCATTTCGTCGGCGATGACCTTTACGCGCCCACGTTCGTGCGGGATTTCCCAGTGGACACCTCGCCGCTGACCCGTGCGCACCGGGAGATCCCAGGTGTGGTGGAGAAGTGGGACCTGTACGTGCGCGGGGTGGAACTGGCCACCGCCTACTCGGAACTGGTCGACCCGGTGATCCAGCGGGAGCGGCTGGAAGCGCAGGCAGAACTGGCAGCGCGCGGCGATGCCGAGGCGATGCCCCTGGATGAGGAGTTCCTGGAGGCGATGGAACACGGAATGCCACCCGCAGGTGGAATGGGCATGGGAATCGACCGTCTCCTGATGGCCCTGACCGGCCGCGGTATGCGCGAAACTATTACATTTCCGTTGGTGAAGCCGCGATGACCGACTGGTGGCTCGTCTCGGCGGCGATCGTTCCCTCGATCGTATTGGCGGTGTTGTTCATCGTCGTGTTGCGTGCCATCGTCAGCAGCGACCGAAGAGAGCGTGAAGCAATCGAGCGTGGCGATGAGGCCGGTCATGATCATGTGAGTCGAATCCCCATCGATATCGAGCGTGAGGACAAGTCCTAGAGAACTGGTATCTTGTGACATCAGCACCACAGGAGTGTCACGCTTGAGCCCGGCACATTCAATTCGTATCGGTGCAGTACCAGAATAGATTGGAAAGCCCATGGCCCAGAAGGTCAAAGTCCTCCTGATCGACGATATCGACGGCACCGACGCAGCAGAAACCATCAGTTTCGGACTGGACGGTGTTCAGTACGAGATCGACCTCAATGAAACCAACGCCGCCAGGTTGCGGGATGATCTGGCCGCCTGGGTCGGTCACGCCCGTCGATCGGGTGGGCGCCGGAAGACCGGTCGTTCCGGGTCGTCCCGCAGCAGTGATGCCTCCAAGATCCGGGACTGGGCCCGGGAGAACGGATTCGAGGTCTCCGACCGTGGCCGCGTTCCGGCCGAGGTGAAGGAAGCGTACGAGCGGGCCCACTGAACCCCGCACCGACACCGGGCGGGTAGCGCCCACCAGCCATGGCATTCACGTTAACGTGGGTGCCATGACTGTTTACCGGCAAATCTGGGTAGGCACGGACGCCAACGAGGGTCCCGACCCTGAGGGCATCTGGCGGATCCAGCGACCCGGCCCGGCGGGGGATTGGGATGGCGTCGATGTGGTGCGCACGATCGCTGCGTCCCGTGCCACCTACCTCACCCTGCACCCGTCCGCGGACCGCCTCTACGCCGTCTCGGAGCAGGACGGCGGCCGGGTCATCTCCTACGCGTTCGGGGCGGACTGCACGTTGGGCCAGGTCCGGTCGGTGGCCACCGGCGGGTCGGGCCCGTGCCACCTGCGCGTCCATCCACAAGGACGCTGGTTGTACGTGGCCAACTACGGCGACGGGGTGCTCTCCGCGGTGGAGTTGACCGAGGCAGGAGACGTCTCCGACCACGTGCTCACCTTCGGCCACGCCGGGACCGGGCCGAACCCGGACCGTCAGGAGGGCCCGCATGCGCACTCGACCCGGATCTCCCCGGGCGGGGGCTACCTCCTGGTAGCGGACCTGGGTACCGATGAGATCCGCGCCTACCCCCTCGAGAGCGGTCGGCCCGATCCTGATCCGGTGATCACCTCGCTCCCGGCGGGCAGCGGACCGCGACACGTCGCCGGATCGGGGAGATACCTCTACATCAGCGGCGAACTGTCCGGTGAGGTCCTGGTCCTGGAGTGGGACGAGAACACCGGCCGGGGTGAGGTTGTCCAACAAGTCCGGGCCGCGACGCTTCCGGGCCGCTCCGAGGACGCCTATTATCTCTCCCACATCCTGTTCTCCAGCGGCGTGGTGCTGGTGGCTTCGCGCGGTTCCGACTCGGTCTCCACCTTCACCGTGCATGACGACGGGGCCCGGCTGGAACTCGCGGGTGAAGTGCACACCGGGGCGTGGCCCCGGCACATGGCGCTGAGCGGGCCGAACCTGCTGGTGGCCGGCGAACGCGAGGATCGGGTGCTGATCCACCCGTTCACCCCTCGGGGCGACCCCGAGGGCCGGTACCAGGGTGCGGTCGGGCCGGTGCAGCACGAGATCGAGATCCCGCGCCCGATGTTCATCCTGCCCATGTGACGCCGGTCGGCCGCTGTCACCAGGCCGCCGATGTGACCGGTCCGGGTCGGATGCGGCAGACTGATGCCATGACCTACACCCTGGTGCTGCTCCGCCACGGCGAGAGCGAGTGGAACGCGAAGAACCTGTTCACCGGTTGGGTGGACGTGCCGCTGTCGGAGCGGGGCGAGGCCGAAGCCGTCCGGGGCGGGGAACTGCTCGTGGAGGCCGGTGTGCTGCCCGAGGTGCTGCACACCTCGCTGCTGCGCCGGGCCATCACCACCGCGAACCTGACCCTGGACGCTGCGGACCGGCACTGGATCCCGGTGCACCGCCACTGGCGCCTGAACGAGCGTCACTACGGCGCGCTGCAGGGCAAGGACAAGAAGCAGATCCGCGAGGAGTTCGGCGAGGACCAGTTCATGACCTGGCGCCGTTCCTACGACGTGCCGCCGCCGGAGATCGAACTCGGCTCGACCTACTCCCAGGACGGAGACCCGCGCTACGCCGGCGAGCCGATTCCGACCACGGAGTGCCTCAAGGACGTCCTCGAGCGCGCGCTGCCGTACTGGAACGACGCCGTGGTGCCGGACCTGAGGGCCGGCAAGGTGGTCCTGGTGGCCGCGCACGGCAACTCCCTGCGGGCGATCATCAAGCACCTGGACGGGGTGGACGACCAGACCATCGCAGGTCTGAACGTGCCCACAGGAATCCCGCTGGTCTACGAACTGGACGAGTCCCTCACGCCGGTCAAGGCCGGCGGCACCTACCTGGACCCGGATGCGGCGAAGGAAGCCATCGCGGCGGTCGCTGCCCAGGGGCGCTGAACCACTCCGCGCTGCCCGGCGGGGCGAGGACCTGCGGCCTCATGGCCGGGCGCCTCAGAGGTTGTTCGGCTCGCCGTCGCCCAGGTCCCCGGTCACCAGGTAGGTGATCCGGCTCGCCACCGAGACCGCGTGGTCACCGAAACGCTCGTAGAAGCGGCCCAGCAGCGTCACGTCCACGGTCTGGCTGACGTTGCCGTCCCAGTCCGGCCCCAGCGTGGACGTGAACGACTGCCGGTGGAGCTCATCGAGGATGTCGTCGTCCTTCTCCACCTGGGCGGCCTTGTCCAGATCGTGGCTCTGCAGGAGTTCGACCAGGTCCACCGCCACCTTCTCCGCGGCCACGGCGAACTCGTCGAACAACGGCTGGATCGACTCCGGTAGCACCTTCTCGGGGTAACGCAGCCGGGCCACCTGGGCCACGTGCCGGGCCAGGTCACCCATGCGCTCGATCGAGGCACTGATCCGGAGACCGGAGACCACCACGCGCAGGTCGGTGGCCACCGGTTGCTGGCGGGCCAGCAGGATGACGCAGCGTTCGTCCAGTTCGCGCTCCAGTTCATCCAGCGCGAGGTCGGCCTCGATGACCTGCTCGGCGAGTTGAAGATCTGCGGTGGCCAGCGCCCGGCTCGCATCCCGGATCGCCGTGGCCACGAGGGTGGCCATGTGGAGCAGATCCTCGCCGATCTGGCTCAGTTCCTGATCGAAGATCGCACGCACGGGACAACTCCTCGGTTCACGGGTGAACACCGCTCGTGTCCACTGCACCTCACTACCCTCTCACGCCGGAGGTGAACGCGACGTGTGCGGGTGATGAACTCCTGACCGTGCGGGCCATCCGGATGCGCCCGGAGCGCCCCACAGGTCATAAGGTGGCCGATGTGGACGGTGTCTGGCTCCTTCTGGCCGCCCTGGTGGGTGTGGCCCTCGGCGTTGGCGCCTTCGGACTGTGGAACTCTCGTAGTAGCTCCGGCGAGGAGCAGGGCGCCGGTGGCGCCCTGCGTAAGGTCGACGACGACGTCGCCAGCGTCCTGTCGGTGCTGCGGTCGGTCTCGGTGGTGCTCGGGCCCGACGACGAGGTCTTGCGCGCCACCCCGCCGGCCTACTCCCTGGGCCTGGTGCGCGGTGGCTCGCTGACCCAGGCCTCCCTCGACGATCTGGTGGCCCGGGCGCGCCGGGACGGGCACGTCCACGACGCCCAGTTGACGCTGCCCCGTTCGAAGGTTCCCGGCTCGGACACCCTGGCCGTGGACGTGCGGGTCGCCCCGTTGCCCGGGGACAGGGTCCTCCTGCTCGCCGACGATCGCACCGCGGAGCGGCGGGTGGAGGAGGTCCGCCGCGACTTCGTGGCGAACGTCTCCCATGAACTCAAGACCCCGGTCGGGGCGATCGCGCTGCTGGCCGAGACCGCAGCCGACGCCGCCGACGACCCCGAGGCGGTGCGGCACTTCGCGTCCCGGATGCAGCGGGAAGCGGTGCGGCTGTCCGCGCTGGTGCAGGAGATCATCGAACTCTCCCGGCTGCAGGCACCGGAGGAGGTGGTCGACTTCCTCCCGGTATCGATCGACGACGTGATCGAGGAGGCGATCGACCGGGCCCGGATGGAAGCCGACGCCCGGGAGATGAGCCTGACCGTGGGCGGTGAGGCCGGTGTCCAGGTGCTTGGCGATCACGGGCTGCTGGTGACCGCGGTGCGCAATCTGCTGGACAACGCGGTGCGGTACTCCCCGTACGGCTCACCTGTTCGCGTGGGGGTGCGCACGGTGGACGGGGTGGTGGAGATCGCGGTGGTGGACCAGGGCGCGGGTATCAAGTCCGAGGACGCCCAGCGGGTCTTCGAGCGGTTCTACCGGATCGACCCGGCCCGCTCCCGCGAGACCGGCGGCACCGGTCTGGGACTGAGTATCGTGAAGCATGTCGCGGCCAATCACGGCGGCGAGGTCACCGTGTGGTCCACCAAGGGGCGCGGGTCGACCTTCACGCTTCGCATCCCTGAGGTGGACCCGGCGGTCGCCGGATCCGGTGATGAAGGAGAAGAGGAATCGTGACGCGCATCCTGGTTGTGGAGGACGAGGAGTCCTACCGTGACTCGCTGGTCTACCAGCTCACCCGGGAAGGGTTCGCAGTGGAGGCGGTCGCCTCCGGCGATGAGGGGCTGAACGCCTTCGACCGGCAGGCAGCCGACCTGGTGCTGCTGGACCTGATGCTGCCGGGCCTGTCCGGCACCGAGGTGTGCCGGGAACTTCGCACCCGCAGCACCGTGCCGGTGATCATGCTCACCGCCAAGGACTCCGAGATCGACAAGGTCGTGGGCCTGGAACTGGGGGCGGACGACTACGTCACCAAGCCCTACTCCTTCCGGGAGCTGCTGGCCCGCATCCGCGCCGTCCTGCGCCGGGGCGGGGAGGCCCAGGATGCCGAGGCCCCCGACGTCCTGAGCGTGGGCCGGGTGGTGATGGACACCGACCGGCACGTGGTCACCGTGGACGGCGCCGAGATCTCGATGCCGCTGCGGGAGTTCGAGCTACTGGAGCTGTTCCTGCGCAACCCCGACCGGGTGCTGACCCGCGGTCAGCTGATCGACCGGGTCTGGGGCGCGGACTACGTCGGCGACACCAAGACCCTGGATGTGCACGTGAAGCGGATCCGGGCCAAGATCGAGCCCGATCCGGTCCGCCCCACCGTGCTGCTGACGGTGCGTGGCCTGGGGTACAAACTCGTCGACGAGACCTGAGGCCCCCGACGAGACCAGGGGCCCGGTCGACGAGCCCAGGAACTCAGGGACCGCCCTCGTTACCCCTCGGGCAGGTAGTCCTGGTAGGGATCGAGCGTCCCGTCCAGCACCGGCACCGGGACGGTGATCGAGCCTGAATTGTCCGTGGAGATCTGTACCTCCAGCGTCGCCCCCGGCGCGACCGGGACCGCGGGCAGCACCACGGACTCGTGCTCGGGGTGCAGCAGCAGTGTGGCCGCCGGGTCCACCGTGACCGTGACCGCTTCGCCCATGTCCTGCACGGACAGGCTCACCTCAGCCTCCTGCTCCCACAGGTTGACCACTCCGCCCACCAGGGTGCCGGCTGAACCCTCTGCTTCCGTGATCACCAGCAGGTTCTCCACCTTGACCTGGCTGCCCAGGTTGGCCCGGGCACCATCGCCGGCGGCGTACTGGTTCATGGTCATCGGTGGCGTGCACGCACCGAGGACGATCATGACCGCAAGGGCCACGGCGATGAGAGGGCGGCGGAGGCGGGCGTGGTGCTCGCTGCGGGCCACGGGCTCACTCCTTCTGGCTGGGACGGCGTGGTGGGACCGAACGTGTGCAACAGATCGGTCGCGGCCCTGTCGTGCCGCGGGTACCAGCCTACTGTGTGCGGCCCAGGGGCAGTCACCGGACCCTCCGAGCGGGACACCGGTGCTCAGGCGGAGGTACGGGCGGGTCCGGCGGGTGGGGACGGACCGGTGTCTGTGCAGTGTCCGCGGCCCGGTTCGGGGAGCCGACCCAGGGACCAATGCCCAGGTCACGGCGTGGTAAACTTGACTTCCGCGAAAGGGGAGTGCCTGCACATGTCCTTCACAGTCGGCGAAACCGTCGTCTACCCGCACCACGGTGCGGCTCTGATCGAAGAAATCTCCAAACGAATCATCCGCGGTGAGGAGAAGCTCTATCTCCGGCTCAAGGTCGCTCAGGGTGATCTGACGATCGAGGTCCCGGCGGACAACGTCGATCTGGTCGGCGTCCGCGACGTGGTGGACGCCGAAGGCCTGGAGGAGGTGTTCGACGTCCTGCGCGCCCCGTACACCGAGGAGCCGACCAACTGGTCGCGGCGGTACAAGGCGAACGTGGAGAAAATCGCCTCCGGAGACGTGATCAAGGTGGCCGAGGTGGTCCGGGACCTGTCCCGACGGGACGCGGACCGCGGACTGTCGGCCGGGGAGAAGCGGATGCTCGCCCGGGCCCGCCAGATCCTGGTCTCCGAGCTCGCGCTTGCGGAGAAGACCGAGGAAGAGCAGGCCGAGGCCCGGCTCGACGAGGTCCTGGCCTCCTGAACCGGCGGCCGACGCCGGAGCCGCCGTTGGCACCGAACGCCGGGGTGGTACTGGTCGCGGCCGGTGCCGGAACCCGGCTCGGCAGTCCGGAACCCAAGGCCCTGGTGATGCTGGGCGGCCGGTCCCTGGTCACCCACGCGGTCAGCCGTCTGCGGGCGACCGGCCTGGTGCGCACCATCGTGGTGACCGCGCCCCGCGGCTACGGGGAGCAGGTCCGCCGGGCCGCGTTGGCGGCCTTTGCCGATCACGACGCGTCGCCGGGGGGCCAAGCGGGCGCCGACCGGGTCGAGGTTGACGTGGTGGAGGGCACCTACCCCTCTCGGCAGGCCTCGGTCGCCGCGGGACTGGAGCGCCTCGGTGCCGGCCACGAGGTGATCCTGGTGCACGACGCCGCCCGCCCGCTCGCGCCGTCGTCGATGATCACCCGGGTGGTCCGGGCCGTCCAGGGCGGCCATGACGCGGTGGTGCCCGGACTGGCGGTGACCGACACGATCAGGATGGTCGATGAGCAGGACACCGCCCGCGCCCGCGGTGTGGTGGAGCGGGGCCGGCTCCGGGCCATGCAGACCCCGCAGGGCTTCCGAGCCGAGGTGCTGCGGCGGGCGCACGCTTCCGGGGCCGCACGCGGGCGTCACGAGTACAGCGCAGCCACCGATGACGCCGCCCTGGTCGAGGCGCTCGCGCTCGAGGTGCACGTGGTGGCCGGGGAGCGCGCGGCGATGAAGATCACCGACCCGCACGATCTGGCCGTGGCCCAGATGTACCTGAACGAGGGCTGGTGAGCCGGTGAGCAGCCCGCGAGTGCCCGTGCCGCGCACCGGTATCGGTGTGGACGTGCACGCCTTCGCCACCGATGGCACGTCCGGGCTGTACCTGGCCGGCATCTACTTCCCCGATGAGATCGCCCTGACCGGGCACTCCGACGGCGATGTGGCCGCCCACGCCGCCGCCGACGCCTTGCTGGTGGCCGCCGGGGTGGGGGACCTGGGTTCGGTGTTCGGCACCAGCGACCCACGCTGGGCCGGGGCCGCCGGCACTGAGATCCTGGGTGAGGCGGCGAGCCGGGTCCGCGCCGCGGGCTTCGTGGTCGGGAACGTGGCGGTGCAGGTGATCGGGAACCGGCCCAGGCTCGCCCCGCACCGCGGCCGTGCCCAGGAGTTGTTGTCCGCGGCCGCCGGTGCACCCGTGACCCTGAGCGCCACCACCACCGACGGGCTGGGCCTGACCGGCCGCGGCGAAGGGCTGGCCGCGATCGCCACCGCGCTGGTGGTGGCCGGCCCCGGTTGAGGGTGCCCGGGAGGGTCCCTGGTTACGCGGCGAGCAGCAGCTGGCAGGTCGGTCAGGGTGTGCCGGTCGGCGGGAGCCCGCCGCCCCTGGCAGGGTGCGGCGCCCGGGAGCGGCCGGCACCGATAAACTCGACTGAATGTCGCTGCATCTGTATGACTCCGCCACCCGCGAGGTGCGCCGCTTCGAGCCCGAGGTCCCGGGCAAGGTGGGCATCTACCTGTGCGGTGCCACCGTGCAGGGCTCCCCGCACATCGGGCACATGCGCTCCGCCGTCGCCTTCGACATCCTCACCCGCTGGTTGCGCCGCAGCGGCTACCAGGTGACGCTGGTGCGCAACGTCACCGACATCGACGACAAGATCCTGTCCAAGTCCGCCGAGGCCGGTGCGCCCTGGTGGGCCTGGGCCTACCGGTACGAGCGCGAGTTCACCCGCGCCTACGACGCGCTCGGGGTCGCTCCGCCCACCTATGAACCCCGGGCCACCGGTCACATCACCGAGATGGTCGAACTCATCGAGTTGCTCATCGAACGTGGCCATGCCTACACCGGGGATCCCGGGAACGTGTACTTCGATGTGCACAGCTTCGGCAGCTACGGGGCGTTGACCCGCCAACTGGTGGAGAACATGACCACCGTGGAGGAGGCCGCCTCGGACAAGCGCAACCCGCACGACTTCGCGCTGTGGAAGGCGCACAAGGAGGGCGAGCCCGCTACCGCGGCCTGGCCCACGCCCTACGGCCGCGGACGGCCCGGGTGGCACCTGGAGTGCTCGGCGATGGCGCGCAAGTACCTGGGCACCTCCTTCGACATCCACGGCGGCGGGATCGACCTGCGTTTTCCGCACCACGAGAACGAGCAGGCCCAGTCCTGGGCCGCCGGCTGGGGCTTCGCCAGGCTGTGGATGCACAACGCCTGGGTCACCACCGGCGGGGAGAAGATGAGCAAGTCGCTGGGCAACTCCCTGCTCACCGAGGTCGTGCTCCAGCGCACCTCCCCGATGGTGCTGCGCTACGCCCTCGGAGCGGTGCACTACCGGTCCGCACTGGAATTCTCCGACTCCACCCTCTCCGATGCCGCCGCCGCCTGGCAGCGCATCACCGGACTGCTGGACCGGGCCGGCGCCGCTGCTTCGGCCCAGGCCGAGCGGATCAGCACCGCCACCGCCCAGGAACTGGACCGGGTGGAGTTGCCCGAGGCCTTCAGCGCAGCCATGGACGAGGATCTGAACGTCTCGGCGGCCCTGGCCGCGGTGCACGAGCACGTGCGCCACGGCAACAGCGCCCTCGCCGCGGGCCGGGAGGCCGGCGAGATCGCCCTGCAGGTGCGCGCCATGCTCGCCGTACTCGGTCTGGACCCGTATGCCGAGCCCTGGCGCGGGGCGGCCGAAACCGGTGACGACGGGACTTCCGCGGTGCTCGACGCGCTCATCTCCCAGGTGCTCACCGCTCGCGCGCGGGCCCGCGCGGACAAGGACTGGCCGCGAGCCGACGAACTGCGCGACCAGCTCCAAGCCGCCGGTGTGGTGGTGGAGGACTCCTCCGGCGGTGCCCGCTGGAGCCTGCGAGGGGATCACTGATGGCCGGTAACTCCAAGCGCCGCGGCGCCGTCCGCAAGACCGGGACCAAGAAGGGCGCCCAGGTCGGATCCGGCGGGCAGGGTCGCAAGTCGCTGCGCGGTAAAGGTCCCACCCCCAAGGCCGAGGACCGCCCTTACCACCCGGCAGCCAAGCGCAAGGCCAGTGCCGAACGCTCCGCGCCACGCAGGTCCCGAGCCGCGGGAGACCGGCCCTATGAGGTGATCGGGGGGCGCAACTCGGTGCTGGAAGCCCTGCGGGCGGACATCCCGGCCTCCACCGGGTACGTGGCCACCGGCGTCGGTGGGGATGAGCGCACCGCCGAGATCCGCCGAATCATCGCCGATCGGGGCATCCCGCTGCTGGAGGTGACCCGGACCGAACTCGACCGTCTCACCGATGGCGGGGTGCACCAGGGGGTCGGGCTGCAGGTGCCCACCTACACCTATGCCGAGCCGGCGGACCTGCTCAGCACCGACGCCCCGGGCGCCCCGTTGATCGTCGCGCTGGACTCGGTCACCGACCCGCGCAACCTCGGAGCCACCCTGCGCAGCGCCGGTGCCTTCGGCGCGCACGGGGTGCTCATCCCGCAGCGGCGCTCGGCCGGCCTGACCGCCTCGGCGTGGAAGGTGTCCGCCGGGGCCGCAGCCCGGGTGCCGGTGGCCCGGGCAACCAACCTGGTGCGTGCCCTGGGTGAGTACAAGAAGGCCGGCTGCTTCGTGGTGGGCCTGGACGGTGAAGCACAGACGCCGGTGGCCGAGTTGCCGGTGGTGCACGAGCCGTTGGTGTTGGTGCTGGGCTCGGAGGGCAAAGGCCTGGGCAGGTTGGTCCGGGAAACCTGCGACGCTCTGGTCTCCATCCCGATCTCGGCCTCGATGGAATCCCTCAACGCCGGCACGGCGATCGGCATCGCGCTGTACGAGGTGGCCCGCCAGCGGGCCGAGGGCTGACCCCAGGCGGGGCCCCGGATCGACGGCGCACCCGCCTGAGCGCAGGACCGGTACAGGTCGGGTAGGTAGGCTCGTGCCATGAGCAGTTCAACAGGGTGGCGGCGGTGCGCCGGGCTGGTCAGCACCGCGACGCCGCACGCCGCACGGGCCGAGGGATTCCTGGACGGTGCCCAGGTGATCGGGCTGATCGAGTCCGACCCGGACGCCCCGTTCTCGGTCGCGGTGGCGGTGGCCGTGGATGAGGAGCGCCGGGTGGCGGTGCTCTCGGCCGGCCGTACTGAGATCGTGCCCGGACCGCACCTGTCGGACCTGGCCGAGGCGCTGGCCACCGAGTGCCAGGCACTGGTGGTCTTCGAGGAGATCGTGGTCGAGGGCGTCGGCGCCAAGACAGAGGACGATGAGGACTTCGACCCGTTCGGCTCCGAGATCGACCTGGCCTCCACCCGGCTGCCCGAACGTGCGGTGGTGGTCACCCGAGCCTCCACGCGAGACCTGCACGATCTGGCCACCAAGGCCAACACGGTGCTGTGGGTGCTGGAGTCGGGCGAGTACCAGGTGGTCTTCGTTCCGGACGGCCCGGCGCTGACCTCGCTACAGTGGCGCGATGAGCACCTGCCGGTGGTGGTGCTGGAGAAGGGGTCCTCGTTCCCCTCGATCAGCGTGCTGTCCGAACCCGGCGAAGCGCACCTGCACTCCTGGGACGCCACCGTCACGGTGGTGCCCACCGAGGCCGCCGAGGTGGTGCAGCCGTTCGTGCGCGACAAACTCGGCCCCGATGCGCTGGTGCGGAGCCTGCGCGCTGCCGTGCCGGAGGCCGATACCGACGCGCTCACCGAGGCGCTCGTGGCCGACGGTGCGCGGGGCCTGCTGGGCATCGTCCCCAGCCTGGGGCTGCCGGAGGTGGTGACGCGGTTCCTGCACGACCAGATCCCGGCGGCCGAGGTGCCCGGCGCGGTGGAACTGGATCCGATGACGGTGGCAGATGCGGTGCGCCGCGCCATGGACGAGGCAGCGGACGAGGCCAGGGCGCACGTGGAGCACATGCGCGAGGTGGCCGACGACGCCCGCGAGCAGGCCCGGGAACAGGCCCGGGCGAACGTGGAGCAGATGCGTCGCCACGCCACCGAGGCCTCCGAGGCCGCCTACCGGATCGCCGACCCCGACGAGCACCCCACCCTGGCCTGGACCACCCCGGTAGCCGGGTTGGTGCAACTGGCCGGTGCGCTGTTCGCGTTGCGCACGGCCCTGAGCCGCAACGACGCCGGAGCCCCTGGGGGTAAGTGGTGGGGTCTGTTGGCCGGTGTGCTGGGCACCGCCGCTGCGGCGAACCTTGGCTTGGCTGCGCTGCCGTGGCTGAGGCGGTGGCGCACCCGCGCCTGAGGACCCGCCCGCCCTAGAGGCGCACCTGCGGATCACCAGCGGCAGCCGCAGAAGCCCACGGCCACCGGCCCGGCGCTACTGGCGCACGTGGTCGAACAGTTCCGAGGAGATGTAGCGCTCGCCGGTGTCGGGCAGAATCGCCACGATCGTGCGCCCGGCGTACTCCTCGCGCCGGGCCAGTTGCAGCGCGGCGTGCAGGGCGGCGCCGGAGGAGACGCCCACGATCAGGCCCTCGGTGCGAAACGCGGAGCGGGCCACCTCGATCGCCTCATCCTGGGGGACCTGCAGCACGCCGTCGAGCAAGTCCAGGTCGGTCACGGGCGGGACGCCGTTGCCGCCGGTGATGCCCTGGATCTTGTGCGGATGCCACTCCTGGCCGTTCAGCACCGCCGCCTCGGCCGGTTCCACCCCGAACAACTGCACCCGCGGGTTCTTCGTGCGCAGGTACCGCCCGGCCCCGCTGATCGTCCCACCGGTCCCGGTGGTGGCCACCAGCACGTCCACCTGCCCGTCGGTGTCGGCCCAGATCTCCGGCCCGGTGGTGGTCTCATGCACGTGCGGGTTCGCCGGGTTCCCGCCCTGCCCGGACAGGAACAGGTCCGGATCGGCCTCCACCATGGCGTTCGCGTGCTGGTTGGCCCCGGCCATCCCCTCGGTGCCGGGGGTGAAGATCACCTCAGCACCCAGCGCCCGAAGCACCGCCGCACGTTCGGAGGACACGTCGTCGGGCATCACGATGACCACCCGGTAGCCGAGCACGGCGCCGATCCAGGCGAAGGCGATCCCGGTGTTGCCGCTGGTGGCCTCCAGGATCGTGCCGCCCGGGCGGAGCCGCCCATCGGCCTCCGCGGCGCGCACGATCGCCAGCGCGGTGCGATCCTTGACGCTGAAGCCGGGGTTCTGGGACTCCAGCTTGACCAGGACCCGGGCGTGCAGGTGCTCGGCGCTCAGGGCGCCCACCCGCACCAGCGGGGTGTGTCCGACCAGTTCGGTCAGGTCGGCGTAGATGCGTGCCATCGATGCTCCAAGAAGAGGTGTCAGGGTGCCTGCGGAGCGTACGGTACCGGCGGGCCCGGAAGGGCCGACGACGGCGCCCCGTCCGGATCCTGGGCGGCGCCGGTGTGCCGGGTCGGTCCGCGGCCGGTCTGCGGTGTCACTCGTCGCTGACGCGGGCGATGGTGTCGGTGGGCGGTCCGCCGAGCACCGCGTCCTCATCGGGACGGTGGCGCAGCACGCTCTCGATGTAGGAGGTGACCACCTCCGGCAGCGGCACGTCCCGCCCGCGCTCCTGGGCCATGAACCAGCGGTGTTCGAGCATCTCGTGGAAGATCTCGGCCGGCTCCAGCTTCCGGCTGAGATCTCGGGGCACCGCCCGCACGGTCGGCTCGAACACCTCGGTGAGCCAGTCGTGGGCCACGTACTCCTCGTCGTCGCCGAGCCGGTCGGTGGCCGCCCGGTAGGTGTCCATGTCGTTGAGCAACCGGCGGGCCTGGTTCTCCTGCACGTCCAGACCGGTCAGGCGCATCAGACGCCGGTGGTGGTGGCCGGCGTCGACCACCTTGGGCTGGATCTGTACCGAGGTGCCGTCGATGTCGGTGGTGATCTGCAGTTCGCCCACGTCGTAACCCAGGGCGTTCAGCCGCCGGATCCGGTCCGCGACCCGCCAGCGATCGGCGGTGCCGAACTCTTCGAGGTCGGTCAGCGTCGACCACAGGTCCTGGTAGCGCTCCACGAGCATCTCGCCGATGGCGACGGTGTCCACCTCCTCCATCAGCAGGTCCCCGGCGTCCAGGTCCATCAGTTCCCCGATGATGTTCACCCGGGCGATCTCCAGGTCGTACTCACGCTGGCCGCGGGTGAGTTCGCCGTGCAGCTCCCCCGTCTCGGCGTCGACGAGGTAGGCGGCGAACTCTCCCGCGTCGCGCCGGAACAGGGTGTTGGACAGGGACACGTCACCCCAGTAGAAGCCGGTCAGGTGCAGCCGCACCAGCAGCACGGCCAGGGCGTCGATGAGCCGGGTGGCCGTCTCGGGGGCCAGGTGCCGGCTGAACAGGGCGCGGTAGGGCAGGGAGAACCGCAGGTGCTCGGTGACCAGGGCGGAGTTCAGTGCCTCGCCATCGGGACTGCGCCGGCCGGTGATCACCCCGACCGGGCGCACCGAGGGCACGTCGAGCCGGTTCAGGTCCCGCAGCAACTGGTACTCGCGGTAGGCGACCGATTCCCCGATCTCCTTGATCGCGATGACGCGGCCGGACAGGCGCACGAACCGCACGATGTGCCGGGAGATACCGCGGGGCAGCGCCGCGATCGTCTCGGCCGGCCAGTCCTCCAGCGGCACGTGCCAGGGCAGGTCCAGCAGGGCTGGGTCCGGTGCGGCCGCGGTGATCTGCAACGAGGTGGGCATGCAGATGATTCTGACAGCCCCACGCGGTGGCCGGGAAACTCAAGGGGTGGAGCCGGCGCTGGCGGCACTGCGGGCACTGGCGGCACATGCGGAACGGGGCGGGATCCCGGTTGGATCCCGCCCCGTTCCTGCGCATGTCTCAGTGCGCGTTCACCGGTCTGATCAGTTCGGCAGACGCTCACCGGTCGCGGAGGAGAACACGTGCGACTCACCCTCGCGGATCCGGACGTAGATCCGGTCGCCCTTCATCGGGACCTTGCGCGGGTCGGTGCGCACGATGACCTGCGCCTCACCGGCACCGGAGGTGACGTGCTCGGCCACCTCCTTGTCGCCCAGTTGGCCGTAGACGAAGGCGTCGGAACCGAGTTCCTCCACCACGTTCACGTCGACCGGGAAGGCGCCCTCGTCGCCCTCGGTGGTCAGGTCCAGCGACTCGGGACGGAAGCCGAGGGTGATCTCGTTCTTGTCGGCCTCGGTGAGGGCATCCTGCGTGGTGCGGGCCAGCGGGATGTGGGTGTTACCCAGGTGGGCCTTGCCCTCGGAGACACCGAAGGAGCCCAGGTTCATCGCCGGGGAGCCGATGAAGCCGGCCACGAACACGTTCGCCGGGGTGTCGTACATCTCCCGGGGGGTGCCCACCTGCTGGAGCACGCCGTGGTCGAGCACCGCGATGCGGTCACCCATGGTCAGCGCCTCGGTCTGGTCGTGGGTCACGTACACGGTGGTGACCCCCAGGCGGCGCTGCAGCGAAGCGATCTGGGTGCGGGTGGACACACGCAGTTTGGCATCCAGGTTGGACAGCGGTTCATCCATGAGGAACACCTGCGGGTTACGCACGATCGCGCGGCCCATCGCCACACGCTGACGCTGACCACCGGAGAGGGCCTTCGGCTTACGGTCCAGGTACTCGCTCAGGTCCAGGATCTTGGCGGCGTTCTCCACCCGCTCACGGATCTCGGACTTGGGGTTACCGGCGATCTTCAGGGCGAAGCCCATGTTGTCGGCCACCGACATGTGCGGGTACAGCGCGTAGTTCTGGAACACCATCGCGATGTCCCGGTCCTTGGGCTGCACGTCGGTGACGTCGCGGTCACCGATCAGGATGCGGCCGGAGTTGACGTCCTCCAGGCCGGCGAGCATCCGCAGCGAGGTGGACTTACCGCAACCCGAGGGGCCTACGAGGACCAGGAACTCGCCGTCGGCGATCTCCAGGTTGAGTGCGTCCACAGCGGGACGCTCAGTGCCCGGGTAGGTCCGGGTCGCGTGGTCGAAAGTGACCGTTGCCATGATGATTCCCTCCACCGGCAGGTACGTGCCGGACGATCCGTTGTGAAGAGTGTCAGAGTGTCTCCGCTGACACAGCCGGTGAGGAACACCGGCCGAGAGTCATTGTGCCACACGTCACGTTCTTCGCCGCGTGAGGCATCTCACTGCTCGCGCAGGTCCGCCAGTGCGTGCAGGAGTTCGGCCATGGCCTCCTCATCGGCCACCCGCACGGTGGCCACGGACTCGGCGGTGCCCACTTTCACGCCCAGGTCGCCCTCGCCCAGTACGGCCAGGGCCGTCTCATCGGTGACGTCGTCGCCGGCGAACAGGACGGCAACGCCCGCGCCGTCGCGTTCGGTGCGCAACCGGTGGCGCAGAGTGGCCACCGCCTCTCCCTTGGTGGCCTGCACCACCGGGATCTCCACCACCTGGTTGCCCGGCTGGGTGTAGGTGCCCGGCCAACTGCCCGGCCCGGCCAGTGCGAACGCCAGCGCCCGCTGGGCCGCCTCGGCGTCGGCCACGGGACGGGTGTGCAGCGCGGCGGAGGCGGGTTTGTGCTCCACCCAGGCGCCGTCGAACTCCGGTTCGGCGGCGATGCGCTCCAGGGCGTCGGTGACCCTGGTCAGCAATTCGCGCGCCCCGGGCTCCAGATCGAACGGCATCATCTGCACGGTGCCGTCGGGTTCGACCTGCCCGGTCTGGGCGCCGTGGCTGCCGACCAGCCAGGTGCCCGCCGGTGGCGTGGCCAACTCGGCCAGGTCTGCTGCCGGCCGGCCGGAGACCAGGGCGAGTTGGACGGCGTCGGCCCCGGACAGGCGCACCAGCGCTTCGGCGGCCCGCGGGATCGGCCGGGACCGGTTGGGGTCGGGGACCAGCGGTGCCAGCACGCCGTCGAAGTCCAGGGCCACCAGGAGGTGCTCGGCCCGGACGAAGGTGGCCAGGTGCTCGGCCAGTTCGGCGGGTGGGGTGGGTGCCGCCGCCGGCGCAGGGGAATCGCTGCCCGCGCCCGGGGTGTGTGGGGACGTCATCAGCGCTCCTGGGTGAGGGCCTGGAGTGTGGACAGGAACGCCTGCGCCCACTGGCGCACGTCGTTGTCCATCACCCGCCTGCGCAGGGCGCGCATCCGTCGTCGTCGGTCCCGCTCGGGCATGTCGATGGCGCGCATGATCGCGGCCTTGGTGCCCTCGATGTCGTGCGGGTTGATCAGCAGCGCCTGCGGCAGGTCGGCGGCCGCACCGGCGAACTCGCTGAGCACCAGCACTCCACCCAGGTCGTGGCGGGCGGCGGCGTACTCCTTGGCCACCAGGTTCATCCCGTCCCGCAGGGACGTCACCAGCATCACGTCGGCGGCCAGGTACAGCGCCGCCATCTCCTCCATCGGGTAGGAGTGGTGCATGTAGTAGATCGCGGCGCCCGCGAGGGAGCCGTGCTGGCCGTTGATATGCCCCACGGATTCCTCGATCTGGTGGCGCAGTGCCTGGTACTGCTCCACCCGCTCCCGGCTGGGACTGGCCACCTGCACCAGCGCCGTGCCGGGGGCGGTGATCTTGCCTTCGTCCAACAACTCCCCGAAGGCCTTGAACCGGTGCCGGATCCCCTTGGTGTAGTCCAGGCGGTCCACGCCGAGCAGCACCGTCCTCGGATCGCCCAGTTCCCTGCGGATCTGGGCGGCGCGCTCCAGTACCGGCTCACTGCGCGCCACCTCGTCGAAGTGGGCGGCATCGATGGAGATCGGGAACGCGGCGGCGCGGACCTGTCGGCGCCCGGTGTTATGGGCGTCGTCGGCGTCATCGGCCTGGGTGCCCGGGTCGATGGCGATCTCGTTGCCCCGGGTGCTGTGGGTGGTGAAGCGGCGCACCGCGCGCAGGAAGTTCGCGGCGTCCCCACTGCGCTGGAAGCCCACCAAGTCCGCCCCGAGCAGGCCCTCGATCACCGCCGACCGCCACGGCAGTTGGCCGAACAGTTCCACCGGTGGGAAGGGGATGTGGTTGAAGAAGCCGATGCGCAGGTCCGGTCGCATCCGGCGCAGCATCGCCGGGACCAGTTGCAGCTGGTAATCCTGTACCCACACCTCGGCACCCTCGTCGGCGGCGTCGGCAGCCTCGGTGGCGAAGCGTTCGTTGACTTTGCGATAGGTGTTCCACCAGTGCCGGTGGTACTCCGGGGGCACGATCACGTCGTGGTACAGCGGCCACAGGGTGGCGTTGGAGAAGCCTTCGTAGTAGTCGGTGACCTCCTGCTGCGTCAGCGGCACCGGCCGCAGGTGGATGCCATCGGCCTCGAACGGGTCCAGGTCCTCCTCGGTACGGCCCGGCCAGCCCACCCAGGCGCCGTCACCGGAGCGCATCAGTGGCGCTAAGGCCGTCACCAGCCCGCCGGGGGAGCGGGTCCACTGCACGGTCCCGTCCTGGTCGACGGTGGCATCGACCGGGAGCCGGTTGGCCACCACCACGAAGTCGTGGCCCCGACCGGTTGAACCTGCTGACCTGTTCTTCGCCATGCCACTCCATCGAGTTTCACTTGTTCGAGATGCCCAGTACCGGCCCCCGCTCAGCCTATCCAGGTGCCGATCGGGGTGCACGCGGCCCTCAGTGCCGGTTGCCGGTCATCGCGAACACGGCGTACCGGGCCGGGCGCCCGACGGCCGCGGTATTCGGTGCGGGACGGGGCGCCGGACACCGTCCGATCGGGTTGCTGCGGGTACCTTGAGGCGTATGTCGTCGAGCCCTGATACCACGCAGCCGGTGCCCAAGGAGGTGGGCGGTTACCGGCTGCGCAGCGTCCTCGGCTCGGGCGGGATGGGCACCGTGTATGAGGCGCTGGACGGGGACAACCGGGTGGTGGCGCTGAAACTGCTGCATCCGGGCATCAGCGCGGACCCGGCCGCCAGGGCGCGGCTGCGCCGTGAGATCGCCACCCTGCACCGGGTCCGCGGCCCGCACGTGGCGCGGGTGCTGGACGCCGAGTCCGACTCCGCCGAGGCCTTCATCGTCACCGAGTTGGTCGAGGGGCAGTCCCTGGACGACTCGGTGCGTGAGCACGGTCCGCTCGATGAGGTCGAGGTGGCCGATCTGGCTGACGGATTGGCCGATGCCCTGGCCGCCATCCATGGTGCCGGGGTGGTACACCGGGACCTCAAACCCGGCAACGTGATGCTCACCGACGCCGGACCTGTGGTGATCGACTTCGGTATCTCCCAGTTGGCCGATGATTCGCGCCTGACCCAGACCGGACTGGTGACCGGCACCCCGGGGTATGTGGACCCCGCCGTGATGCGCGGGTCCGCCCCGGGCATCACCGGGGACTGGTGGGGCTGGGCCGCGATCCTGCTGTTCGCCTTCACCGGCCGTGCCCCGTTCGGCAAGGGGCCGCTGGCCGCGGTGCTGGGCAGAGTGGAGACCGGGCGTCCGGACCTGGACGGTGTACCCGAGCCGCTGGCGCCGGTGCTACGGGCCGCGTTGCACCCCGATCCGCAGCACCGCCTCGACCCCCGGCAGGTACGCAAGGCGCTGGGGGAGTTCGCACTCGGCCACACCCCCACCGTGGTGATCGCCGAGACCCCCACGGTGGCTGCGCCGCAACGACCCCCGGCGCCGCCGGCCTTTCCTCCGCATCGCCGGAGTGCCTGGCCGGCCGGCGCTGCGGGTGCCGGCGGCGCGGGTGCGGGCGCCGCGGGTGCGGGCGCCGCTGGGGTGCAGGGCCCAGCGCCGGCCGCGGGGTATCCCCCCCAGAGCCAGGCACAGCCACCGGCTCAGCACGCGCCCGGGGAGCAGCAATGGCAGCAGGCACCGGTCACACCGGCACCCGCCCGCCGGCCGGTGCAACCGGTGCACCCCGCCCCTGCCGGGCCGGAGGGCTGGCAGCACCCGCAGGAGCAGGCACCGGCGCCGATGCCGGCCTGGGCGCGACGCCCGCGGACCCGCCCGGCGGTGCTGGGGGCCTGGTTCCTGGCGGTCGTGGGTCTGGGCGCGCTCCGGCCCGCCTGGACCCTGATCGGCCTGGCGGTGGTGATGGCCCTGACCGGGGCGATCGGGGTCGGCGCCGAAGCGCTGCGGGAACGGCGGCTGCACTACGGGCGGCGTCGCTCCGATTCCGCCCGGGTGATCGCCGGTAGCCCCTGGTACCTGCTCTCCGGGACTCTGCTGACGGTCCCGGGCCTGATGGTCGGTGCCCTGGCGGCGGTGGTGATCTGGGGATTGGGCGCCTCCCGGCTCCCGCACACCGGTGTGGTGGCCCTGGCGATGGCTGCGCTCACCCTGCTGCTGTGGTGGATCCCCTCGAGCACGAGTGCCCGCACCGGTGCCCGGCACGTGCTGGCGGTGCTGGCGCCCTCGGCGCGCGTGGCCCGGATCTGGGCCGGGGCCGGCGTCCTGGTGGGATTGGTGATGTTGCTGGCGGTGGCGGGCTTCGGGGCCGAGGTCGTCTGGGACCCGGCACCGGCGCCCGCGGTGCCCACCTTCTGAGTATCCACGTTCCGAATACCCGCACGCTGACCTGCCCGCCGTCACCAGCACGGTGAGCGCCGCGGCCGGTGCCGAGTGGCCAGTGCCACAGCACCGGTGCCTGTAGCGACGTCGGGCCAGCACGTATCCTGAACGCAAGGGGCTACCCGTTGTAGTGCCTGCTGTCGGAAAGGAACTCCCGCGTTGGCTTCGAAGAGCATGGACAAGACCGCACGCCGCGAGGCGGCGCGCGCCCAGGCGGAGATACTGCGGAACCAGGCCCAGGCGCAGGACCGCAAGCAACGCATCATCATCGGTGTGATCGCTGCGGTGATCGTCGTGCTGATTGCGGTGGCCGGGCTGATCATCTGGCAGTCCTCCCAGCGCACCCTGTTCAGCGACTTCGAGGGCGAGGTCCCCGCCGGTGCGAACGACCGCGGTGGCTTCGTGGTCGGTGCCGAGGGAGTCGGCAGTCCGAACGAGGACGCCGTCGAGGTGCAGATCTACCTGGATTACTCCTGCGTGTGGTGTGAGCGGTTCGAGGAGGTCAACGGCGCCGACATCGCCGAGATGACCGACGCGGGTGAAGTGACCGCGATCTACCACCCGGTGGCCTATCTGAATGAGTACTCCGTGCGTGCCGGTGCGGCGATGGCCGCGGTGGCCGATCGGTCACCGGAGCACCTGGTCGACTTCAACGAGCAGATGTTCGCAAGCCTGGAGCCGGGTGCCTCGGACGAGCAGATCATCGAGGTCGCCGTCAGCGTGGGCGTGCCCGAGGACGTGGCGAACACGATCACCGACGGCACCTTCACCGAGTGGGTGCAGGTGGCCAGCGACCAAGGCCGACGGGACGGTGCGATGGGCACACCCACGATCTTCGTCGACGGCACCGAGGTCGACGCCGAGCAGGAGGGCCAGAACTGGCTGAACCCCGGGGAGCTCCCGGAGTTCATCCGCTCCCAGGCGTAGCACCTGGCAGACTCACTGGTGCGCCTGCGGTCCGGAGCCGCAGGAACCCGCCACCTTAGCTCAGTTGGTAGAGCACCCGCCTTGTAAGCGGACGGTCGTCGGTTCGAGTCCGACAGGTGGCTCTCTCTAGCCCTCTGACCTGCAGTGATACTGACTCGCTTCGTAAGTGAGTGAACGTGAATCGCGGGCAGTGAACGCTTAGTGAACGAAAACGCCGCAGATCGCATCCCCGGGTGTGTCGCCCTCATCCGGCGTGGTCGACGCGGTGTCGATCCCACAGCCAAGCCAGCACGTCTGTTCGACTGGTAGGTGTGACAGGTGAAGGCAGGTATCCCGATCGCGTACCCCTTCGCACCCAGTACCCATCGGTGCCACCGCGTGCCGTGGGGGAGCCGGTACGGGCCCTGGAGCCTCACGTGCCTGTGCGTGCGTGGGTGCTGCACCGCCGGGACGGCTGGCAGAGGATCGACGGCGAGGCGGTGGCCTACACGCCGCGAGCAGGCCGCGTGGCGTACGTCGATGAGCACGGCCGGACGGGCGCCGTATGGGTGTGGGCCAGTGCGATCGAGCGGTCGGGGGACTCCTAGACCACCGTTGGCTTCCTGGCGCGTGATGCGAGATGGGCCCCGCATATCGGGTGCATGAGTCCCTCGCACCGGTCACGATGTTTCTCATGCGGGTCGGCGATGTGGACGGTTTCGGGCGCTACGGCATGCTCGACGAGACCGCTGCGGGGCTGCTCTGCCACGAGTGCGGTCGTCGCTTCATGCACCTCGGTCTGCACGCCTTCAAGGGGCACGAGATGACGGCCGCTGAATACCGTCAGGCGCACGGACTGGGAGGGCGCCGGTTCGTGGTAGACGCGACACGGGCGACGATCACCGCGAACGCTCAGAAGTTGTTCTCCAGGAAGGAGGTCTTCACTGCGAACCGGGACCCGGCTCGGGCAACCAAAGCACGGTCGGCGATGGAAGCGACCCATTCACCCGCCGGTCTGGAGGCGATGCGAAAGACGAGGGTGGACCTCAACAAGTCGCGTCGTCTCGTGGTGGTAATCACCTGTGAATGGTGTGGCGCGCAGTTCTGCCCGCTGCAGAGAAAGAAGTTGAAACGCAGTTCTGCTCCTACTCCTGTTCGGCCAAGGCACGCTGGGCTCGATGAGGACTGCGCCGGCGCGTGTGGTCGGCCAGACCGACGGGTTAGGTGTACCCGGCCTTCAGGTTTGGTAGCAGGCGGCTGATCGGAGGTTGTCCTGCGAGTGCGCTGTGGCGGCGTTCAGTGTTGTAGTGCTCGAGCCATGGCGCAAGTGCTGCTGCGCGCTCGTCGTTGGTGGCGAAGGCCTGCCGGTATGCCCATTCGGTGGTGAGGGTGCGGTTGAGGCGCTCGACTTTGCCGTTCTGCCAAGGACAGTGGGGCTTGATGAACTTCTGCATGATGTCGTGGGCGGCGCAGACCTCGCGTAGGGACCAGCGGTAGGACCAGGCGTTGTCGGTCATTAGTCGCTCGATCCGGCTGATTCCGTGCGCGACGAAGTACTCGATGGCGCGTTGGAGGAATGCCGCGCAGGTCGGTCCCTTCTCGTCGGGCAGGATCTCGCTGTAGGCCAGGCGAGAGTGGTCATCGACCATGGAGTGCACGTAGTCGTAGCCGACCTTGGCCTTGGGGTCACGGCTCCGATTGGCCCGGCCGTGTGCCCACCAGCCACCACCGTGGGGGATCTTGCCCAGTTTCTTGACGTCCATGTGGACCAACTCCCCGGGCCGGTCGCGTTCGTAGCGGACCGCGGTCTGTTGGAGGAGCGGATCACCTCTCCGGTGATCGGGTCGCACTCGCGCAGGTAAGGCACGTTGTGGCGGCGCAGGATCCGCGAGACCGTCCGCGGCGGGACGCCGACCTTGGGTCCAAGCACATCAGCGCCCTCACCGAGTTCGCAGCGGGCGGCGAGCACTTTCTGCTCGACCTCGACGCTGGTGCGGGTGGGCATCGAGTGGGGACGCGAGGACCGCGTGAGCAGCCCAGCGTCTCCTTCTGCAGCAAAGCGATCGATCCACGTCTTGACGCACATACGGAACACTCCCATCGCCGCAGCGATGTGGGCAGGCTCGCCGCTACCAACTTCCTGGCCGGGTGCATCTAGTCCCGGTGCCAGTTGGTCAACCCGATCCAAGATCCGGCTCTTCCCGGCTCGGTCAACGCAGCGGTAGGCCCGCGCCTTCCTCTTGGTCGCTGCCTTGCGCCGACTCGACGCCAGTTCCATCCACGATGATGCTCGCGCGAAGGTCGTGGCCTGCGGCAACGACATCTACGGCCGGAGGTTCTTCCCTGAGGCAACGACCCCGCACACGCGGAGGTCTCCGATGAGTCAACCCGGACTCCTTGCCATCCGAAGTCGCATCCACCATTATGGACGACATGCCCAATCCAATTGTGGACGTGACGTCCATTTCGGGGTCAGCGAAGACTTTGGTCAAGGGCATTGCGCTGATCGATCAGATCGCTCGGAGCGGTGAACCCCTACGGCAAGAGGAACTCGCGGCCCGCGCCGGGCTGCCCCGCAGCACCACGATCCGGCTTGTGAACGTGCTGTGCGAGATGAACGTGCTGCGCACGGACCGGCATGGTGCCTATGCGTTAGGCCCGAGGTTGGCCTCGTGGGGGCAACTGTTCATCGACACCCTCGATGCGGTGCAACTAGGCCAGGACCTGCTGAACGACCTTCGGGACAAGACCCAGGAAACCTGCTTCATGGGCGTTCTCGATGGTGCCCAGGTGCTCTACGTCGCGGCCGCGCTCAGTCCGCAAGCCGTGCTTCCACGCGCCAACGTCGGTTACCGCAACCCGCTGTACTGCACCGGCATCGGCAAAGCACTGCTGGCGTTCTCCACGCCGGAGAACCGCGACGAACTCCTCGATCAGACGCAGTTGGAGCCACGGACCGAGAACACCATCACGGATCGTCAGGAGTTGGAGCGCCATCTGGCGATGGTGCGCGAGCGTGGATACTCCACCGACGAGGCGGAGAACGAGCCCGGGGTGCGCTGTGTGGCCGCCCCAGTCTACGACCATACCGGGAACCTCGCGGCGGCCCTCTCGGTCTCGGCACCGGCCTACCGCTTCAGCACCGACGACATCACCGCCCTGGCACCTGTGGTGCAAGCCAGCGCAGTTGAACTGTCGGCGCGCATCGGACACTCGAACAGCACTGCACCAGATTGAGTGATCCCCGCCCGGGAAGATTCCGGGCGGGGCCCAGCCCCCATCGTCAAGAACCCCGGAAGCCGCCACGGCGGCCCAACAGAAAGGTAGTTGCTCTATGTCACAGCGGACCGAGCAGGATGAGTCCTGGCGCGGAAAGATCGGCAAACTCGACCAGGAGGAGTTGGACGCCTTCCTGCACACCGGCACCATCGCCCGGCTCGCCTGCCTGGACGGCGACGGCTGGCCCTACATCGTGCCCTGCTGGCACGAGTGGGACGGTTCGGTGTTCTGGGTCGTCGCCCGGGAGAAGTCCAAGTGGGCCAAGTTTCTCGCGGACAACGAGCGCGCAGCGATCACCGTGGATGAGGACGGCACCCAGCGCAAGGTCGTTGCCCAGTGCCGGGCGACCATCGTGGAGGAGCCCAACCTGGGCGGACAGTGGGTCTCGGTCGCCGAGCGCATGTCACTGCGGTACCTGGGCGAGAACGGCCCGAAGTACCTGCAGCCCACCATCGACAAGCCGCGCTGGTTGATCCGGCTGGACCCGTTCACGATGCAGACCTGGCAAGGCGTCGAATGGGCAGCCCGCTACCACTGAGCACCTGCTCAGCGGTGCAGGCGCAATAGGGTTGACAAGGAAGGCATCGAGTGGACGTAATCGACCTGGCACAGCAACTGATCCGAACACCGAGCCCGGTGCGCGACGGCGACGAGACCGAAGTCGCCGCGCTCATCCAGCGGGTCCTCGAGCAGGAGGGGCTGCCCCGAGCGCAGGTGATCGACGCCGATCCGGCGCGCCCGAACCTGGTGCTCACGCTGGATTTCGGATCCGGAGGTCGCCACCTGGGGTTGTGTGGTCACATCGACACCAAACCGGTGGGTGGCGCGCGCTGGACGGTCGACCCGTTCGCTGCCGAGATCGATGGCGACCGGCTCTACGGTCTGGGATCGGGCGACATGAAAGCCGCCGTGGCGGCGATGCTCGTGGCCGTCCGGTCCCTGACCACAGCCGGTGACATCACCTCGGGCCGGCTGTCCCTGATCCTCACAGCCGATGAGGAAGACGGCGCCGTCTACGGTGCCCGTCACCTCGCCGAGACGGTGGATCTGGGCTTGGATGCGCTCGTCATCGGTGAGCCCGGCGGGATCCACACCGACTACGACCGGCTACACGTTGTCAGCCGCGGCCTGGGCCGGTTCCGGGTCACCGCCCAGGCCAGGCAGGGACATTCCTCGCTCACCTCGCAGTTGGCCTTCCGCAACGCCGGAGTGGATATCGCCCGCGCGGTGGCGCACCTAGCGAACGCCTTCAACCCCAGCACACCGGCGAACCCCGATGAGGTGCGCGACTGGGAAGCGACCATCAACCCCGGAATGGAGTTCACCACCGGCTACGGCTACGGGGTCCTACCGGAGGTGATGAGCGTCACCGTGGAGATCCGCACGCTGCCCAGAATGGACGCAGCGCAGACCCTCGCGGAGTTGCAGACCTGCCTCGCGGCGTTATCGCAACAGACCGGGGCCCAGTACTCGGTCACGTTCGATGACGAGCCGCGCCACTGGTTGCCCGGCACACAGGCCAGGGCCGCCGATCCGGTGGTGCGGGCCGCTCAGCGCGCGTCGTCGACCGTGCTCGGCAGCGACGTGCCGCTGGCCGTGTTCCCGGGTACCACCGACACCAGTTGGTTCGCTGTGCACCACCCCGACCTGCCCGCCCTTCCCGCGTTCGGCCCCGGGTTACTGCGCCGCGCCCACGGTGCGGATGAGTGGGTGTCCGTGCGCGAGGTACGGCGCACGGTCGACCTCTACGAAGCGCTGGTGCGCGAGTACCTCAACCCGGCGAACGGCGACGGTCGATGACCACAGCGACGGCTCCGGACACCGAACGCCGGAGATTTCCGCGGGCGGGGATGAGCGCGCTCGCCCCCCTGACCGGGATCGTGCTGGTGCTGGTGCTGGCAGCCCTGACCACGCCGTCGTTCTTCAGCACGTCCGTGCTGCGGCTGGTCCTGTTCCAGATCGGCGTAATCGGCATCATGGCGATCGGTCAGACCATGGTGCTGCTGCTCGGCGGCATCGATCTGTCCCTCAGCGCGGTGGTCTCGATGACCTCGGTGGTGCTGGCCATCTACACCGGCGGCAGCGATGAGCGGCTCATGGTGGGCGTGCTGCTGTGCGCGGTGGTCGGCCTGGCGGTGGGGCTGCTGAACGCCGGTCTGGTGGTCGTGCGCTCCGTACCACCCTTCGTGGCCACCTTCGCCACCTTCGTGCTGTTGCAAGGCGTGATCATCGCCTGGACCCGCGGGGCACCCTCCGGCCGCATACCGCCGGGGCTGGGCTGGCTCGGGTCCGGCCGGGTGCTTGGCATCCCGGTGCCGGCACTGCTGTTCATCGCGATCGCCGTCGTCGCCGGCTTCATCCTCGGCCGCACCACCGGCGGGCGACGGCTGTACGCCACCGGGCTCAATCCCGATGCCGCTCGCATGTCCGGGATCCGGGTCGGGCTGGTCACCTGCGTCGGGTACGTCGTTGCCTCCCTCACCGGGGTGCTCGCCGGACTCATCAACGCCAGTTTCATCGGCTTCGTCGACTCCGCCCTGGTCGGCAGCCTGGACCTGAACTCCATCGCCGCTGCGGTGATCGGCGGCATCGCCCTCGCCGGGGGCAAGGGGCGCATCCATCAAACCGTGCTCGGCACCATACTGCTGGCGGCACTGCTGACCTGGTTGATCCAACTCGGCGCCGGCGGTGGTGCCCAACTCGTTGTCTCCGGCAGCGTCATCCTGCTCGCCGTCTGGCTGCAGAAGCCCACCCTGAACCTGCGGCGGCACCGCCGCCACAATCCCCAGCCCGCCCCCGGGCACACCTGAAAGGAACATCATGAGAACACACCGGAGTGTTACCCGTCTGTCGAACAGCAGGAAGTCATTCGCCGCGCTGGCCCTCGGATCCGCCCTCGCACTCGTGCTGGCATCCTGTTCCACCGAGCAGGAGGGTGGTGGTGGCGGCGGCGATAACGGCGCCGGGGCGCAAGAGGATTGCATCAATTCCGAGGGCGCCCAGGAGGAGTACCGCGCGGTCTGGGACTCCACGGCGCAGGCCTTCGGACTCGAGGACTTCGAACCGGTCGATGAGGAAGTCTGCGAGGTGGATGCCTCCGAGTGGGCGGCCGAACCCAAGCAGGGAGACACCTACCGGATTGCGCTGGCCGCGCAGGGACCCACCAACTCCTGGGGCGTGATCAGCGAGGAGGCCTTCCAGTACCGGGCAGAGGAACTGGGTGTGGACGTGCTGTACGCATCAGCGCACGGAGACGCCACCGACCAGGTCGACAACATTCAGCAGTTGGCCAGCCAGGACCCCGACGCCATGGTCGTGGTGCCGATGGGTGAAGGGATCTCCGGTCAGGTCGATGCCGCAGTCGATGCGGGCATCCCAGTGGTGCTGTGCTCGGGCATCCTGCCGGACACCTCCCAGGCCGTCTCCACCGTCACCCGCCAGTACGACCTGCTCGGGTCGGCCTACGCCGAATGGATCGCTGAGGAGATCGGCGGATCCGGCCAGGTCGCGATCCTGTCCGGTCTGCCGGGGGTTCCCACGGCTGAGTACCAAGTGGCCGCGGCCAAGGAGACCTTCGAAAACTACCCCGATATCGAGATCGTCACTGAACAGTTCACCGAGTGGTCCCCCACCGTGGCCAAGACGGTGGCGCAGAACCTCATCTCGGCGCACCCGGACCTGGACGCCATCTGGTCCGACTCCGGGTACGGGGCGATCGGCGTCATCCAGGCCTACCAGGAGGCAGACCTGCCGGTGCCACCGATCACCGGGGATGCAATCAACGACTTCCTGATGGCCGCCGAGGGTACCGACACCACGTTCGCGCTGAGCACCTTCCCCCCGGAGATGAGCACCACGTGCCTGGAGACCGCGCTCAGCTTGCTCGAGGGTGAGAACGTCCTGAACAAGGTCTACATCGACTCCGAGAGCTTCACCCACGAGACCGCGTCGGAATACATCCGCGAGGACTGTGACGGCAGCCTGCTGGTACCCACCGAGGTACCCGAGGACCTGCTGGTGTCCCTCGGGCTCTGCGAAGGCTGAGGACCTCACCTTTATGACCGCTCCGTATGCTCTGGACGCCCGGGAGATCTCTGTCCGCTTCCCGGGCGTCCAGGCGCTCGCTGACGTCGACCTGAGTCTGCGCCCCGGCAGGGTGCACGCCCTGCTCGGGGAGAACGGCGCCGGAAAATCCACGCTCGTGAAGATCCTCACCGGCGCCCAACGCCCGGACACCGGCCGCCTTCATCTCGAGGGGACGCCGGTCACCTTCGAAGCACCACAGGACGCCCTGGCCCGCGGCGTGACCGCCGTGCACCAGGAACTGACGGTGCTTCCGGATATGACGGTACTCGACAACGTGATGCTGGGCCATGAGGAGCAACGACGCGGGGTACTGCGGCCCGCCGAGCAGCGGCGGGCCGCAAACCGGGCGATGGAACGCGTCGCCCTGCACGACGTGCGCCTGTCGACCATCGCCGGTGGATTGTCCCTGGCGAACAAACAACTCCTGGAGATCGCCCGCGCACTGGTGCGGCGCAGCCGGGTGCTCATCCTCGATGAGCCCTCCGCGGTGCTCTCCGGGGACAAACTCGAAGCGCTGCACACGGTGGTGCACGACGTCGTCGCAGACGGTGTGGCCGTCCTGTACATCACCCACCTGCTGGATGAGGTGGAGCGCCTGGCGCACGACGTGACCGTACTGCGCGACGGCCGGATCGTCTCCACCGGGATCGCCGAGCAGTACAGCACCGACCGGATCATCCGGGAGATGGTGGGCCGCGAGGTCGATGCCATCCACCCCACACCCCCGGCCGCCCAGAAGGAGATCGCCCTGAGCGTCCAAGGCCTGGTGCCCCGACACACCGATGCACCCCCGGTCGACCTACAGGTGCGCCGCGGCGAGATCGTCGGCATCGCCGGGTTGGTCGGCGCCGGACGCAGCCGCCTGCTTCGCACGATCGCCGGAGTGCGCGCCCGGCAGGCGGGAACGGTGCAGGTCCGCGGCCGGGACCTGCCGGACTCGCTACGGCGGGCCGTGCGTGCCGGTGTGGTGCTGGTACCCGAGGAACGCAAGCGCGACGGGTTGATCCTGGACCTATCTGTTGCCGGGAACATCACCCTGACCCGGTTGCGGGCCATCAGCAAACTCACCCTCGTCCAGCCGGCCACCGAACGCCGCCTGTACCAGGAGTCCCAGCAGACACTCGGGATCCGCGCCTCCGGCCCCGGGCAGATCACCAAGCAATTGTCCGGCGGCAACCAGCAGAAGGTGGTGCTGGCCAAGTGGCTCGGAGTCGAACCCACGGTGCTGCTGCTCGATGAGCCCACCCGAGGTGTGGACGTAGGTGCCAAGGCGGAGATCTACGAGATCATCAACTCCTTAGCAGCCGCCGGGCTGAGCATCCTCATCGCCTCCAGCGACCTGCCCGAGGTGATGGGCCTGTCCCATCGAGTTCTGGTGTGTCGACGCGGCAGCATCGTCGGAGAGGTGCCCGGCGGATCACACGACCTGGAACGTGCCGAGGAGATCATGGAATTGGCCACGGGAGCACAGCAGTGACCACCACCACCGCCACCCGCGACACTCCCCGGGCCCGCACCGGGTTCGTCAACGACCTGGTCCGCCGCGGGGCAGCGGTCTGGATCATCGTCGCCCTGTTCGCGGCGACCTTGACGGTGATGCGCGGAGGCGCGCTGTGGACCACCGGGAACCTCGCCGCCCTACTGACCAGCGCCGTCGTGCTGGGCCTGGTGGCCCTGGGTCAGCACGTGGTGATCCTGTCCGGAGGCATCGACCTGTCCATCGGGTCGCTGGTCACCCTCATCACCCTCTGTACCGCAGTCTTCATCAACGGCTACCCGATCCGCACCGCACCGGTGATCATCGGGGTGCTGATCCTGGGCGGCCTGCTGGGCGCGGTCAACGGAGTACTGGTCGCCAGACTCGGGATGCCGCCATTCATCGTCACCCTGGGCACCCTGTACCTATTCAACGGGATCGCCCTGCTCATCTCCAGCACCCCGGCCGGCCAGGTCACCTCCGTGCTGTCCCGGATGGCGATCGGACGGATCGGCCCGCTGCCCTACATCTTTTTCCTGCTGCTGTTCGCCGTCCTGCTCGTGTGGGCGCTGCTGAACCGCACCGCCTGGGGACGGCACGTCACCGCCGTCGGCGGAGACCTGGAAGCCGCGCGCTCCGTGGGTATCGACGTCGACCGGGTCCGGATCAAGGCGTTCCTGCTCGCCGGTGTGCTGGCGGCACTGGCCGGGATTATCCTCGCCGCCCGGTCCGGGCTGGGAAGCCCCACCGCCGGTGAAGGACTGGAACTGAGCGCGATCACCGTTGTGGTCCTCGGTGGCGCCTCCCTGCTCGGCGGTCGCGGTGCGCTGCTCGGCACCATGGGCGGAGTGGCGCTGCTGTCGCTGATCACCAACTCGATCACGATCCTGCAATTCCCCTCCACCATCACCGACCTCATCCGCGGGGTGATCATCATCGCCGCCGCCGCCATCTTCGTTGCCAAGACCAGGAAGTAGCCCATGGCCCTCATCGTCGATGCACACGCCCACGTCTTCGCCGCCAGCGACCAGGACCCGCGGCAAACCAACGAACTGGTGCCCGCCGACCGGTACGCCACGATCGAGGATTACCGGGACCGGTTGAACGCCGCCGGGGTGGACAAAGCAGTGCTGGTCCCCCTGGATGAGCACGACGCGTACGTCGCGGCCCAACTGGCCCTCCACCCGGACCGGTTCCGTGCCATCGCCGTCGCCTCCGCGGCTGACCTCGGGCGCACCGGGGACGATCCGGTCGACCACCTGCGCACCCGGCGCGAGACCTTCCCCTTCGCCGGGATCCGCACCATGTGGTTGGGCGAGCCCGGCACACCCCTGGCCGACTCCCCGATCCGCCCGATGCTGGCCTACATGGAGACCGAGGGGCTCATCCTGTGGAGTTACCTGCCCCCGGACCAGGCCCCGCTGCTCACCGAGGTGGGCGAGTTGTACCCGGACCTGCGGGTTGTGCTGAACCACATGGGCTTCACCCCGCACGATATGCAGGTCGACCGGCACTCCCGCCCATGGTTCGCCACCGGGCTGACCCCGCAGCGGCGAGCGGAGGTTGAGGCGCTGGCCCGGTTCGACTCCGTCCACCTGATGTTCTCCGGTCACTACGCCCTGTCCCACCAGCCCCATCCGTACCCCGAGGTCCACGAGGCCGGTGCCGCCCTGGTGGCGGCATTCGGACCGGAGCGGACCCTGTGGGGCTCCGACTGGCCCTGGATCGATCAGGAGCCCGGTTACCCGGCCACCTACGAGATCGTGAACCTCGCCCTGCCGGATCTATCGCACGGAGAGCGGGCCATGATCCGCGGCGGCACCGCCCAACGGCTCTTCGACTTTTCCGCCTGAGGCGGGCTATTTCACCATCCGCACGACAGAAAGCACCGAGGTCCCCATGCCCAAGGTCTCCCCGCACGCGGCCAAAATGCCCCGGTCCGGAATCCGCCGGATCATGGACGCCGCCTGGCAGATCGAAGAACCCGTCATCGGGTTGCACGTCGGTGAGCCGGAGTTCACCGCCGCACCCCACGTGCTGCAAGCCGGCAGCGACGCCTACACCGACGGCCAGACGCACTACGTGCCGAACGCCGGCATCACGCCGCTGCGGGAGGCCCTCACAAGGAAACTGGACCAGCACAACCAGATCCGGGTCGAGTCGGACCAAGTGGTCATCACCGCCGGGGGGATGCAGGCCCTCCAAGTGGCGACGGCCATGACGGTCGACCCCGGGGATGAGGTCCTGATTCCCGAACCAGGATGGCCGAACTTCCGGATGGTCGTAGAACTGTCCCGCGCCACACCGGTGCCTTACGAGTTGCGTCCCGAGGACGGTTTCCTCCCCCGGGTCCAAGCACTGGCCGAGTTGGTCACGGAGCGCACGAAAGTACTGCTGGTCAATACCCCGTCCAATCCGCTCGGCACGGTGATGCCCGCGGCGCTGGTGGAGGAACTGGTCCGGTTCGCCGAGGCACACGATCTTTGGCTTATATCGGATGAGTGCTACGACGGCCTGACCTACGTCGTGCCGCATGTGAGCCCCGCGGTGTACGACACGGCCGGTGTGGTGCTCAGCGCGTTCAGCTTCTCCAAGACCTATGCCATGACCGGGGTCCGGGTGGGTTACCTGGCCTGCCCCCCAGAGGTGGCCACGACCGCCGCCAAACTGCAGGAAACGATCATCTCCTGCGTCAACGCTCCGGCCCAGACGGCGGCCCTGGCCGCCCTGAAGGGACCCCAGGAGCACACCGAGCGAATGCGCGCAGCCTACGACCGGCGGCGGTCGCTGGCGATGGGCTGGCTGCAGGAGCAGGGGGTGCCTTATCTGGAGCCGCACGGCGCGTTCTACATCTGGTGCGATGTGCGGCAGGTCGCGAACGAGCCGGTCGCTGACTGGGCGTTGCGGCTGTTGCGCGAACAGCACGTCGCGGTGGCGCCGGGCACCACGTTCGGCCCGATGGGCGAAGGGTGGGTCCGGTTGTCCCTTGCCGCTTCCGATGATGACGTCCGCGTGGGCATCGAGCGGATCGGAGCCATGAAATGAGCCGTACGGAATCAGCAGCGCGCACCGCAGTGGTCACCGGAGGAGGCAGCGGGATCGGTGCGGCTGCGGTGACCCGGCTCCGGGCCGAGGGGCACCGGGTGTTCAGTATCGACCGCGAGTCGGGGGCCGACCTGGTGGTGGACGTCACCGATGAGGCAGCCGTCCAGGAAACTGCCGCGCAACTTGGGCCGGTAGATATCCTCGTCAACTCCGCCGGGACGGTGGGGCCGAACAAGCCACTGCTGCAGACCACGGCCGAGGAGTGGCGACGCACCTATGATGTCAACGTACTCGGCACCGTGGCGTGCATGCGGGCATTCGTGCCGGCAATGGTGGAGGCCGGGTGGGGCCGGGTAGTCAATATCGCGAGTATCGCGGGTAAGGACGGGAACCCGAACCTGGCCGCGTACTCGGCCTCGAAGGCGGCCGTGATCGCGCTCGGGAAGTCCGTCGGGAAGGAACTGGCGACGACCGGTGTGCTGGTGAACACCGTGGCGCCTGCGGTGATCGCGACGCCGATGAACGAGGACACCGCTCCCAACGTGCTGGAGTACATGACGAGCCTCATCCCGATGCAGCGCAGCGGGACCCCAGAGGAGGTTGCTGAACTAATCGAGTTCCTCGCCTCCCCACGGGTGAGTTTCTCCACCGGCGGGGTCTACGACATCAGCGGCGGGCGAGCCACCTACTGAACCGGTCGCTTTGACTGCGGCAACATAGCCGCCCATTGGGGCGCAGAGACGTGGGCCGGGGTCCGCGCACCATTGGCCGTCGCGGGTCGCGGTCGGTGCGGTGCTCGCGCACCAGACGCAGCAGGAGGACCTCCTCATCCGGGGTGAGTGCGCGCACCTCGCCACGGGAGCGCCCCGCCGGCGGTTCCAGTTCACGCGCCGGATTGACCTGGATGGCGCCCTCGCGCACCACGTAGGAGAGTGCCTGCCGCAGCACCGCACTGGCGTTCTTCACCTGCCCCGGTCTGACCTCGTGGAGGGCGTCGATGGCGTCGGGGATGGCCCGTGGCGTCACCTCGTGGAGCGAGAGGGGTCCGATAGCCGGTGAGAGCCGTCCCGATGCGCTGCCGTAGACGCGAAGGATCTGCTGACGCCACCTACCGCGGGTCTCGGCGTATGTGAACCAGGCGGCCACGGCATCTTCGAGCCTTGTGTCCCCTGTGATAGCCCCGCCCGTGCTCACGACCCGCACGCGTAGATGACGCCGCATCGCCCGTCGTACCGCCGTCTCGGTCTCTGCGTACCGGCGCACACGGCGGGTCTGCCCGTCGGTGTCCCTCACGTAGACGGTCGCCTCCCAGCGACCGTCTGGCAGGCGCTGGACGTTCCATTTGTCGCTTGTCTCTCCGATAGCGAGACGGGGTCGTCCACGTCTGCTCACGCCGCGTCCCGATGCCGGCCTATCCAGGCACGTACCTCGGTCGGCTTCGCAGCTCGCCACCGAGTCGGTATGCGGGTGGCAGGTCAACGGTACCCTCGCTCCTCCAATCATGGATTCGGCGCGCGGTGACGTTGAGACATTCAGCCAAGTCTGACGTGGTCATCAGGGGTTTGGGCTGTACTCGTTGGGTTCCATGCAGTCTGGGTGTGCGGCCCTGATTGGCTCTCGTCACGCTCATCTCACGTCCCTCCACGGCGAGCGGCTCGCAACCGGGGGACCCCGGGCCCTTCTGGTTCGCACCTGACCCTGCTCTGGCTTGCAGGCCCGCTGTCCCACGCGCCCCCCGCCCCCCCCCGCCTCCCCGCACCGGGTGATGAAGAGTCGATGAAGAATCCCGCGCCGCCGCTGCTGGGCTTGCTGCCGCCGGGACGGGCGTGATTATCCTCCCTTAGCCCCACGCGATGAGCCGGCCAGTTGCGCCTGGGACCTTCTTGCCCGCTAGCCAACTCCAGCAGAGGGAGACCGTTCGTGATACCCAGGACGCGACTCGCCGTCGTCGCCGGCGGGGTTGCCATGGCCCTCGCCCTTGCCGCGTGCGGTGACGGAGCACGAACCACACCCGATGAGCCGGCCCCGGGCTCCGCTGTGGAGGAGACGACTGACAGCGCATCGCCGACTGAGGTCGAGGGCGTGCACAACGACGCGGACACGATGTTCGCGCAGATGATGATCGTGCACCACGAGGGCGCCATCGAGATGGCTGACCTGGCCCTGGAGAAGGCTGACAGCGAGGAGGTGCGCTCCCTGGCGGAGCGGATCTCCTCCGCGCAGGGCCCGGAGATCGACGAGATGACGTCCTGGCTGGAGGCATGGGGGGAGGAGACCTCCCCGACGGGCGGCATGGAGGGCATGGACCACGGCGGCATGGAGATGGAGGGCATGAGCCAGGAGGAGGCCATGGCCGAGCTGGAATCGCTGTCCGGCGCCGAGTTCGACCGGCGGTTCCTGGAACTGATGATCGCTCACCACCGCGGCGCGGTGGACATGGCACAGGAGGAGCTCCACGGCGGGGAGAACCCACAGGCGCTGGACCTGGGCCAGAAGATCGTCGATGACCAGGAGCGTGAGATCGCGGAGATGGAGCAGTTGTTGGAGACGCTCTGAGGAGTGCGCAGGAGGGCCGGGAGTCGAGCCCGGCACCATAGGCCCTCCGGTGGCAGAACCGGCTACAAGGAGATGGTATGGGTTGGCATGACATGGGTTCGTGGGGCATGGGCTGGGGCTGGCTGTTCCTCGTCCTGCTTGTGCTCGGTGTCGCGGTGCTGGCGGTGGTGCTGGTCCGGCTCCTGTCCGGGGGTGGGCAGGGTGAGCAGCGCAACCCGCCGCCGATGCGGGGCGGCCGCGCGCTGGAGGTCCTCGATGAGCGGTACGCCAGGGGAGAGATCGACTCCACGGAGTACGACGAGCGGCGCCGGCGCCTCGAGGGCCCCGAGGACTGAGCGGTGGAACCGATCACCCGCCGGGTGGCGCTCCGGCTGGGGGCGCTAGGGGCCCTGGGGGTGGTCGTAGGCGGGGTGGGGCTGTCCCGCACCGGCCTCCCCTGGGCCGCCCTGCCGGCCCCGCTGCGCACAGCGACGCGCGGATCCGAGACGTTGACCGAGCCCGAGGTGGTGCGCAGCCGGGACGGGCTCCTGCGCGTGGAGCTTGTCGCGACCCCACGGGAGACAACCATTGCCGGCAGGCCTGCCCGGGTGCTGACCTACAACGGCACTGTTCCGGGGCAGACCTGGCGGGTGCGTCCCGGGGACCGCATCGAGGTGCTCCTGCGCAACGAACTCGAGACGCCGACCAACCTGCACACCCACGGCCTCGTGGTGTCCCCACGGGACAACGGGGATAACCCCTTCGTCAGTGTCGATCCGGGGCAGAGCTTCGAGTACCGTTTCGACCTGCGCGAGGACCACCCGACCGGGGTGTTCTGGTACCACCCTCACCGCCACGGCACGGTGGCCGACCAGGTCTTCGGCGGTCTGTACGGTGCCCTGATCGTCGAGGGCGATGAGGTGCCGGTCAGCCGGGAGCGGGTCCTCGTCGTCTCGGACATTACGCTGGATCGCGACGGCGCACTCGCGTCGGCGTCGACAGCGCAGGTGATGATGGGCCGGGAGGGGGACCTTGTCCTGATCAACGGCCAGGTCCGGCCAGAACTCACCGCCCGTCCGGGAGAACGGGAACGCTGGCGAGTGATCAACGCGTGCACATCCCGCTACCTGCACCTGGCCCTGCCCGGGCAGGTTCTTGCGTTGCTGGGCATCGACAGCGGCCACGAACCCGCAGCCCGGGAGGTCGAGCAGGTGCTGCTGGCTCCGGGCAACCGCGCGGATCTGCTGGTGACCACCCGCGGGGGTACCAGCGAGCTGCGCTCGCTCGGGTACGACCGCGGCGCGATGGGCATGATGATGGGCGGTGGGGACCTGTCAGGCCCCGCCGTCCTAGCCACCCTGGCGGTCTCCGGGGACGAGGCCGCCGCGGTGGGGCCGGTGCCCGAACGACCTGCGGACCCTGACCTGCGCAACCGCCCGCTCGATGAGCGACGGGAGATCGCCTTCACCATGAACATGAGCGGGGGGATGATGGGTCCCGGCCGCAGGGGGATGATGGACCTGGGCTTCGACGGACGCCCCTTCGACGCCGACCGGGTCGACCAGCAGGTCGCCGCCGGGTCGGTGGAGGAGTGGACCATCACCAATCCCACGCCGATGGATCATCCCTTCCATCTGCATGTGTGGCCCATGCAGCTCCTCGAGACCGACGGCGAACCGGTGTCAGAACCGACCTGGCGGGATGTCGTCAACGTCCCCGCCAACGGCCGGGTCCGGACGCTGGTGGACTTCACCCACCACCCGGGCCGCAGCGTGTACCACTGCCACATCCTCGACCACGAGGATGCCGGGATGATGGCAGTGGTCGACACCCGCTGAACCCGACGGCCACACGAGCGCATGGCCCCATTCCGAGGAGCCGACGAGCATCACCCAGAAATCGTGACCGCCCACATCCGCATGACGGCGAAGGTGAACGCCAGGAGCGCCCGCGGCGGACCCGGAGAGCACCGGCAGCCAGCGGCACCATGGCGGGCGGTGCCGCAGAACCAGCCCGCGTCCCTCGGCCGAGCAGCGCTCGAGGGTCCACGCCACCATGAAGAACCAATGAAGATCCCTGCCCGCTGCGGTCAGATCGGGAATGGAAAACTTCTCGCCTGCCTTACTGCTGACGAGATACCCTCTAGGGGTATATGGAGCAATGGAATGAGGGGTTGCCATGGGTACGCCATCAAGTCACGACCACGCAGGCCCCCGGCCACGCGACGGCCAGGAGCACACCGCGCACGCCGACCACGACTCGGCTTACGGTGTCGCGGCCGGGTATGAGGCCACGCACGGGCAGGCGTTGCCCACTGAGGGCGGGGGTGTCACCGACCCGCTGACCGCTGCGGGGCACGACTCGGCCGCGGACCACGGGCACGACAGCGGGCACGACGCGCACGCCGGCCACGGAGGGCACGGCGGTCATGGCGACCACGTGGCCATGTTCCGTCGCCTGTTCTGGGTCATGCTGGCCCTGGCGGTGCCCACGGTGCTGCTCAACGGGATGTTCGCCGACCTGCTCGGCTACGCGCTGCCCGACCTGCCGGGTGTGGAGGCGGTCTCCCCGGTGCTGGGTACCGTGATCTACCTGTGGGGCGGGCGCCCCTTCCTCACTGGCGCGATCGGTGAGCTGCGCACCCGCAGACCGGGGATGATGCTGCTCATCGGGATGGCGATCACCGTCGCCTTCGTCGCGTCCCTGGGGGCCAGCCTGGGGCTGTTCACCCACGAACTGGACTTCTGGTGGGAGTTGGCGCTGCTCGTCGTCATCATGCTGCTCGGACACTGGCTGGAGATGCGCTCCCTGGCGCAGACGTCCTCCGCCCTCGACTCCCTGGCCGCGCTGCTGCCCGACGAGGCCGAACGGGTGGAAGGGGACTAGGTCATCACGGTCTCCCCCGCCGAGTTGCGACTCGGTGACGTGGTAGTCGTCCGCCCGGGCGGACGAGTGCCGGCCGATGGTGAGGTCGTGGACGGCGGCGCGGACGTCGATGAGTCGATGATCACCGGTGAGTCGCGGCCGCTGCTGCGCACCGTGGGAGACCACGTCGTGGCTGGCACCGTCGCGACCGACAACGCCTTACGGGTTCGAGTGTCGGCCGTGGGGGAGGACACCGCCCTTGCCGGCATCCAGCGGCTCGTGGCCGAGGCGCAAGCCTCCACCAGCCGCGCCCAGCTCCTCGCGGACAAGGCCGCCGGGTGGCTGTTCTGGTACGCGCTCATCGCCGCCGCAATCACCGCCGTGGTGTGGATGTCCCTCGGGGTTCCGGACAGCGCACTGGTCCGGGCGATCACCGTCCTGGTCATCGCCTGCCCCCACGCTCTGGGCCTGGCGATCCCACTCGTCGTGTCCATCTCCACCGAACGCGCTGCCCGCGGCGGCGTCCTGGTCAAGGACCGCGGCGCCCTGGAGCGGATGCGCGTGGTCGACACCGTGCTCTTCGACAAGACCGGCACCCTGACCAAGGGCGAGCCGGCCCTCACCGACGTCACGAGCACCGGAGCGTATGAGGTGGAGGAACTGCTGCGCCTGGCGGCGGCCGCCGAGGCCGAGAGTGAGCACCCGCTTGCCCGCGCAGTTCTCGCCGCGGTCCGAGACCGCGGGCTGCAGGTTCCGTCGGCCGCCAACTTCAGGGCGGCGACGGCCGTGGGGGTACGCGCCACCGTCGAGGGCCGCGAGGTCCAGGTCGGCGGGCCTGCGCTGCTCTCCCAGTACGGCGCCGAGCCGCTGGCCGCGACAGCGTCCTGGGCACAGTCCGGTGCCACCGTCCTGCACGTTCTCGTCGACGGCCAGGTGGCCGGTGCCCTCGCCCTGGCCGATGAGGTCCGCGAGGAGTCACGGCAGGCGATCGATGCCCTGCACCAGTTGGGCATCCGGGTCGTCATGATCACCGGTGACGCCGAGCCGGTGGCCCGGGCTGTGGGCGCCGAACTGGGCGTCGACCAGGTCTTCGCCCAGGTGCGCCCGGAGGACAAGAGCGAGAAGGTCGCCCAGCTGCAGCAGGAGGGCCGTATCGTCGCCATGGTCGGGGACGGCGTCAACGACGCCCCGGCGCTGGCTCAGGCAGACGTCGGGATCGCGATCGGAGCGGGCACCGACGTGGCGATCGCCTCCGCCGGCGTCATCCTGGCGTCTGACGACCCCCGGTCGGTGCTGTCGGTCATCCAGCTCTCCCGTGCCGGGTACCGGAAGATGAAGCAGAACCTGTGGTGGGCTGCCGGCTACAACATCGCGGCCGTGCCCCTGGCCGCAGGTGTGCTGGCCCCGGTCGGGTTCGTCCTACCCATGTCGGTCGGCGCGCTCCTCATGTCCCTGTCGACCATTGTCGTGGCGCTCAACGCCCAACTGTTGCGCCGCCTGGACCTCAGCCCCGAGACCAGCACCGCCGCGGCGCACGGCGCACCTCGGGTTCCTTCCGCCGACGGCTCACGGGCTACTGGGGATCGCGAGGACGTGGTTGGGGCGCATCGTCACTGACGCGGCCAGGGTGTGCCATGCACCGGGCGATCCTGCTGCCCTACGGCCTGCCGACGGGGGTGGAAACCTGCGCTGTAGTCCTACTGGCTGGTGATCCACGTATCCGCGTCAGCGCCGGCCACTGGTTGGTGAGGTGATCTCGCTTGGCCTGGGCGCCGAAGAGCCGCAGGCGACGTCCCGGCCCACCTGCTGGTCCGTGCTGCTGGACGACTTCCCCGCCGGGGCGACCCTGCAGCGGTTGTCCTATCGGCTCAACGCCGTCGGCCTGGTGGCGAGTTCATCGCCGCCGGCGCAGCCGCACCCGCAACAATGCCTCCAGCGGCCCGCGGGAGAAGAAGTGCCGCCAGCCCACCGCTGCGCCTATCAGCACCAGGGCCATCACCGCCGTGGTGACCAGACCCGCCGGCGCGGTCCCCGGGCCGGGACGCACTACCTCCGCGATGCCGAACAGGTGCACCACATACACGGTCAGCGCCAACTGACCCGTGGCCACCAGCGGCCAACCGAAGCGGCCCAGGTACGGCAAAACCAGAAGTGTCAGGCCCAGCACCGCCACGGCCGAGGCACTGCCCCGGATCAGCCACAACGGCATCTGCGAATGTGCGGCCGCCGAAAGGAACCAGTCCACACCGGGCTCCCCATCCGGCCGCCCCAGGAACGCTTCCAACGCCCGGGAGCCGAGTTCGGCAAGCAGGGTCAGCACCACTCCGGCCACAGTCAGCCGTATCTGGACGCACCGGTCTTGCAGGCGCAACCTGCCCAGCCACATCCCGAACAGGAACGGCCCGAGCCAGGTGATCACCGGGTACGGCCCGGTCAGGAATGTCGAGGCCACGATCTGCCCGGGCGCATCCAGTAGCGTGGCGGGCTCCCGGTCGAAGACCTCACCGGTTCTGAGTTGGACACCCAGCCACACCAGTGGTCCAGCGGCAGTTGCCGCGATCGAGGCGGTCAGCAGCAGCCATGAGGGGGCCCGCACCACCACCAGTCCCACGAGAAACAGCACCGCATAGGTGGTCAAGATCACCTTGGCGCCATGACCCGCCAACTGAGTGCTCAGCCCGATCAGGCTCAGCAGAACCGTCCGCCACAACACCTGCCCCCAGGGTGGCGCGGCACCGTCGCGGGCCCGGCGGGTCAGGAACGAGTACCCGATCCCGGCCAGCAGCACGAACAACAATGAAGCCCGCCCGTGCGGCAGCCGCATGACCAGCCCGGCGATGCCATCGTCATAGAGCGGACCGACGTTGACCGCGAGCATGCCCAGGATGGCCAGCGCCCGCGCCGCGTCCAGTCCGATGACGCGGCTATGGGGTGCGGCGGCTTGCCCGGCGTCGCTAGCCGCGTGCGCCGCGCTCACCGGTGCGCCGTCCTGCTGCTCCGAGATTGGCACAGGTTGTGACCGCGACCTATATCAGTTGGAGGGTGGTGAGGCAGGTGGCGACCTCGTCGGTGGTGGAGAACTCGGCTGTACCCGTCAGGCCGTCATGGTTGACCTTGATGGTGCCCTGCAGATCGCGTGGCAACCAGAAGCCGGCGAAACCGTTCGCATAGGTCGCCAATTCTTCATCGATGAGCACTTCGGCCAGTTCCTGCTGCCCGTCGGAGAGCACCAGTTCATCGGGCCGGATGGAGGCGATGTAGTCGGTGGGGCGTTCCTTTCCACCGAGCCGGTCCAGGTGGTCGATCATCTCTGCGACCTCCATGCCGGCCAAGTCATGGGTGGCGAGGAACGCGGCTTCACCACCTCCGGCGGTGGGCTCGGAGGCCGGATCCAACGAGGAGCAGCCGGCGCGGATCAGCACCAGCGCCGCCATTCTTTTCATGTTCTTCCACCGTCCTAGTGGGGGTCATCCAGGCAACCACTGCGCCCGAGATTCTCGGCTTTTCGTCTCGAATCAGGTGCCTTCTGCAGCGCAGGCGGCAAGGTCTCGGCCGCCCCGACGCTACGACAGGAGCGGCGGGCGTGCAGTCGCCGAGGCGGGGGATGACGATGAAGGTTTGATGAAGCATTCGGTAATGCCGTGATCTAACCGTGATCTGAGGGTTCGCGGTATGTATGTCAAGGGACAGTGGGAACTGCCCAGGGGCGGTCGTGATGCCTGCCCGTTGACGGTCACGAGATCTGCCCGGTGATGGCCATGGGATCTGCCCAGGGTTGGCCATCACCGGCCCCGGGTGTCAGGTCAACGGGCTCACCCCCGCTCCTGATAGTGCCTGGGCCAGACGGATGGACTCGCCACTGGTCTGGCAGACGTGAGCGTGGTGCAGGAGCCTGTCGACCGTCGCGGTCGCGATGGTCTTGGGCATCAGCTCGTCAAACCCAGCCGGGTGCAGGTTCGAACTGATCGCCACCGAGCGTTTCTCATAGGCAGCATCGACCAGGCGGTAGAGGCCCTCGGCGGCTTCCTCGGCAACCGGCAGGAGTCCGATGTCGTCGACCACGACCAGATCCGCTCGCAGCACCCGGGCGATGGCCTTGGTGATGGTGTCATCGGCGCGGTGACGTCGTAGCAGGGCGCCCAGGTCCTCCAGGGTGAACCAGGAGACCCGCAGGCCCTGCTCGATGGCCTGCTGGCCGAGGGCTTCGAGGAAGAACGACTTGCCGGTGCCCGAGGGCCCGTAGATGACGAGGTTCTCCTTGCGCCCGACCCACTCCAAGGTTCGCAGCGCCTGCTGGGTGGGTGCGGGGATGGAGGAGGCTGCGGTGTCCCAGGCTTCGAAGGTCTTGCCGGTGGGGAACCCTGCCGCGGTGCGCCGGGTGGCAAGGGCGGCGCGGTCGCGGCCGGCGGCCTCCTCGCGCAGCAGTGCCCGTAGTACCTCGGCGGGTTCCCAGCGTTGGGCCGTGGCGGTGGCCAGTAACTGTGGGGCGTGGCCGCGGATATGGGGCAGGCGCAGCCGCCGCAGCATCGCCTCCAGGTCATCGGGCAACTGTGGGGCCGGTGGCACTCCCAGCGACGGGACGCCGGTGCGGCTCGTCGTGGCGCTCATCGGAGCACCACCTCTTCCTCGCCGATGGCCTCGTCGCCGGCGGCAGCGTCGTCGGTGGCGGCAACTTGCCCGCCCAGTGCCGCCCAGGCAGCGGTGCCCTGGGTCAGGGACCGTTCCTCGCTGGCGCGATGATGCTGGCTGCTGGTGCCGGTGGCGCGGTGGTTCAGGATGGAGGGCAGGTCGGCCTCGGCGAACCGGCCGTGGACGGCGGCGTGGCCCAGTGCCCAGTCGACCTGACCGGCCTCGAAGAGTTTGGCCAGTGCTACCGCCTCGGCCATCTTGACGCGCATCTTCGTGGTGCCCGCAGCGGCGGCCTCGGTCAGCCACAACCTGGCCCCGGGTCCCAGCGCCAAGAACTCCCTCTCGGCAGCGTTTCGGGGGCGTGGTTGGCGCTCCAGCGCGCCTTGCGGTGCGGGTGGGAAGTGCTCGTCGTTGATCTTCGGCGACCCTGGCGCGGCGCGCAGGTGACGGGCGACTTCCCGCGGTCCGGACTCCTGCAGGTGGACGATGACGACCTGCTGGTCGGCGCCGGTGCCGTAGGAGCGCACCCATACCATCTGTCCCAGCAACTGGTGCGGGACGGAGTACTGCCCGCCGTCGTAGGTCACCATCGGGGTGGTGGCCGGGACCTTCCTCGTAGTGCCGAACGCCACCGTGTGAGGAACTGGCGGTAGCGCGTGCAGCCGGGTGCGTTCCTCGGCCAGCATCTGGTCCGGGGCGCGGCGGGTGGTGCGATGAACGCGGGCGTTGACCTGCTCACCAAACCGCTCGCATGCCGCCTCCAGCTCGGCGAATGAGCCATACTCGCCCAAGAGGTTCGCCTCGGTGGGCACCAGGTCGGCCTTGGCGATCTTCACCGCGTTCTCCGTGCCGCCCTTGCTCGCGGGGTCTGCCGGCTGGCAAGTCAGCACGGTGACGCCGTAGTGACGAGACCAGGCCACCATCTGCGGATTCCGTACCGCCATACCGGCCACGTGCTCCACGGTGACGGTCTTCTCGTTGTCGGTCAGCACGTAGGTGGGGGCGCCGCCCAGTCGGCGGAAGACCGTGTCCAGCGCGGCGAACACGCTGGGGAAGGTCTTGTCCAGCAGCGGGACCACCACCCGGAACCGTGACCAAGCCAACCACGCGCACAACAACACCGTCTTCGCGCCGTCGATCACCGGCCCATCGCCGAAGTCGTACTGTAACCACAGCCCCGGCTCGGTGACCCAGGGCCGGTGCACCCGGGCGTTACCCAACTTGTAGGACCGGCGCACCGCCGCCACGGCGCGTCGGGTAGTGCGCTCCGAGCCCTCATAGCCCATCGCAATGAGCTTGTCGTGGGCGACGTCAGCGCGGACCTTGCCGCGGCTATGCTCCATCCACTCCTCGACCTTGGGCAGGAACGCATCGATCAACTGCGCCCGGGCCACCGGCCGGTCACTCAACGCCCCGGCATCGCGGGCCCGCACGTACCGGGCCACCGTGTGGTGAGAAACCCCGGCCAGCACTCCGGCGTCTCGATAGGACTGTGTCAGGTCGAACGCTTCTAGAATTTCCATGATCTCCTCGGCAGACTTCATGTAACCCTCCTGGGGGCGATAGGCGCTTCAGCACCGCTATCGCACCCCAGGAGGGGCCCCAACCGCCGCAAGCAGCGCGGGGCGCAATGTCGTGTCGGGCAGATCCCATGACCGTCAGCGGGCAGTTCTCACGTCCGCCACCGGGCAACTATCTGGCCGTCTCCGGGCAGTCTGCCGTGGCCGCTGACA